>JAEEHB010000024.1 GCA_016280595.1 Clostridiaceae bacterium | reverse complement strand
GGAGAAGTACTCAAGTTGGTGACGAGGCGCCCCTGCTAAGGGCGTAGGTCGGGTAACCGGCGCGAGAGTTCGAGTCTCTCCTTCTCCGCCATTGTAAAAGGCACCCCTTTGGGGGTGCCTTTTACAATTACAGAAAGCGATCTCACGCGCCGGTACGGCGCGGGTCGAACCGCCGAAGCGCCGCCGGTGGCGGATTAAGCGAGGCGGTGAGATGAGCAAACAGGGAGAATCACGACGCGACAGCGAGTGAGGCGACCTTTGTTTGCGAGGGGCATTTCGAGTCTCTCCTTCTCCGCCAAATGCAAAATCTCAAATCCGAGCGCCGTGACACCTCATCCGTCTGCTTTGCAGACACCTGTCTCTCCTGTCGGTTCGGTCGGTGCTTTCGCTTCGCGAAGGTGTCCACCGGACACCCGCACCCTCAAGGGGAAGGCATAAGATAATGCTCCGCATATCCTTGAAAGCGGGCGGATGATATCCGCCCCTACGGGGTAGGTGCTATAAAACAACAAACTGTCATTCCGAGCCTGTCGAGGAATCTCAACAGAGATCCTTCGACTCGCTCCGCAACCCCTCAGAAACATAGTCGCCCTGCTCACTGATTCGTTTCGCAGTTCTCCTTGTTTCTTCATCTCAGCGTAACGCCTTTATCTGCCACAGGCAGCGGCGTTACGCTTCGACCCAGGATGACAATCAATTTTTAATTCACCTTTTGTTTCAGATGTTGCTTGCTGAGCGGCACTCAGGGAGGGAACAGAAAAGGATGAAAACGGCGATTATTTCGGCCGACGACAGTATCAAGATACGGCAAGGCCGAAAGAACGCCGAGAAAAGACAATAACAAAACATTCCTCATAACAAATCAGAAGAAATAAAAATCAAGGACTGCAAGTTACTAACTCGCAGTCCTTTTTAACTCTATTGTCTTTTCGTTTTTCGCCTTTTATGTCCCGAGTGAGAGATTATTCCAGTTCGAAGGCGCCGGTGTACAACTTATAGTACGTGCCTTTCTCCTCAATCAGCTTCTCATGATTCCCGCGCTCGATTATCCTGCCGTGGTCAAGCACCATAATCACATCCGAGTTCTTGACCGTTGAGAGCCTGTGGGCTATCACGAACACCGTGCGGTTTTCCATAAGCTTGTCCATTCCCGCCTGGACAATCGCCTCTGTTCTCGTGTCGATGGACGAGGTCGCTTCGTCGAGTATCATAACGGGCGGGTCGGCAACGGCCGCCCTTGCTATGGCGAGCAGCTGCCTCTGTCCCTGCGAAAGGTTGGAGCCGTTGTTTGAAAGTTCGGTTTCGTAGCCGTCGGGAAGTCGGGTGATGAAATCGTCCGCGCCGGCGAGTTTTGCCGCCGCGATGCACTCCTCATCCGTTGCCTCGAGCCTGCCGTAGCGGATGTTTTCCATTACGGTGCCGGTGAAGAGGTTGGTCTCCTGCAGCACAAGGCCGAGCGAGCGGCGAAGGTCGCTCTTTTTAATCTTGTTGATGTTTATGCCGTCATAGCGGATTTTGCCGTCTTCGATATCGTAAAATCTGTTGATGAGGTTTGTGATAGTGGTTTTGCCCGCGCCCGTCGCGCCGACGAAAGCGACTTTCTGACCGGGCTCGGCAAATACGGACACATCGTAAAGCACCTGCTTGCCCTCGATATAGGAGAAATCAACGTCGGTCATTCTCACGTCGCCTTTGAGTTCGGTGTAGGTAATAGTGCCGTCGTGGTGCGGATGCTTCCACGCCCACTTGCCTGTGTGCTCATCGGTTTCGGTGATGTGACCCTCTTCGTCGATTTCGGCGTTTACAAGAGTCACATAGCCGTCGTCAACCTCGGGCTCGGCGTCGATGAGTTCAAATATTCTTTTCGCGCCCGCGATGCCCATTACAACAGAGTTGAGCTGCTGTGAAACCTGGTTCACGTTGCCGGTGAACTGCTTTGTCATATTGAGGAAGGGAATCAGCACGCTTATGCCGAATGCCATTCCCGAAATACTGAAATTCTTTGCGCCCGTAATCAGCAGCACGCCGCCGACCGTCGCCACAACAACATAGAGAATGTTGCCTATGTTCATAATAATCGGGGCGAGCAGGTTTGCGTAGGCGTGAGCCCTGAAGCTGTCATGGAAAAGGTTATCGTTTACCTTGTCAAAATCTTTTTCGGCTTCTTTTTCGTGGTTGAAAACTTTGATGACTCTCTGGCCGTTCATCATCTCCTGGGCAAAGCCCTCGGTTACGGCTACGGATTTCTGCTGGCGGATGAAGTATTTTGACGAGCCGCCGCCTATCCTGCCGGATACCATAAGCATAAAGAGCACGCCGATCATAACAATCAGCATAAGCCAGATGCTGTAATAGAGCATAATCGCCGTTACGGAAATGACTATCATCCCCGCCTGAAGAGTGGTCGGAAGAGCCTGTGAAACGAGCTGACGGATGGCGTCAATATCGTTGGTGTAGTAACTCATCACGTCGCCGTGCCTGTTTCTGTCAAAATAGGCGACGGGCAGATTCTGCATTTTTTCAAACATCTCAACCCTGAGTTTTTTGAGGAAGCCCTGATTCATATAGGCTATCAGCTGGCCGTAGAGAGTGGATGAAATGATAGCCAGCGCGTACATACTCACAAGCAGCACGAGGTTTGAGATGATGACGGGCCTTGCGCCCTCCCAGTTACCCGAAAGGAATCGCTCCTCTATAATCGCGGTTACTCTCTGCACGAATACCGCCGGCAGCGCCGCGGCAATGGCGGAGAAGCAGATGCAGAAAGCGGTGACGGGCAGGAGTTTCGGATAAAAACCTTTGAGCGTGCGCAGGATTCTGCCGAGAGTGGCGAAATCGATTTTTCTGCCGCTGTCTTCGGGTTTCTTACTCATTATCCTCACCTCCCTTGCTCTGCTGCTCATACACTTCTCTGTAGATGCCGCTCGTTTCAAGCAATTCGTCGTGAGTGCCGCAGGCTTCAATCCTGCCGTTGTCCATCACGAGAATCATATCGGCATCCTGCACGGAGGCGATTCTCTGAGCAATTATGAGTTTGGTGGTTTCGGGCATATAGTCCCTGAGTTCTTTTCTTATAAGAGCGTCTGTGCGAGTGTCAACCGCGGAGGTTGAATCGTCAAAGATGAGCACCTTCGGCTTTTTGAGCAGTGCGCGCGCTATGCAGAGACGCTGCCTCTGACCGCCGGAAACGTTGGTGCCGCCCTGCTCGATGTGAGTATCATAACCGTCGGGGAAGGACATAATGAAATCGTGCGCCTGCGCCGCTTTGCAGGCGTTTTCAATTTCTTCGTCGCTTGCCTGCGGGTCGCCCCAGCGCATATTTTCTCTGATTGTGCCGGAAAAAATGACGTTTTTCTGCAATACCATTGCAACCGAATCTCTGAGGGTGACAAGGTCGTAATTCCTGACGTCAACGCCGCCGACTTTCACGCATCCTTCGGTCACATCATAAAGGCGGGGAATAAGCTGCACGAGGGTGGATTTTCCGACGCCCGTGCCGCCGATTATGCCGACCGTTGATCCCGACGGGATGTGTATGTTTGTTTTTTCGAGCGCGTTTCTCTGCGCGCTTTCGGAATATTTGAAAACTACATTTTCAAAGTCTATTGAGCCGTCCGCAACCTCGCACACGGGAGTTTCGGGGTTTGTGAGGGTGGGCTTTTCTCTTAAAACTTCGTTTATTCTCTTTGCGGATTCGATGCTGATTGTGAAGAAAACAAACACAATCGAGAGCATCATAAGCGACATAAGAATCTGGAAGCCGTAGGTCATCATAGCGGAAAGCTGACCTACGTCAATGGTAGTGCCCCTGTTGGAGATAATCAGTTTTGAGCCGACATAGAGCACGAAAACGAGGTTGAAGTTAACGCAAAGCTGCATCACGGGCATATTGAGCGCAACCACTCTCTCGGCGAAGGTGAAATCTTTGCGGATTGCCTCGGACGCCTTGCCGAATTTCTTTTTTTCGTATTCTTCTCTGGCGAAACTCTTGACTACGCGCATCGCCCTCACGTTTTCTTCGACGGATTCGTTGAGTTTATCGTATTTCTTGAAAACGCGTCTGAATGCGGGCAGGGCAAAGATGCCGATGACTATAAGCCCCGTTGCGAGCACGGGTATGATAACAAGGAATGACGCGGCGAGTTTGCCTCCCATCCTCTCTGCCATAACAGCCGAAAAGACTATCATAAGCGGAGACCTGATGGCAAGACGGATGAGCATCATATAGGTCATCTGCACATTGGTGACGTCCGTCGTAAGTCGGGTAACGAGCGACGAAACGGAAAACCTGTCAATATTCGCAAATGAAAAATCCTGTATTTTATAGTAAATATCGTGGCGTACGTTTTTGGCAAAGCCTGCCGCGGCTTTTGCGCTCGTGTAGCCCGCTATTCCTCCGCAGGCAAGCGAGATTGCCGCCATCACAAACAGCGTGAGCCCCGCCGCAAGCACTTCTTTCATGCCGCCGGCTTGCGCGCCGCCGGCAAGATCGATGCTCTTTACCTTGTTGACAAGGTCCGCAGTAATCGTGGGAATGCGGGTCTCTATAATCGCTTCAAACATAATGGTAACCAGCGTGATGAGCGTGGGCCACTTGTTTTCTCTGACACATTTAATCAGCGATCTCATTGCTTCTCCCTTCCCGGGTATGTCCCTCTTGATTTTATGCCGTTTATTATAATCAAAATAAATTTTTTAATCAAGTATATATGTCACAAATTTTTGTGTCTATTGATTTTTTTACGGAAAAAGTGTATCATATTGCCAAATAACTGTTAGGAGAATGTCCGTATGGTTTACATAACCGGCGATATGCACGGGGATATAAAAAGATTCAGGGACCCTGCCCTCAGAAAACTGAAAAAGGGCGACATCCTCATAGTCTGCGGCGATTTCGGTTTTATCTGGGACGGAAGCCGCAAAGAGGCTGCCAACATAAAACGGCTCGAAAAGAAAAAATACGATATCTGCTTTATTGACGGCACCCACGAAAACTTCGCCGCGCTCAACGCACTGCCCGTGGCCGAATGGGAGGGCGGCAAGGTGCACGAAGTGGCGCCGAATATCCGCCACCTGATGAGAGGGCAGATTTACAAAATCGACAATATGACATATTTCACTATGGGCGGCGGCGAAAGCCCCGACATAGACATCCGCTTTGAGACTAACTCCTGGTCAAAAGACGAGTTTCCCTCAAGGGATGAGATGATTGAGGGCGCAAACAACCTTGAGAGCCTCAACTGCAAGGTGGATTTCATCCTTACACACGAGCCGCCCGTAAAAGTAAAATCGTTTCTTATGCTCAAAGACGGCGACAAAACCGCGGTGAACGGCCTCAATACATACTTTGAAGAACTTTCGGGAGTATGCACTTACAGGCGCTGGTTTTTCGGCTCGCTTCACCTTGATAAATATGTTTCCCCGTCGCTCGTTTCGGTTTACAGAAACATTATCGCGGCGGTCACGGGCGAAATCGCCTGAGAGAAAAAAACAAAAGGAATGGTGGAATTTATCCGCTGTTCCTTTTTTAATTGTTAAGTATAAGTTAAGAAAAGTCCGATTTCCTTGACTGTAAAGCCGTTTTCTGTTAATATTTACAAAGCGTGTTAAAGGCGGTGAACAATATGAAAAAGTATTCGCACGTTGCCGTTATCGGAATTGACGGTATGGGCAATTTCAACCGGGCAGCAAAAACCCCGTGTATGGACCGCATATTTGAAAACGGCGCGGTGACATATGAGGCGTACAGCATGGACCCGACCATCAGCGCGGAAAACTGGGGCGGCATGCTTATAGGCACCGAGCCCGCTGTTCACAACCTGACAAACGGCTACATCTGCGTGCATCCTTATAAAAATGACAAATTCCCCACCGTATTCGCAAGGCTCCGCAAAGCGTATCCCGACGCCCTGCTTGCCTCTATCGTAAACTGGAATCCGATAAACATCGGCATAGTTGAAGACGGGCTCGGCGTTATAAAGGAAACGGCGGATAACGACCCCTTGCTCACCGAAAAAATCGTTGAGTGCGTTGCGAAAAAACCCGTTTTCCTGTTTGTGCAGTTGGATGATGTCGACGGCGCGGGCCACCACTTCAGCTACGGCGAAGAAGGGCACATTAAATCAATAGAAGAAACCGACGCCCTCGTGGGCAGGATATATGCCGCTTACGAAAAGGCGGGCATAGCGGATGACACCCTGTTTATCTGCCTTGCCGACCACGGCGGATTTATACGCGGACACGGCGGCTGGCACGACACCGAGAAAAAGATATTTTTCGGAGTTTCGGGAAAAGGCGTTAAAAAGGGAGAAATCCCCTTTGCCGTCACAAAAGATATTTCCGCGCTTGTGCTTTACGCTCTCGGGCTCGAAGTACCCGCTTACACCCCGGGCGGCTACACCTCGCAGGTGCCCGAAAACGTGTTTGAGGATTACCCGCGCGAGTATGTTATCCCCTCTCTGCCCGAAACGGCAAAGCAAAAGGCTCACATTCCGTTTGATGAGCCGGGCGGTCTGAAGGAAATATTCGGCTCGTCGCTCAGACTCCGTATGCCCTTCGAAAACAGCCTTGAAGACGAAACTGGTCTTTGTAAAATCACGGAATGCGGCGCGGTCAAGTTTTACACAAACGGTATGGAGGGCAGTATAGCGGAATTCGGCGCGACGGGAGCGGTAAAAATTGAAAATGCCCCTCTCACCGGCGGCTTTTCGCTCGCTTTCTGGCTGATTGCCGATAAGGATATTGAGCAGAATATCTGTGTGCTCGGCACAAAAAGTCCGGAGCCCGGCAAACATCAGGAAAAGGGATTCAATGTTATCCTGCGCAATCACTCCGTAATGGTGCAGTACGGCTGCGGCAATGACGATACCGACACCGTCACCGCTTTCGGCGCGGACGGTTTCAGCGGCCCCGTGCATATCGCTTTGACCTTTGATACCGCAACAGGCGAAACGAAATGCTACCTTAACTTTGCTCTTGCCCACACGGATGTGATTGATAAAAAATACATTTCTTCCCTTGCGGGCGGCGGCCTTGTGCTCGGCGACGATATTTACCTGTCTTACAACAAAAGCAGGGGTATAATCTTCCGCCTTGACGACCTTATGCTGTTTAACGGCTGTATCGGCGAAAGAGAAATCAAGAAACTCGCGGATTATTATTCCGCTTAAAGGAGAAACCCGATGACAAATTATTTCAAAAACTATTTTTCGAGAATTTTCAAAAACGTAAAAAAGAGCGAGCTGATTTACTGGTGGATACTCAGAGGCCTTATGATTTACGCCCTGATTGACACCCTCGTAAACGGCAAGGATTACAGCGGAAGCAACCCGCCCGCGCAGATATGCGCAAACCTTGTGGGCATGTTTGCTTATGAGATTATTCAGTTCTTCCCCGAAAAGAGCAAACTCCGTCTGTTTTCCCCGCGCTTTCAGAATATAACCGCGCTCGGATTTTTACTGGGCTCATTCGGCGGAGCGTACCTCAACCTCTACTACTCGCTCCCGATGTATGACAAGATTCTCCATGCGACAGGCACCGCGGAGGGCGTATATATCGGCTACGAATATATCTGCGCAACACAGCTCAAACTCAAAAAGACCTGCCCGCATCAGATTGCTTCGCTCTGCTCGCTCGGCTTCGGCTTTGTGCTCGCGA
Source organism: Clostridiaceae bacterium (assembly GCA_016280595.1). Lineage (GTDB taxonomy): Bacteria > Bacillota > Clostridia > Oscillospirales > Acutalibacteraceae > CAG-177. Next base: position 16,384 of record JAEEHB010000024.1, on the reverse strand, counting down.
ATTTCTGGGAACTGTTTGAGTTTGTGTATGACCAGTTTTTCGGCGGCGACGCTCAGCACTGGAATCTGCAGAATGCTCTTGCGGAGGCAGGCGGAAAGATTGAAAACATCTTCTGCATGTTCCCGTTTTCGGATATGGAACTCTTCGCTCAGAGATTTCCGCTTATGGATACGATGTGCGACATAGTGATGAACTTTGTCGGCGGCTTTATAATGTTTGCGGTGCTCCGCTTCTTCCCCTACAGGCACAGGGGCAAAAACGATATAAACGCTCTGATTGAAGCACAGCAGACGGCTGAAAAAGAATAAGATAAAGCAAAAACCCTCCCGCAAGAGCGGGAGGGTTTTCTGTTATGTTTGTTTATTCTTCGGAGAAACTGTCTTTGCCTACGCCGCACAGGGGGCAGGTCCAGTCGTCGGGAAGGTCTTCAAATGCGGTGCCGGGATCGATGCCGTTATCGGGATCGCCGATTTCGGGGTCATAAACATAGCCGCAAAGGTCGCATACGTATTTTGCCATTTTTTGTTTCCTCCTTAAAGGTTTGTCAATTTATCGGTTCAAAATCGGCGGCGCCGTGCTTGCAGAGCGGGCAGATGAAATCATCGGGAAGTTCATCGCCTTCATAGACATAGCCGCAGATTTTGCACACATATCCTTTTTTGCCCTCGGTCTGAGGTTTGGGTTTCACGTTTTTCTGGTAATAGGTGTATGTCATCGTCTCTTTGTCGGAGAGGACTCTTGCCTCTGTCACATCGCAGATAAACATTCCGTGAGTGCCCAGGTCAATATACTGCACCACCTTGAGCGACATCATCGCGTTTATGTATCGGGGCAGAAAAACGAGGCCGTTGTCGGAGCGGAGCACTTCCGCGCCTTCGAATTTGTCGGTGTTTCTGCCGCTGCGGAAGCCGAAATTCTCAAACACGGAGAACGGGGCGTCAACGCTCAGGCAGTTTATATTCATTATGCCTGTCTGCTCAATCACGTGGTGTGAATAGTTCTGCTTGTTGATGCAAACGGCAACGCGGTTGGGCGAACTTGTAACCTGGGTAACGGTGTTCACGATAAGGCCGTTGTCTTTTTTGCCGTCGTTTGATGTGACAACATATAGACCGTAGCCGATATTGAACAGGGCGCTCAGGTCGTTTTTGTTTGCCGTTGCGTTATCCTGCGCGAGGTATTCCTTGCAGAGTTCATCCGCGAGAGCGTCAATCTGCGCGGCGCTTATGTCATTGAGCGCGGAGAGGATTTTAACCGTGGTATCGGTAAAGGTGAGGTTTTTGCAGCCTTCGAGCATCGACTTCATCGTCTTTGCCGCGAGAGGAGCCCACGAGCCGTTTTCAATCAGGGCAACGGTCTTATTCCGGAAGCCTCTTTCGGTAAGGTGATTTATAAACTCCCTCATATAGGGGAAGATGTCAGCGTTGTAAGTGGTGGTCGCGAGCACGATTTTGCCGTAGCGGAAAGCGTCTTCAACACACTCTGCCATATCGTCTCTCGCAAGGTCGTTGACGGCGACTTTCGGGCAGCCCTTCGCCCTGAGTTTTTCGGCGAGGGATTCAACTGCCTTCTTTGTGTTGCCGTAAACTGAGGTGTAGCAGATTACTATGCCTTCGCTCTCAACGCCGTATGATGACCAGGTGTCGTAAAGGCCGATATAGTATTCGAGGTTTTCGGTGAGCATCGGTCCGTGAAGCGGGCAGATGGCGTTTATTTCGAGCCCCGCCGCTTTTTTGAGCACAGCCTGCACCTGGGCGCCGTATTTGCCCACTATGCCGAAATAGTATCTTCTCGCTTCGCACGCCCAGTCTTCGTCCGCGTCAAGAGCGCCGAATTTGCCGAAACCGTCGGCGGAGAAAAGGACTTTATCGGTGCTGTCATAAGTCATAAGCACTTCGGGCCAGTGTACCATCGGAGCGCCGATGAAGTTAAGTGTGTGAGCGCCGAGATTTAAAGTGTCGCCCTCTTTTACCACAATGCGTCTGTCCTCATACTCTTTGCCGTAAAAGTTTCTCATCATGGCAAACGCCTTTGCGGAGGATACGATGACGGCGTCGGGATAGTTATTCATAAAAGCGCCGATGTTTGCCGAATGGTCGGGCTCCATATGCTGCACCACGAGGTAATCGGGCTTTCTGCCTGCGGCGGCTTTTTCGATATTGTCAAGCCACTCGTGGGTGAAGTTTGCGTCAACGCTGTCCATAACGGCGAGTTTTTCATCCGCGATGAGATAAGAGTTATACGCCATTCCGTTGGGCACATCATACTGACCTTCAAACAGGTCAATTTTGTGATCGTTTACGCCCACATAAAAAATGTCACGGGTGATGTTCATTGAGAGACCTCCTGAGTTTTTCCTGTTTGGTGAAATTATAGCATCTGCTCATATTATTTGCAATATAAATTAAATCAAGATTGAAAAAAGTGCGCAAAGGTGCTAACATTAAATAAAGAGGTGATACTGCCATGAAACAGAGAATACTCGGCTATGTACAGACCATCGACTTACTGCTTGAAACCGACAGCCCCGAAACGGACTGGGAAGAGGAAATCAGAAAGCATCTTATCCAGGTGGGCTTTTTCCAGCACGAGAGGCTTATTCACCTTATGGTGACTCTCACCTTCGCCCTTCTCGCCGTAGGCACGCTGCTGGTTGAACTTGTAACGAAGTTTATGCCCCTGCTCGGCGTTTTCTTTCTGCTGATGATTTTGCTCGTGCCCTACATCAAGCACTACTTCCTGCTCGAAAACAAAACCCAGTATATGTATGAGCAGTATGACGAAATGCTGAAAAGGGTGCTCGAAAAGAAAGACGCCGTTAAAGAAGAAGAAACAGAAACCGAATAGAGAAAAGCAAAGCCGGTCGATTTCATAATCGACCGGTCTTTTTTTATTTACTGAGCGTCTTCGTCAAGCGCTTCAAGCAGAAAACTCACGGGGCGGAATCCGTCGTTGCAGGAAATCATCGCGGATTTCGGGTTTTTCATCCAGCCGTCATAAAAGTTTTCTCCGCCGTGCGCGAGAGCCATCACAAAGGGCGAAACGGATTCCCACGCGCTGTCACAGAAGCCGTCGGGTTTTTCGTATCCGTTTGCGGTGAACACCTGCCCCTGAAGCATTGAGCAGGCATGCTCAATCGGGTTTTCGTATTCGGCTATGAGGTCGTCATAGCGCGCGATTTTCTTTACGGTGATGCGTACTTTTTTCATCTGTATATTCCTTCGCTCAGTCTCTGTGGTCAAACACTCTCTGCGTCTTCTTTTCCGAGCGCGGCAGAGTACCCACAGCCACGATTGCAACCTTCGGGGTGACGTTCATTCTTGATTTGAACAGCCCCTTGATTTCCTCGGCGGTCTTGTCAAAATCAACCCTGCCTTCCGCCTCGGCGGTGAGCATGATTATATCTCTGTTTTTGTTTTCATCGTGCGCGATGTCAATTTTATATTCGCTCGACACGCCGTCAACCATACCGAGTATCTCTTCCACCTGGCTGGGGAACATATTTACGCCGTGCACCTTGAACATATCATCGCTCCTGCCCCTGATGGTATCAAGGCGGGGATAAGTTCTGCCGCACTTGCACTCGCCCGGAATAATCCTCGAAAGGTCGTGCGTGCGGAAACGGATGAGGGGCGCGCCCTCTTTCACGAGCGTGGTGATAACTATTTCGCCCTCTTCGCCGTCGGGCAGCACTTCGCCCGTGACGGGGTCGATAATCTCGGTGTAAAGGTAGTCGTCAAATATGTGCATACCCGTTTCGCCGGGGCAGTTTACGCCGATGCCGGGCCCGTAGATTTCGGTAAGGCCGTATATATCGTAAAGTTCAATGCCGAGTTCTTTCGCTATGTAGTTTCTTTTTGCGTCACTCCATCTTTCCGAGCCGATGACGCCCTTTTTGAGGCAGATTTTATCTTTTAAGCCGCGCTTGTTGATTTCCTCCGCGAGCAGAAGGGCGTAAGACGAGGTGGCGCAGATGACCGTTGATTTGAGGTCGATCATCATCTGCAGTTGTTTTTCGGTGTTGCCCGGTCCCATAGGGATTGCCATAGCGCCGAGTTTTTCGCAGCCCGCCTGGAAGCCTATGCCCGCAGTCCACAGGCCGTAGCCCGGTGTGATGTGAATGCGGTCCTTCGCGGTGATTCCCGCAATTTCGTAGCACCTTGCAAACATGGTTGCCCAGTCGTCAACATCCTTTGCGGTGTAAGGAATAATAACGGGTTTTCCTGTTGTGCCTGAGGATGAGTGAATTCTTACAACCTTCTCTTCGGGCACTGCCTGAATGCCGAGCGGATAGGCGTTTCTCAGGTCCGCCTTATCGGTAAAGGGGATTTTCTCAAAGTCCTCGGCGGTCTTCACTCCGTCTATGCCGAGCGCCTTATACTTTTCGCTGTAGTAGTTTCCGCTTTCGAGTATTCTCTTAATCTGTCTGTCAACGAGTTCAAGCTGTTTCTCATTTATTTTCATTGAGGTTTTTCTCCTTTTCTCCGATTTCATATCCGGCGAGGAAGGCCTGCCTGTTTATCTCTCTGTATTTTTCGGGCACGCGGCGGTCAATCTGCGCGAGCAGGGTTTCTTTGCTCATACCCGTTTCGCCCGCTCCCGCGGCAACGCCGAGAATTATGATGTTGAAAAACTTTGTTGAGCCGAAAGGCGCGCATACGGCGTCCGAATCAATAAAGATACATCTGAATTTCTTTTTGAGATAGGCGGTCATTTCTTTGCCGTCATAACCTGTCTGCGCAAGTGACTCCGTAACGGGTTTCACGGGAGCAGTGTTGACCACGGCGAGCGAGTCAGGCTTTAAGTAATTAAGGTTTCTGACCGCTTCCGAGGGCTCAAAAGCGAGCATAAGTTCCGCCTTGCCGAAGGGAATAAGCGGCGAGCGGGCTTTGTCGCCTATTCGCACGTGGCTTGTTACGCTTCCGCCCCTCTGCGCCATACCTATGGTTTCGGCGGAGTGAACGATGTTGCCCTCTTCAAGGGCGGCTCCCGCGAGTATCTTTGAGGCGAGCACGGTGCCCTGACCGCCTACGCCGCATATGAGAATATCTTTATTCATCGCCTTCACCTCCGATTGCTCCGGCGGGGCAGACCTTTGAGCAAAGGCCGCAGCCCGTGCAAAGGGTGCTGTCGATTATCACTTTGCCGTCCTGCGTTGTGAGGGCGGGGCAGCCGAGTTCACGGATGCACTTCTTACAGCCGATGCAGTTATCGTTTACGGTGCATTTCTTCGCGGATTTCACAACCGCTATGCAGGGCGATTTGAAAATAATCGCCTTCACTCCGCTTAACGCCGCGCATTCCTTTACGGCGGCAACGGCGGCGTCGAGGTCAAGCGGGTCAACCGTGACCACCTTTTTAACGCCCATACCTTCGAGCACCTTTGCTATATCAACCTTTTCAACGATGTTGCCCATCATATTTCTGCCCGTGCCCGGGTGCGGCTGATGGCCCGTCATCGCGGTGGTGGAATTATCGAGCACGCAGATTGTCACATCCGCCTCGTTATAAACGGCATTCACAACGCCCGTCATACCCGAAGCGAAGAAGGTGGAATCGCCCGTGAAACCGAAACAGACGGTGTCTTTATCCGTGTGGCTGAAGCCCTGCGCCATAGTGATGCTCGCGCCCATACAAAGGCAGGTGTCCACCATATCGAGCGGCATCGCGTTGCCGAGCGTGTAACAGCCTATATCTCCGCAAAAAACGCATTTCCTGCCCTTCATCGCCTGCTTCACAGCATAGAATGAAGCCCTGTGCGGGCAGCCCGCGCACAGCACGGGAGGCCTTACGGGCAGAGAGGGAGCATCCGAAAAACCGGGGGTGTAAGCGGGCGGGTTTCCGAAGTATTTACCCAGCACGGCGGCGGTAGCGTCAGCGCTGTTTTCGCCGTTATGCGGCACAAGGAAATTGAGTTTGCCCGAGATATTTACGCTGAGTTTGTGCCTGCCCGCGAGTTTAAGCACCTGCTCCTCAATATAGGGGCTCAGCTCTTCAATGCAGATTGCATCCGTAACGCCGTCAAGCGCTTCGAGCATAAACTTCTCCGGGAAGGGGAAGGCGGTCGCAACTCTTATGATTTTTACTTCCGGCAGACCTTCGGCGTATTCCTTTGTATAGGTGTAACTTACGCCCGAAGTGATTATCGCAAACGGACCTTCGCCCTCGACGGAGTTGAATGCGTAGGACGAAAAATCATCCGCGATTTCAAGATTTCTTTTTTCAATCTTCGCGTGATTCGCGTTTGACAGCCTCGGGAAAATAACCCATTTTGAGGAGTCTTTCACAAAGCCCTCATAGGGGCGCGGCGAAAACTCATCGGGCACATCTATGCCCGCGTAGGCGTGGCAGACTCTCGTGGTCGGCCTGAAAATAACGGGCGTGCCGTATTTTTCGGAGTAATCGAAAGCGTCCTGTATCATAACAAACGCTTCCTCGGGGGTGGCGGGGTCAAAAACGGGTATGCGCGCAAAATCGGCAAAACGGCGGGTGTCCTGCTCCGTCTGCGATGAGATGGGACCCGGGTCGTCCGCGCTGACAACTACGAGCGCGCCCTTCACGCCGACATAGGCCGCCGACATAAGCGGGTCAGCCGCCACATTGAGGCCCATCTGCTTCATTGTGACCATTGCCCTTGCTCCGCTGTAAGCCGCCGCAACGGCAACCTCCATGGCCGCCTTTTCGTTTACGGACCATTCGAGGTGCACCCCTTCGTGAGGATATTTTGATATTGTTTCGATTATTTCGGAGGATGGCGTGCCGGGGTAACCCGCCGCAAGGTTTACTCCCGCGGCAAGCGCGCCCAGGGCTATCGCTCCGTTTCCCATTACATATTCTTTCATTTTTTCACCGGTCTTTCGCGGCGGAAATGCCGCCTGCGTATTTAACTTTTTTATTATACTCCTTCCGTTAAGAAAAATAAAGTATAAATACCGTTTTTGATCAGCGGACTTTGCTTCAGGGCATAAAAAACTTCCGCGTGCCTGCGGCACACGGAAGCAAAGCAATTGATTATTCGATTGTAATGATATCCGAAAATCCGGTAACATCAAAGATTTCGCTGACTATCTCGTTGGCTCCGGTAATCTTCATTGAGCCCTGCGCGCTCATCTTTTTCTGCGCGGTAAGCAGAATTCTCAGGCCTGCCGAAGAAATGTATTCGAGGGCTGAAAAATCAAATGTCAGGTCGGTAATTCCGTCAAGTCCGGTTTTGATAACGTTTTCGAGTTCGGGTGCGGTTGCGGTGTCAAGTCTGCCTTCAAGGGCATATATAACGGATGCGCCGTTCTGTGTTTTTTTAATATTCATTATCCTGTCTCCTTCAATCACATTTTCTTATAAACAACCATCTCTACAGTGTTGCCGGAGATGCCGATTTCCACTTCGTCCGCGATATTGGCAATAGCGGATATTGTCAAAATATTTAATTTATTTTATCATGAAATAAATCAAATATCAAGCACAAACTCACAAAACCTCACGCGCCGTGATACAGCGGGTTTCGGGGCTTTCCGTATTTACAATTCTTTATTATAACGCTTGAAAACGGGGCGGTGCGGGAATATAATTACAGCGAGGTGATTTGATGCTGAAAATAGGGGTATTCGGCGCTTGGAGAGGCAATTCATATATTGACCTTTTCAGCCGTGACAGCGATATTGAGATAGCCGCGATATGTGACAGAAATCTTGACGCCCTGCTCGAAGACAAAGAGCAGTTTGAGGGCGCGGCTCTGTGCGCGGACTTTGACGAGTTTATCACAGAAGGCAAAAAGCGCGGGATGACCGCCGTTTTTCTGGCAAACTATTTCAATCAGCACGCTCCATACGCAATCAAGGCAATGGAGGCGGGGCTCGATGTTGTGAGCGAATGCACCGCGGCGGCAACTCTCGCCGAATGCGTGAGCCTGGTTGAGTGCGCCGAAAAGACGGGCAGAAAATACATCCTCGCAGAGAATTATCCCTTTTCAGCCGAAAATCTTCTGATGGAGCAGATAGTTTCCTCCGGCACTCTCGGCACCCTGCTCTATGCGGAGGGCGAATATAATCACTCGGGCGGCAACGACGAACTTAAAAGGCTCACGCCCGGCAAATATCACTGGCGCGCCTGGATGCCCAGAACCTATTATGTGACCCACGCGCTCGGCCCGATAATGTATATGACCAAATCAATGCCGCTGTATGTAAGCGCGAGGGCGGCTCACTCCGCCCTTCTCTATGAACTGCGCGAGTGGCGGCATAATTACGACGGCGCGGGCATAATGTTTTGCGAAATGGACAACGGCATGATTGCCCGCTTCACCGGATGCACCGCAATGGCGAGCGATTACAGCCGCTACCGCGTGGCGGGCGATATAGCGAGCGCGGAATGGGGCGGATACATAAAAAGCGGAAAGGTGCGCAGATTTTATTTTGAGCACACCTGCCCCGAAGGCGAAAAACGGGACACCCTGCTTGACGCGGATTTATCACGCTTCGGCGAAGACGGCAAAAAAGCGAAGAAATCCGGGCACGGGGGCGGCGACTATTGGATAGTGAAAGAGATAAAGGACTGCTTCCTCGGCGGCAAAGAGGTGTTTTTTGATGTTTACCGCGCCGCCGCCATGTCAGCCACGGCAATACTCGGCTGGCGAAGCTGCCTTAACCACGGCGAAAATTATAAAATACCCGATTTCAGAAACAAAGAGGAAAGGGACAAAGTAAGAAACGATAATCTCACCCCCTTCCCCGACGAAAACGGCGAGGGCATCACCCTGCCCTGCGCCCTTCCTGTTGAAAACGAAAAGGAGAGGTAATATGGATTTCATCGCGTTTATCAAAGCAGTTGCCGCGCTTATCATGAGTTTCTTTATGGCGATACTGCCCGGCGGATTCCCGCGTGTGCCGGACGAAGAAAACCTTGTTCTTTCCTGGTCGGATGAATTTGACGGCGACGCCCTCGACCTCACGAAATGGGAAGGGCACTACTGCGGCTCCGGCGAAGCGAAGGTGCGAAGGGGCAGTTACTGGCACACGGACACTGCCGTGATTGAAGACGGCTGTCTGCACATTAAAACACTCTGTTATCCCGACGGTTACAACGGCAACGGAAAGCCCGGCTGGTACACCTGCGGCATAGACACCCGCGGGCTGTTTGAGCAGAAATACGGCTACTTTGAGGTGCGCTGCATACTGCCGAAGGGCGAAGGACTGTGGTCGGCATTCTGGATGCTGACGGACGGCATGTCAAATGTTGACGGCAGCGGTACGGACGGCGCGGAAATAGATATATTCGAATCCCCGTTTTTCGGGCGGAAGCCGGAAAGAAAAGTATCGTCAAACATACACATTGACGGCTACGGCGAGGGGCTCAAAAGCACAAACGTATGCGAGCCGCTGATTCTCGTCAACAACCCCTATGAGGAATTCAACACCTACGGCCTTAAGTGGACGGAGGATGAATATATATTCTACATAAACGGCATTGAAACGGGCAGGTCCTCCTTCGGCGGAGCGTCACGGGTGCCCGAATATCTGATTCTTTCGGTCGAGGTCGGAGGCGCGGATGCCGTGCCCGGCGACTCCTGGGCAGGCAAAGGGCTCACGGCGGATTCCACACCCACGGACTTTATAATTGACTATGTCCGGGCGTATCAATTCAGATAATCCGCGATTGAAAAAAACGCCTTATTATGATAAAATAATCTGTGAATAAACATAAAGGGGTAAGTTTATGAAAAATCTTAAAAGTGCCTTATCGCTTTTACTCTCACTTATACTCGTGCTCGGCACTGTGGCTGTCGGCGGAATGACCGCGTCGGCGCTGGATGGCAACGCCTATCTCAGTATAGGCAGTGATAGGGCAATTTCTTATGGAAGAATTGAGCAAAGAAAAGGCACGGGCTGGAGTATTGCAGAAACCGAAAACGGTATCACTCTGAATCTTGACAATCTTGACCTCGCATACGGCGACAGCTGCATTTATGCCCAATATCTCGACCTCACAATTACGGGCAGCGCGAAACTGACAGCGACCGATTACGTTATCAATATCGACAAAGGCAACCTTACTCTGAATGGAGACTTTACTCTCCGCGCGCAGTGCGAGACCGGCGGCGCGCTCAGCGTTAACGGCAATCTGACGGTTGAGGGCGGCTCTCTGAGTGTTATAAATACCGGAGACAATTATGCCATCTTTGTCAATGTCAATTGCGCAATGACGGTCAACGGCGGCTCGGTTTACGCGAAGACAGAAAGCGGTTCAGATCTTTATTATGCAATCTTTTCCGGACCGAACGGAATCATCCTCAACAACAACGAGGCGTTTGCGCTCGGTGATGAAATGGCCAAAGAGGTGCTTATAAAGGTTCCCGGTCAGCCACCTTACATAACCGGCGACATCATCGAATACGGCACATATCCTCAGAGCGAGGTTAAGGATGAAAACACCCTTGCCGCTCTCAATGAAAAAATCAGCGATGACGGCTGGGTGAGCTACGGCTACTACAGCGGCACAAACACATGGGACGACGGTCAGATGCAGCCAGGCGACTATATGAAGTATCAGGATGTCGTTTTTGACGGCGTGAAATACAGAGCGGTCCTGTTTTCGGATTACCGTCCGTATGCTACCGAATATGCTTGCTCGGCTGATTATTCATTTCAGGATGATAACGGCTATCTCACAGATACGGTTTACTGGTTCAAGTTTGAGCCGATTGAATGGCGCGTGCTCGACCCCGATGACGGCTTCGTTGTCTGCAACAGCGTTATCGATTCTCAGGCGTATAACAACTATATTATTAAAAACGGCGCCGACGGTTACGGATATACCGCATACTGGGGTGACAGCGCGCAGTCATATTACGCCAACAATTACGCCGAGAGCAGTATCCGCACCTGGCTCAATGATGATTTCATAAACACCGCGTTTTCCGCATTACAGCAGGAGAATATAAAGGAAACCGAGCTGAATAACAACGCATACTCAGAAAGTTATTCACTATATAACTCTGCTCAGACAAACGATAAAGCTTTCCTTCTTTCATACGCCGAGGCAACCAACAACGCATACGGATTTGATGCGGAAGCATCAAATAAAGATACTGCCAGAAGGCTTCAGGGAAGCGACTACGCTAAGTGTCAGGGACTGTGGGTTTATAATTCAAGCACCAGTGATTATAACGGCAATTCTTATTGGAAATTGCGCTCGCCCGGCAATAATTCTGACTATTCGTGCGGTGTCAACGGCGTCGGCTACGTCGACTACTCCTACAATGCTGAGGCCACTGGTGAGGGAGTTTGCCCCGCTATGCGCCTGAACGAACTTAAAGCCGACCCCACGGGCGCGGAACTGACAGATGAACCCACGCTGGAAATGAACTTCTTCGACTCCTGGTTTTACGGCGAGGATATTGAAATTTTCTTCAATATTGACTCCGCGGACGCAGACGGCGTAATCACTGTTTATGTTGACGGCAAGGAATATTCGACAAGCGCGGACGACCCGGAAATTACGATTCCCACGGTTATCGAGCCCGAAGAAGACTACATACGTGTTGACCCCGATGACCCGGACAGCCCGTATAAACCCTATTATGAAGATATGCCCGACAGTACCTATATAAACTCTGATTTTGTGTGCAACCTGGGCGCGGGCAGTTACCTTGTAACCGCCGTATACAGAAGCGGCGACGGCTCAAAAACGCTGCAGACAACCAAGATGCTCACCGTTGCAAAAGTCAAACCCGATATCGAAGCAGAGGTTGAGCAGAGTCAACATTCCGGCGACGTGATGATGACAAACTGCACTGTAAGTTCCGTTTACGCGACAGGCGAAGTGCTTTTTGTTATAGACGGCATTGAATATCCCGCTCAGATTCATCGCGGAGTTACTCATTTCAGAATTCCCTGTTATATGCAGCCCGGTAATCACTCGCTGACGGTAATCTACCCCGGCGACGCCAATCACGAGTTCGCGGCGTTTTCAACGCTCTTTGAATCCGAAGAAACAAAGGCCAATATCACCGTCGCGGCGCCCGACACGGATGTAAACGAAAAGCCGGTAATCACCGTCACTGTTCCCGGGGCGGAAGCGGGCGAGAATTTTATACTTACGGTTAAAGATTCATCGGGCGAAACCGTAAGCGAAGAAACATATACCTTTGCCGCCGCGCAGACCGGAACGGCTGAACTCGATAAACTGCCTGCGGGCGAATACACCGTTGAGTCTTCTTATTACCTGCCCGGCTTCCCCAATGGCGGTTCGACATGCGGATATAAGGCCGTAACAACTCTGCGCGTACTAAGCAAAACCGCGCTGACAATATCTAAACCGGACAGCATCACCTACGGCGATGACAGCAAACTTACCTTCACGCTCACTCCCGCGGGCGCGCCCGGTAATATAAAAGTATTTATTGACGGAGAGGAATACACGCTTGACTCGCAGAACGCCTCGCTTTCACTCTCGGATTTAAACGCGGGCAATTATCTGGTTTACGCCGTTTACGAGGGCGGCGGGGACTATTCATCCGCCTTCGTTTCGGATTACATTACCGTAGCAAAACTCAAGCCCGAAATAACCATTACTCAGTTTGAAGACAGCATCCCGGCGGGCGAAAATCAGGTTATAAAAGCCAAACTCTCATCCGAAAAAGCAACCGGAGATATAAGTATTTATTTAAATGGACGTTTGTATCTCCGCTCCCTCGAAATGATGGAGGAACTCGGCTTTACTACGCCGATAATTGAAAACGCGGGTTATGTGACCATATATTACCCGGGCGACGAAAACCACGAATTTGCCGTAACAAGCACTCTGTACACTGTTGAAATGCCGGATGACACGCTTCCCCCGGAGGATACGCCGGCCCCGGCACCCGGCAGGAGAGCCCCCGCGGCGAAAATCGCAGCCTCAGCCGGCGAAACCGCGCTTACAATCAAGCCCATAGCCCCCGTAACCTACGGCGAAAACGCGACAGTCGAACTGGAAATTTCACCCGCGACGGCAACGGGCGAAATAAGCGTATTTATAAATGGTAAAGAATACAAAACCGACACAGAGCACCTGACACTCACAATCCCCACCGAGGCAAACCCGGATGCGCAGAATAATCTGAGAGACGATTTGCCCGAAAAACCTGAGCACGACGTGCCGGTTGATCCTCAATATGACCCTCAGCATGATTGTTACTATGTTCCCGAATATTATGACACGCCCTATGACGAGTATGAGCCCAACGAAAACCTCAACAAGGGCGCTTACCTTGTGCGCGCGGAATATAAAGGAGACCCGGACAACGCCCCCGCAAGCGCAGAAGAGATTCTCACCGTTAAGAAAATTCAGCCTGAACTCACCGTAACTATGGACAGCACCATACCACTCGGCGAAACTCCCGGCGTAGAAGTCTCGCTGTCATCCGGAAGGGCAACGGGAAAATGTTATCTGTTCATAGGCGGAGAGTCTTATACTATCCCTCTACTGGGCGCAGAGGGAAATAAAAATATAGATTCGCTTTCGACAGGCAAATACGGCGTTACCGTGATTTACGAAGGCGACCGCAACCACGCCTGCGCTTATTACAACACGGTTGTTGAGGTAACAGACAGCGGCATTATGACAGTTGACGCGCCCGATTTCCGCTCCGATGAAACGGCAACCGTAACCGTGAGCATTCCCGGCGAATATGTGAACGATCTGTATAAAGCCGTATCCTTACATGTTTATGACAAAAAAACCGGGAGCCTTCAAAAGCCTTCAGTTGTTAATTTCAACGGCACCGATGAAGAAACCGGTCTTATGACCGCTACGGAAACTCTTGATTCGCTTAACCCCGGTGAGTATTACATTAAAGCCGGGCATAAATATAAAGACATTGACACCGAAGGCAGTTCCGAATTTGATATCAAAGCATCCGCAACCTTCAGAGTATACGGCAAAGACCCGGGCTTCATATTAACCGCCCCGGAGGATTCTTATGTGGGCCGGGTTGTCAATCTGCCTCTCACTATCGACCCCGATGCGACGGGCGAAATAACCGTTTATGTTGACGGCGATGTATACACAACAATCGACGCGGCAAACCCCGAAGCAACCGTTTCCGGCCTGGCTGCGGGCAGGCATTTCATAAGCGCCGTATATGCGGGCGATGAGGTGTTTGAACCCTGCGAAACTCAGACGGTTACGCTGACAGTCAGCAAAAACAAGTTGGTTTTCAACTTTGATGTTGAGCCATGGAGAGAGTATGGTGAAGAACAGGAATTGGGAATCATTCTTTCAAGCCCCGAGACAAACGGCAATGTCACGGTATATATCAACAGCGTTGAATATCATCCCGAACTTAAAGACGGCGTTACAACCGTGACCTCCGGACCTATGCTTGTTTCCGGCATCGGGGATTATGTGGTGATTTACGAAGGCGACGATGAATATGAACACTGCATCGGTCACGGCAGCTTTGAAGTCGGTGAAGCGCCGAAATACACAATCACCTTTACCGGCGATGACGGTTCCGTTTTGCAAAGCGGCGAAGTGAAACTTAAAACAATCCCCGAATACACGGGTGATACGCCTGTAAAAACAGACCCGGACGGTCAGTTTACATACACCTTTGACGGCTGGACCGACGAAGGCGGCACGCATTACGACCCGGATAATCTTCCCGGGGTTACGGGTGAAGCGACATACAAGGCGAGCTTTACCCAAGCCTTAAAAGAATACGAAATCAAATTTGTAAACGAAGACGGCACCCTGCTTCAGACGAAGAATGTTACCTACGGCCAAACTCCCGAATATACCGGCGATACACCGGCAAAAGAAGCGCTTGAAGGTAAATACACCTACGATTTTGAGGGCTGGACTCCCGATATTGCAAGCGTAACGGGCACTGCGACTTACACCGCGAAATATACCGAAGTTCCCGTCGACCACAAAGTTACATTCAAGGCTGACGGCGAAGTTTACAAAGAACTGACGGTGCCCTACGGCAAGGAAATCACCGCGCCCGCAGACCCCGAAAAGGATTATTACACCTTCAGCGGCTGGGATAATAATATTCCCGATACAATGCCCGCGAATGACCTGACCTTCAACGCCCTGTTCACCGCGATTGAATACAAGGCAACCTTCGTTGACGAAAGCGGCAACACCGTGGCTCAAGTGCCCTATACCGTTGAGAGCAAAAAAATCGATGAGCCCGGTGTGCCCGGAAAAGAGGGTTATGACGGCAAGTGGGAAGAATATGAACTCACGCCCGACGGCATAACCGTGAAACCCGTTTATACACCCGCAAGTGTCTGCAAACTTGACGGCGAATATCACGGCGACAATTTCTGGGGCAAACTCGTAACCTTCATCCACAACCTCATCTGGACAGCATTCAGTTTCATCGGACTTGATGTGCATTTCTCAATTAAAAGGGGTTAGGCCTTGTAGGGCACGCATATATGCTTGCCGGATATAAACGGCACGGATGTATCCGTGCCCGGCGACTCCCGGGCAGGCAAAGGGCTCACGGCGGATTCCACACCCACGGACTTTATTGTTGACTATGTCAGGGCTTATAAATTCAGGTAAAGCGCCGGTTGTTGAAAAACAGACTGTTTTGTTATATAATTGTTCTGTGATAGAATGCTACGAGAAAAATAAAAAGGGGATTGCTTATGAAAAATGCAAAAAGAGCTTTATCACTTTTACTTTCATTTCTGCTTGTGCTGGGTGCGTGCGCGGCCGGGATTACCGTCTCGGCTGAGGACCCGGTCTATGAAATTGACAGCTATACGAAGCTCAAAGAATTCGCCTCGCTCGTCAACGGCGGGCAGACCGGTCTCAATGCAAAATTAACGGCGGATATTACCGCAACCGACAAAAAGTGGGTGCCGATAGGAAATCCACACAACGAATACACCGGCACCTTTGACGGCGGCGGTCACTCCGTAAAAAACCTGTCAAACACAGAACTTTCCGATGAAATTTACCGCAACGGTCTTTTCGGCGTAATCGGCTCATCTGATGAAGGTAAACCCGGCGGCAAAGTAATGAATGTCGGCGTTGTAAACGCGGATTTTATTAAAACTTATGACTCCGGCGGAATCGCGGGAGAGAATCACGGCACGGTTGAAAACTGTTTTGTATCAGGTCTGCTCAGCATTTCGGGAATATATCAAGCCGGCGGCGTGGTCGGATTTAATGCCGGCACAGTTTCAGACTGTTACAATTCCGGCTCCGGCAGTATTACAAGCGACGGTAATGCCGGCGGCGTGGCCGGTTCTAATCACGGCACAGTCTCAGACTGTTACAATTCCGGCTCCGGCAGTATTACAAGCGACAGTAATGCCGGCGGCGTGGTCGGATATAATGCACTCGGCACAGTCTCAGACTGTTACAATTCCGGCTCCGGCAGTAT
>JAEEHB010000023.1 GCA_016280595.1 Clostridiaceae bacterium | reverse complement strand
GTTTGCAGGCGCCCGGGTTGACAATATCCGCCGTGGCTGTTTTGCCGTCAAAACTTAAAGATGAAATTGAATATCCTTCGCTCTTTTCTGCGGATGCGGGGTTAAGCGCAAGCACACCCGCCGGCAGTATACCGGCAAGCATAACAATGCAGAGAAGAAGTGAAATTGTCTTTCTGAAGTGTTTTGTCATAACAGAGTCCTCCGTTTTGCAAGTTCAAAATAATATGTGTTGCGTAATGCGAGCGCCGTAAGGCCGTCAATTATTTTTTGAAAGTGATATAGAGCATAGAGCCGCTCTCAATCTTATCGGGCAGAGGTATCTCAACCCATTCGCAGTTTTCATTAACCGTCATACATTTGTCCACGGTATAACCGCCCGCGTCGATTTTAAGTTTGCGGTCTTTCTTTTCGGATACATTCGATATAAGGAGCGCCTGCCCGTCATCGCCCGATGCGGCAAGGGCATATAAATCCTCGGGCAGCCAAAGGTTTCTGATTTCGGCCTGACTGCCCATTTTATACATCTGACCGAATGCCCGGAAGCCGTAATACGCGGACGAAGGCTGACGCCCGTTTACAAACAGGCCCGCCCATAACTGCGCGTCGTCATCGCCGTCATAATAATGCGCCATATCGAGGCCTTCATTCTGAAACATAATCAGCATTGAGGTCTGATTTGCGCCGTAGCGGCGGTCAATCTTATCGTTTTCCATAGGATTGTAATTCCACTCGTCGCAGATTATTTCCGCTTCGCCGTAGCCCGCTTTCGCGAGGTTTTCTCTCACATATTCAATGTAGCGGGCATTCTTTTCGGTAGTGGTGTAACTGTGCCAGGTGAAAAAGTCCATAGGAGAATTGTGCTCTTGTATATATTTGAGGAAATTCTGAAAATAGGTGATGAAATACTGATTTCTCGGGGTCGCGCCGTTGTTTACTGCATTTGTTTTCGTCAGCGCATAAAAGCCGCACGAGCCGTAGCCGCCGATTTTGAGAGAGGGGAATTTATCCTTGAGATATTTCGCGGCAGTATCATAAAGGCGGAAAAATTCTTCATCGGAGCCCATCCAGAAGTGATTGTCCGCGATATCGTCGCTGTTTTCGGGCTCATTCCATATTTCCCAGTATTCGATGCCGTAACTGAAGCCGTCCGCCCAGCCCTCGTTGTAGTGAAGGATTATGTGCTCGCAAATCTGCGACCATTTTGTGTAGTCGGCAGGGGGCATCAGATGCTCGCGCTCGGTAACGGGATTGCTCCAGGATATACCGAGACGGAAGAAGGGCTCCATGCCCGTGTCAAATATTGACGCAATTACCTTGTCGCACTCGGTAAAATTATATGAGTTTTCATCATTTACGTCTTTTGAAAAATCGGGGAAAATGCGGTGAACATCCGTGCAGTTGATATCGTGAGTTCTGCACGAGGTCATATTCGCCTGAGTGAAAAGGCTGTTCACTTCGCTGTCAGGTTCATATTCGGGCATCCTGCCGATATTGTGAACGGGCCGCATGCCGTCAACAATATTATCGAAGTCAACTCTGATAACACCGGGCGTAAACAATGTCTGCGAAAAAGAAGTCAGAAACACGAGAACTGCCGTAAATATGCCGATTATTCTCTGAATCATAAAACAGCCTCCCCAAAACCGTTTTGTCAGTTATTTTTCACGGGCGAAGCCCGAACAGATGCGCGAAGAAATAAAGAACGGAGTGAATCGCTCCGAGTATTTTCTGCAGGAAACTTCCTGAATGGTCCCTGCCGCAGAATTTGCAGAGATCTGTGCCGCCGGCGGAACCGGCGACAGCAAACTTTATGCCGGCTTCATTGCATTTTTTTTCAATCGCCGAGCCTTTTACGCCGTAAACCGTAAGCCAGTCATAGAGATTTCTGCCCTCATAAGGCTCCTCATAAAAGTCCGCGGCAAAGTATCTGTCGTCATTGAAAACCTCTTCGCGTTTGCTGTCATACATCGACTGAATTTCTTCAGCGGCGCACACTTCAGGCCCGAATTCGCTTTCGCTTACATAAAAGACTTCACCGAGAGCCGAATAATCCGTGCCAAAATATGCGTTAACTTTTTCAAGCGCAGCGGCGGCAATGTCATCAAGGTTGTCATAATCGGTGCCCAAGGCTTCGTTGATGTTTTTCAGAGCCTCCGACATTTCGTCTTCGTCGTATTCATAAACACCATTCTGAAGGCCGAATACTTCTCCGAGAATGCTAAACGGCGCAATATCTTCAAAGAATTTTTCTTCGCTGATACGATGCTGAATGTAACCCTCTTTCGCGTCGTCAAGGCTGCCGTAGGGCTGAGCCCCGTCTCTGTAAGCGGGGACGGAAAACTGAAAAACATCAATTTTGTCCGACGGTATAATAAGTTCTTCGGCATACATGGCGTTAATCGCGTTATAGCCGATTTCCTCAAGAGTGGAGGGCAGAGTTATCTTGCGCGGATAAAGGGATCCGAATTCGTCTTCGGGAATAACGGTAATACCTTCTTCAACGACTATTTCAGTAACGGTATTAAGTTCGGTTTCCGCTATTTCCCGAGTGCTGAATTCCCCGGCGGTATGATTCTCAATTATGCCGATGATATATTCGTCTACCGACATACCGATGCTTCCGTTTTTCGACCAACTTGAAACCTCACCGTCATCGTCATATTCATAGTCAATATCGTCCACAATCGCGCCCTTGCCGCTTACGGTGAGCAGACCTTTGCCCGTGAGAGTCCAGGTTATGCCCTCGCCCGCGGTGCCCGAAAGCACAACTTCGCCGTTATCGCCTTCTGCAAAGGCGACGGACACTGCCGACACCGCAAGAATAAAGGCGAGAAAAAGAGAAACGGACACTTTGATTAATTTCATATAGTTGCCTCCTTACCAAAGGAAAAAAAGATAGTTTTTATTTCAGTCTGATTTTTATTGCTTCGCTTATAAATTCCGCAGTACCGTCGCCGTGCTTGTCGATGTTGCTTCTGAATCGCTCATCACCGGCATACATACTGCCGAGCCCGGCGAGGATTTCGTCTGTGCAGGTATAAAAGTTTGCGGTAATATATGCCTGCAGGGCGCAGACGAGCCCCTGCGCTTCACCGGAATCGGGGGCGTTATTATTCTGCTTGCACGCGGCAAATTCGCCGATGATATTATCAAGCCCCTCGATTGTTTCAGCGGAAACGCCCGCTTTTGCCTCATATTCTTTATAGGCTTCGGTGTTGCCCCAGCGGCGTGCCGCTTCCGTTTTGTATTCGTTATCAAAAAAATCGCTCATAACAATCACTCTTTCAGTAACGCTTCGTAATACGCCGTGCAGAGAAAGGCGGATGCCACGCCGTCCTGCGCGAGTATCTCGGTATAGTTTTCATCGTCTTTCGCGCCCGAGCAGAAGAACGGGTCATAAAAGCCGTCTTCGTCCTTTGTAAGCAGTTCCTGCCTGAGGACCGCCGCCATATATTCCATCGGCGAGCCGTCGCGCTCGGGGTCAACGGTGTAAAACTTTTCGTAACTGCGGGCGAGCCAGCCCACGCACCACGCCTTGAATATCGGGTTTGAGTTCATTTTTATTTCCGCGCTCCCGTCTTCGCCCTGCGTTTCGGTGAACATATGCGGAATTGTCGCGCGCACGGTGGCCGCGGTAAGATTATAGTATTCTTCTTCGCCCGTAATCTCATAGAGAAGGCTGCCCGCGTAAATCATAGTCGCCTGATTATAGATTCCCTTCCAGTGATTCTTTGCGCCCGAGTCAACCTGAATATTATCTATGAACAGGTCGTTTTCACGAAGGGCGGAATTCATCCAGTCATAAATCATTCTGCCTTTTTCAAGGTATTCTTCATTGCCCGTTAATTGATAAGCGAGCAAAAAGGCGATTGCGGCGGGAGCATTTGAGCAGGCGTTTTTGCTTTCGTATGCGGAGGACCAGTATATGCCGCCGTCAAGGGCGCTGTCCCAGCCCGTCCAGATAAATTCAAGACTTCTGAGCGCCGATGAGAGCAGGTCTTTGTTTTTAAGCTGAGAGTAGCCGAGCAGGAGCTGAATGCAGACCCACTCGTTGTCGTCATAGTAATAATCGCCTTTGCCGCCGGCAGAGGAATTATAATAGGATATGCCGCCGTATTCCTTTTCGGGCGCGGCGATAACGGCATCTTTCACAAGATACCTGTCAATGCCGTTTGTGAGGATATCCCTGTAATATCTTTTCAGTTTCAGGCTGCCGGGGAAAAGCCTGTACGCGTCCGCGGCGCTCTCAATAAGAGAAGCGACGGGCCAGACAAAAGCGGTATTCTTTTTGCTCATATAGTCAAAGGTTTTGTGGCTCTGAAGGTCATAACTCTCTGACAGTATATTGAGCGTGAGTTCATATCCCGCGAGGGCAAATTCGTTATTTGCCACGGCAGATGCCTCACTTGCCGAGCGCCCGCCTGTAAACGGCCCCGCACTCAGAAACATAACGGCGCTCATAATTATTGAAAGCAGTTTCTGTATTACAGTGTTCATTATCAGAAATATCTTTCGCAGTATTCAAAAAGTTTTGCCGAGTATTCTTTCGCGGCGGCGGAGAATTTATTGAGCTTGAGCCCGTGCCCCGAAAAGCGGTAGAGCACAAGGTCATACGGCGCGCCGGCATTCCGGAAAGCGTTGATTATGGATTCCCTGTTGCCTGCGGGCACCACAACATCGAGGCCGCCGTAACCGAAGAGCGAGGGGACGCTGTCCGCCGTGACATAGGTGACGGGGGAGACATAAGCGATAATCTCATCCTCCCTGCCTTCCGCGGTAAAGCGCTCAACAACCTCTTTGCCCGCGAGTGAGCGGGCGAGCGAGGGGCCCTGATTGCCCCATGCCTCTTCGCTGAAATCGGAGGGGCCCACTCTGTTTGCCGTGAAAGCAATCTCAACCGGGCTCTCGTCAAATCTTGAATAGGAATAGAGCATCGCGAGGTGAGCGCCGGATGAATAGCCGGAAGGCGCGACCTTTGTGATGTTTATGCCTTTTTCTGCGGCAAACTCGCGCACCTTTTCAATCGCGAGACCTATTTCGTCAAGCACATTGTCCACAGCGTAGGTGTCCGCCGCATCGCCGGAGCGCAGGGTGTAACTCATAGTCGCGGCGATATAGCCCTTTGCCGCCGCCTCGATGCAGTCTGCGGCTTTGTCTTCTTTTTTGCCGGTTGTCCACGAGCCGCCGTGAAGGAAAAGCAGAAAGCCGTTTTCCTCGCGCTCATACGCCGCGCGGGGGATATAGAGGTCGAGCACATTTCTCGCGCTCGCTTCGGAATAGACTATGTCGGAATAAACTTCGTAGTCGGTGCTGTAAGAGCCGAAGCCGAGAGTCGAGCCGAGCACCGTTACGAGTGTCATATAGATTGCAAGTAATTTATCGAGCATTATTTTTCTCCTTTTTATGACTTTTTTAAAATTATATCACACTTTATGAAAGAATAAAACAAGATTAAAGAATAAAACAAGATTACTTATATAAAAATCTTACCGGAGGGGATAATAAAAGCGGAGCACCTGCAACAGCAGGCGCTCCGCCGATTTTGTGTTTATTTAAAATTCCCCGATTTTTGTATCGTATTTGTTTTTTGAAGTCGTTTCGGGCACGGGTATGGGGTATGAGCCGGTGAAACAGCCGTCGCAGAAGCAGACATCGGCGTCCCCGGCGATTTTGTGAATCGCGTCAACCGAGAGGTAGCCGAGCGAGTCCGCGCCGATTACCTTCGCTATCTCGTGCGCGTTTTCGTATTTGCAGGCGATGAGTTTATCGCGGCTGTCAATATCCGTGCCGAAATAGCAGGGGTTTTTGAACGGGGGAGAGGACACGCGCATATGCACCTCTTTCGCTCCCGCGTTTCTCAGCAGGCGGATTATTCCCGCGCAGGTGGTGCCGCGCACTATGGAATCGTCAACCATTATCACGCGCTTGCCGTTTACGGTTTCTTTTATGGCGTTTAGTTTGAGTTTCACGGTGTTTTCACGCATCTGCTGTGAGGGCTGTATGAAACTTCTGCCCGTGTATTTATTCTTGATGAAGCCCACGCCGTAGGGTATGCCGCTCTCTTTGGAGTAGCCGAGCGCGGCGTCAAGCCCCGAATCGGGCACGCCGATTACTATATCGGCATCCACGGGGTGCTCGCGGGCGAGGAACATACCTGCGTTCATCCTTGCGCGGTTTACCGAATAGCCGTCAAGCACGGAATCCGGGCGGGCAAAATAGATGAACTCGAAAACGCACATACTCGTTTTTTCTCTCTCGGTGCAGTGCGACGAAACGGATTTTACGCCGTCCTTTGAAAAGGCGACTATTTCGCCGGGCCTCACATCGCGTATGAAGTGAGCGCCTACGGCATCGAGCGCGCAGGATTCGCTTGCCACGCAGTATGCGCCGCCGTCTGTTTTGCCTATGCAGAGAGGCCTGAATCCGTTCGGGTCGCGGAAGGCTATCATCTTGGTCGCCGTCATAATCACGCAGGAGTAGGCGCCCTTGATGCTGTGCATCGTTTTTTCAATCGCCTCCTGAGTGTCCGCAGAGGCGAGGCGGTTTTTGACAAGGGAGTAGGCAATCACTTCGGTGTCGGACGTGCCGTGGAATATGCCGCCCGAGAGTTCAATCGCACTGCGTATTTCCTCCGAGTTTGTCAGGTTGCCGTTGTGCGCGAGGGCGAGGTTGCCCTTTATATGCCTTATGACGAGCGGCTGTATGTTGTTTATATCTTTGCCGCCCGTGGTGGAGTAGCGCACGTGACCGAGCGCCATATTGCCCTGCCCGAGCCCTGCGAGTTTCTCCGCCGTAAAGACTTCGGAGGCAAGTCCGTCGCCTTTGTAATGAGAGAATACGCCGTCGCTGTTTACGGCGATGCCGCAGGATTCCTGCCCTCTGTGCTGCAGGGCGTGCAGGCCCATATAGACAAGGCCGGCGACATCCTCCGTCTTGTTATCGAATATTCCGAATACTCCGCATTCTTCGTGTAATGAATTAAACATAGCTCTCCTAATTCGCTGTGTAAAGATTGGCGTAAGGTCTTGATGTTTCGGGGATGAGTTTCACAAACGGTTTTTTCATTATTTCGTCGCAGTCCGCGCCGAAATATCTGCAGTAGTTTTTCACATATTCGTCAAGTTCTTTTTTATCATCCGCATTGAGCGGCACGGCTTTGATGTTGGGCGAAAGGTTTTCTTTGGGATACGAGCCGCGCACGAAGATTTTGCCGCCGTGCATACCCGAAGCGCAGTGAGTGCCGAAAAGTTTTTCGCCGCGTCTGAGGTTAAGCCCGAGCAGGACTATTGTGCCGCCCGCCATATATTCGCCGAGGAATGAGCCCGCGTTACTGCCGATTACCAGCACGGGTTTCATTGAGCGGAATTCCTTCATATGAATGCCGCCGCGGCAGCAGACATTGTCGCGCACATAAATCCTGCCGTCGC
This sequence comes from Clostridiaceae bacterium, assembly GCA_016280595.1. Lineage (GTDB taxonomy): Bacteria > Bacillota > Clostridia > Oscillospirales > Acutalibacteraceae > CAG-177. Next base: position 992 of record JAEEHB010000023.1, on the reverse strand, counting down.
GCATTCCGTAACCGAGAGCGTCGCCCGCGTGCCCGTGAATGACTATTTCGCCGCCGCCCATCGTGTTGCCCACGGCGTCCTGCCCGTGACCGTGCAGTATGATTTTGCCGCCACTCAGGCAAAAGGCGAGGTCGTTGCCTGCCGTGCCGTATAATTCAAGGCTTTTGCCCTTTTCGAGCGCACAGCCGAGATATCTCTGACCGTTTACATCGGTCACGGTGACTTTGCTTTTTGAAAGAAACGCCGCTTTGATTTCGTCATTAACTTCGGCGTATCCTCTGATGCCCGCCGCTATATTCATAAATCAAGCGCTCCTTTCATTCTTATGTCCCTGTCCGCCTTGCCGAAAATGAAGGGGCCCGGCGTTGCGAATATATCGCCTTTGAGAGCGGTGATGTCCGCTCCCGTTTCAATAAGGTTAGTGTAGATTCCGGCGTTTTCGCCCGCGTTTATGAGCACATAGCCCACAAGGCGGTTGCCTTCAAATATAAGGCGTTTGTAACTGTCGCCGCTTTTCACGGTTTTGTCGCTGTACTTTTCGCCCTTTGCGTTGATTAGTCCGCAGGTGCTGATTCTAAGGCCGTAAAAATCAATCGCGTTTACAGCGTAACTGCCGCTTATCTTTTTGCCGGTGCCCGCCATCTGCGAACCCGCGGCTATGCCCTGATTTACGGCATTGGGCCACAGGGCGATTATCTTTTTGCTGCCGTCAAGCATATCCACCGAAACGGTGCAGTCGCCCGCGGCGTAAATGTTTTTATCGCTTGTCTGCATTGTTTCGGGGTCGGTGATTATGCCTCTGTTTACTTCGAGCCCCGCTTTTTCGGCGAGAGAGGTTTCGGGCCTTACGCCTACGGCGAGTATCAGCAGGTCGCAGGGGAGTTTCTGACCGTTTTGTAGAATAACGTCCGTTATCCTGTCGCCGTCGCTGACGGCTTATGTCACGGTCTACTCAAGGTGTAAGTTTATTTGTCCCTTCTCCTCAAGATATT
>JAEEHB010000022.1 GCA_016280595.1 Clostridiaceae bacterium | reverse complement strand
TTTCCCGTGAAAAATAAGCCGCAGAACAAGGAAGATTTGCGAAAGCATACTGAGTATGTATGGTAAGCAAATCTGACGATGTGCTGCGGTTTTAGTTTTCCGTGAAAACCAATACTGGATTACGACTCTCCGCCCAAAGACGGGCGTTCTTCTTTGTTATTAAGTTTCGCCGCGATTAATCGGTGAAGTATCTGTAAGCGCAGTCCTCATAATACGCGAGAGCCCGGCAGAGAGTTACCAGAGCTTCGCTCATTCCCTCCGGCGCGGAAATCACTCTGTAAGCGTAAGTCAGCGCGCACCCGGCAAAGAAATTCACGAGTTCCTCGCCGGCATAAACCTGCACAATATACATCTGACCGAGAAGTGCTGAGGGTATGTCGCTGATTTCAACATAGTACATCGAGCCCTTCTTCACGGGGGTTAACTGTGTCTCGCTGTCATCGGGAGCAACCGATTTGAAGGTGTAATCGCCTGTGTCTGCGCCTTCGGGCAGAGTGAAATAATATCTTATCGCTGTCTTCGAGCGAAGCACGAGAGTCATGCCCTCATAAGTCAGCGCGTTTCCGGCGCCTGATGAGAAATCTGCGCCGTTAAAACGTGCAAGGCTTTCTGCGGTCATCAGATCCATCTTGCTTTCATAGTTGCTCATAATCGCTTTTCCGGAATGGGAGTCCGGGTTAAAGAAGTGATTTGCGTAGTAGCCGTAATCGGCGAGGGCTCCCATAAGGTCTCTGAGTTCATCGTCATCGAGCACTGCGGTTTCGTCAATATACTGATTCACCGAGTAGGTGCGGGCAGTGCTCCTGTAAGGGCCGTTCACCACCTCGCAGGCGATGCGCTCGCCGATATCGGCGGCCGCCACATCGAATGTGAATCTGTATGCTTTATCGCCGTTGTAATCTTCATATACATCGAGGTCAACCGGCACCTGAGTTGTTTCGCCCTTGAAGGTAAACTCGGCATAGGTGTCTTCGGTTGCGCCGTTTACGGTCACATAGAAGTTTACGCCGATATCGCCTTCCAGGCTTAGGTTGTGCGCAACAAGCTCGGCTTCAAGCGCACCGCAGGCAGAGCACACGCCGTTTTCATACTGATGACCGCCGTTGTTGACTTCGCACCAGGTCATTTCGCAGTATTGACAAACGCCGTTTACAAAAGCGTGGCCGAAGACTTCGCAATCGGATATACCGCAGATTGTGCAACGGCCATATTTAAAATGGTGCTTACCGTCAAACTCTTCCCAATTTAGGTCACCGCAGATTGTGCATTGGCTTAATCTATGGCCTTGATGTGAACAGTCACCGGCGTCATATTCCTTTTCTTCATAATCGTGACCGTTGACTTCGCACCAGGTCTTTCCGCAGTTGATGCAAACATTATTATCGAAAATATGATGGCACTCCGCCGGTGCAATGGCGCCCGGGTCAAGCGCGCCGCAGATGGTGCACACGCCGCCTACGAAATTATGCGTGCAGGTCCCGATGGAAGGGCTGCTCGGGTCAGGTTCGCCGCAGAGGGTGCAGACACCGTTTTGGAAATTGTGCTGGCAATTCTCTTCTGCGCCACAGGAATTGTCGTCGACTGTGCCGCAGATTGTGCACTTGCCGTTTACAAAATTGTGCTGGCAGTTGATATACGGGTAAATTTTACCGCAGAATCTGCAAACTTCGTCTACATATTGATGCCTGCCTGTAACTTCGCACTCGTATTTTCCGCAGAGAGTGCAGACATTGTTTTCAAAAATATGATTACCTAAATATTCACACTCGGTTTTTCCGCAGACGGTGCACACGCCGCCTACAAAATTATGCACGCCTTCGAGTTCGCACTGGGATAATCCGCAGCCGGTGCACACGCCGCCTACGAAATTATGCTGGCACTCCGCCGGTGCAATGGCGCCCGTGTCAAGCGCGCCGCAGCCGGTGCACACGCCGTTTACGAAATTGTGCGGGGGGCAATCGGCGGGAACAAAGGCGCCCGGGTCAAGCGCACCGCAGAAGGTGCACGCGCCGCCTACATAATTATGCATGCCTGTAACTTCGCACTCGTATTTTCCGCAGCCGGTGCACACGCCGCCTACGAAAGTATGCTGGCACTCCGCCGGTGCAATGGCGCCCGTGTCAAGCGCGCCGCAGCCGGTGCACACGCCGTCTTCATAATCGTGGCCGTTGACTTCGCACCAGGTCTTTCCGCAGTAGGTGCACACGCCGTTTATGAAATTGTGCGGGGGGCAACCGGTGGGAACAATGAAGTCCGGGTCAAGTTTGCCGCAGATGGTGCACGCGCCGCCTTCATAATCGTGGCCGTTGACTTCGCACCAGGTCTTTCCGCAGTAGGTGCACACGCCGTCTACAAAATTATGTTCATGGTCACCGCCGGCAAGCGCTATGACGCCGAAAGAGCCTGAGAGGAGCGCAAAGCAGAGAAGCACCGCGAGAATGCTCTTTAAGCGCTTCGATAATCCGTTCTTTTTCACATTCCTTCCTCCTTAAAAACAATCTGATAAAATCTCATATTATTTTAACACTTATAAGCACTGCAAGTCAAGAATAACAAAGCGATTGCATAAAATGCGCGGCACATAATGTGTTTTTTCAAAAAAATCTTCCCTTTTTGCGCAATATATGGTATTATATGATTTAAGGTTCACAGAACCAATTTATTGAGCGAGGTAATTCCCGTGAAAACTGCAAAAAGACTTCTTTCGCTTATTCTCTGCGCCGCGCTGCTTCTCTCCGGCGTTTCGCTCACGGCGGGCGCGGTAAGCCCGGCAAAAACTTTCCCCGTGACGCTCGACGCGCAGGTTAAGGAAATCTGCGATGAAATCAAGGCGGATTCTCTGCTTGATATCGAATCAATGGTCACCAATCTGCCCGATGTTTCCGCCCCCGCGAGGGTTATCAATAAGGTGATGATTCTCGATAACGGCAGGTTCAGCGAGGCGATGTTTGCCCTGCGCGATAAATGCTACGCCGCGGATCAGGTGACGCTCGGCAAGGTGTTTTATTTCATCGGTGCCTACTTCAAAACTTTCACCGGCTGCAACATTGTGATTGAGGAGCAGCCCGACGGCAGAAATGAATTCATCATCTATCTCACATACGAAGACGGCAGCGTTGACGCCCTGCATTCGAGCGCGTTCTATGACCCCGAAACGGGCCTGTTTTACGGCAAGGACGACAAGGGCATGTTTGACATCGGTTTCAACTTTGAGATGAGCGATATGGTGGTTTACGCCACAATCAACTGCTGGATGCGCAACTTCGGCTTCTGCCTCGCGTATGACATCTTTTCATACACCACGCCGTTTTATTACTACAACACCCGCCGCTTCAAATTCTATTACGCGGGCAAAGAGTGGATGATTCAGATATGGAAGGGCAGATACATGGTGGCAAACGGCGCGGAGGTCGGCGTTTACAACCGCTTCCCCGGGCTCATCGGCTCTTACTACAACTGCGTCAGCGATGAGGATATGCTCAATATGAGCTTTGACCTTTACCACGATGACGAACTGCTCTTCAGCCGCCCCGAGTGCAAACACTGGTGGATAAACGGCTTCCAGCTTTCAAAGACGCTCTATGACGCCGGCGAACTCACGCTTAAATTCACCGTGGAAATGAAAGACGAGGCAATGCTCAAGGCGTTCACCAAAGCGGTGAAAAGAGAACTCCACCGCGATGTGACGTATCAGGTTGACGGGCTCAAGGTCTACCTCGTGTGGTGACGGTCGGAGAATCCGGTCGTAGCAATAAGCGCGAAAAACGAAAAAACAATGAAATGACAGAAGTGCGGGTTTCAGGCTCGCACTTCTTTTCTTTATGAGTTCTGATTTGAATAAAATTGAGGACCGCAAGTTGAAAACCCGCAGTCCTCTTTCTCTTTTTTGTTTGTTTTTCGCCGTATATTCGCCGACCGCCGGCCTCACGCTGCGAGGAAGACATCTCTGTCCTTAAGACCATAGTTCACTGCGAACTTGTTGAGCAGCGGGTAGAGCACCTGCTCCGCAACGATGTACGTATTCTCTTTGCCGAGCAGATGCGCGGTGAAGAGCGGGCTGAGTTCGTCCGTGCCGAGCGAGGCGCCGAGTATGCCGAGCAGCAGGTTGAGGCTTCCGCGCCCGCATCTTGTGAGCACATATTCGAGCCCGGTGTTTAGCCCCTTCACGAGAATTTCGCACTCGGGCGAACTGTCGGCGGGCATATTTTCGTCGCCGTAGTAGTGCATCGCCACCATCGCGCTCGCAAGTTCAATCAGCGAGCCGTATTGCGACGCCGGGATTTTCACGCCCTTTGAGGCGGCGAGTTTCTCAATGCTCACACCGTTTCCGCTGTCGTAAAGCGGCATGGTGAGCGCGTCGCTGATTGCGGTGAACAGCGTGTCAATCATAAACGCGGGGGTGTCCTCGCCGAGTTTCAGTTCCTTCTTGATGAACGAGGGCGCGAGTATGCGGAGTATCTTTTTCTCAACAGAATATCTGAAATATTCATAGGCAAACTTCTCGTAATCGCTCCTGAGCGCCGCCTTCTGCGCGGAGGTGTAGCCGTCGATGAGCGCGCCCGTGTCGCACTTCTCAATCTTTCTCATTTTGAGGTCGGCGCCTTCACTGTTCATCTTCACGAGCCTGTATTCGAGCGGATAGGATGAGAGCGCGGTGGTGAGCACATCGTAAACGACCTTGCCGTTTGCGCCCGCGTAACTCTCCACATCGTTGCCGTGCTCGTGCCCGGTGAACACATACTCAATGCCCCAGCGCGTGAACATTTCGGCAACCGCCTTGCTGTTTCTGAGCATGAAATCTTTCATGAGCACCTTGCCCATATAGAGATGCTCGAGCAGCGGATGATGCATCATATAGATTATCTCTTTGCCGTCCGCTTTCGCCTGAGCGCACTGGGCTTTAATCCACTTGAGCAGGGCGGAAGTCACGCCGTCGCCGTCTTCGCCCGGGTCGTTGGAGTCAACGGCAATAAGGCGGTATTTCTTGTTAAGGTCCGCCGTGTAGGATGCGGTCGCGCCGTCCTGACAGAGCGCCTGCGAGTAGCCGAAATCGGCGTAAATGCGCCTGAAGTCATCGCGCGAGAGCCCGGCGTAATAATCGTGGTTGCCGGGTATCACATAGACCGGGATGCCCGTCTTCTTTTCGAATGAACGCAGCAGGGCGGCAACATATTCGTGCTGCTCCTCGCTTCCGTGCCTGGTGAGATCGCCCGTGATGAGGATGAATTCGGCGCCCTCTTTCGCGCTCGCGTAAAGGAAGTCCCTTGTGAGAGCGCCCGCCTGGTCATAGAGGTTGCCCGAGCCCGAGGCGTGGAAATAGAGTTCGCTCTCGGGGTAATTCACTTCGAGTTCGGTGCGTGTGTTTTCAATGTGAATGTCCGTGCCGACGGCGAATTTCACCGTGTCCGACGCGGCAAACGCAGTGAGCGCAGGGGCGGATACCGCCGCGAGCATCACCAGTGTGAGCAGAATCGAAAGTGCTTTTTTCATATTTATCCCTCCGTGTTTTCAATTCGAAATGCGAAAAGCGAAGTTATTGTAGGGAACGGCGTTTCGCCGTTCCGTCCGTGCCGCAGGCGCGGAAAAAATCAATTCGAAATGCGCAATTGTAGGGCAAGCATACATGCTTGCCGTTTATATCCGGCACGGATGTATCCGTGCCCCACTGTCATTCCGGGTCGAAGCGTGACGCCGCTGCCGGTGGCAGATAAAGGCGTTACGCTGAGATGAAGAAACAAGGAGTATCACGACGCGAACCAGCGAGTGAGACGACTATGTTTCTGAGGGGAAAGTCGAGGAATCTGCACATAGATCCTTCGGCTCGTTTCACTCGCTCAGGATGACAATATTGTTTCAGCGCTTGCGCCCCGAAACTGTCAATTGTCAATTATCAATTCTCAATTCTCAATCGATTTCCACTTCTTTGCCGGGGGTGAGGATGCAGCGGTTGGGGGCGGTGAACTTCTCTGCGCGCTCGCGGTCGAAAAGTCTGCCGGGAGCCATGTGGTAGGGGATGTTGTGCTTCGCGCCCACGAGCGCGGCGCATTCGGCCGCCTCGTCGAGGTCCATATTGTAAATTCCGTCACAGCAGAAAAACGCGATATCAAGGTTACGCGCGGCGAGCAGGGGCATCTGCGGAGTTTTGCTCGTGTCGCCCGAAAAATAGACGGTGGTGCCGCCGGGCAAGGTGAGGATATAGCCCACGCAGTCCTTCACGCTGTGGTTGCGGTTATAACCCGCCTGAACCGCCTCGGCGGTGACGAAGCCGAGTTCGAAAGTATTGTGCGCGCCGCCTTCGAGCGCCTCTTTCCAGGTGATAACGCGGCAGCCGGGGTTGCGGTTTCTGATTAAATCCACCGCCGTGTGGTCGCCGTGCGCGTGAGTAATCAGGATTAAATCCGCCGGGCTGTCATAGCCCTCGCCCGCATAGGGATCAATGTAAATGACCTTGCCGCCGTCCGTTGTGATTCTGGCACTTCCGTGCCCCTGATAAAGCAATCTGTTCATACTCTTTCCCCCGAAAATTCTTATTTTGCTTTAAGGAAACCTTTTTCAAACGCATTGTTATTATTGCCCGGCTCAACAACAAATGTCTTTTCGCCTATCTTGAATTTGACATTTATCTTGTTTTCGGACTTGTAGAATTTTGTTATTGTGCCTTCGCCGAACGCCTTGTGAATAACCGCCATTCCCTCTGAAATTTCGGGCATTTCGAATTTCGGCTTGGGCGGCTCTTCTTTCGGTTTTTCGGGCGCGACAGGTTTTACGCCGTATTGTGAGGTTACCGGTTCGGGCTTGCGGTCAATCTTGATTCTTACAGGCTTAACCTCTTCGGGCTCTTCGGGCTCTTCAGGCTCTTCATAAATTTCAATCTCTTCTGTTTCCTCAACAATCGGCTCGCTTGCCGTTGCCGTCATTGTAGCCTGCTGATTATAGAATAATTGCTCATATTCCTCTTTCTTGATAACAGTATCCCAGCCGCCGACATCTTCGCCTTCGTGCTTGTCGATGCCTGTGTATGAGAGAGAAGAATCTTCATATCTCTTGAATTTGAATATCGCGTCATTCATAAGATTCGCGTTGAACACGCCGAGTGAACAAAGGAGTTCAAAATCTTTCACATCAAGGCCTGTAACCTTTTTGAAAAGGCCGGGCTCAAGCTGAGTGATAACATCTTTCAGCGAGCGTTCGCGGTAATCGGTGAGATACATAAACACGGGCACGCGTGTAGCAAACTTGATAAGTTTTTCCTGTATCTGCTTGCGCATGCTCTTGTATTCTTTTTCCTCGTCGCTGAGTTCCTTTTTCTCTTTTTTACCCTTTTCTCCCTCTTCCGCTTTTGCTTTCTTAACCTTTTCGGACTTGTTTATAATTGTCTGAATATCCTGATTAAGTGAGCGAAAGCCTTCAATTTTCATAAGGGCTTCAAGCGCTTCCTTGTTATTAAGAAGGCGCTGAAGGGTTTCATTGTCAACATTAACAAGCAACGCGCTCTCCCATCTTCTTGCAAGAAGCGTTGCCGAAGTGCCTGCCATAGCAATATCAAGCACATCCTGCGCTGAAATCTGCTTCATTGTGCTTCCGTCATAAGCAAGTACGGGCAGGAAACTTATAAACTCGGCAACTTTCTTTTCGGGGTTTGCCTCGTTTGCGTCAAGGCGGCAACTGTAATCCGAAATCTGCCTGAGTGCTCTGTCGAGAGCAAAGTCAAAAACATAGCACTCCTCTTTCATTATGATATTCTCGCCCTTGTCGCCTGTAACTTCCCACGGGCTCTGCACTCTGAACGCCGTCTGGAAATATGTTTCGGGGCTCTTGAGATTACGGAGCATAAATACGCCTGTCCAGGGTTTAACGGTTACTCCCGTGGTAAGTTTACCGCAGGAAAGCGTGATTGTTTTTGTCTTGAGCGGGTCGCCCATACTCTGCTTTACAGGCGTGAGAGCGTCAAGGCCTATGCCCGCCTTTGTACCTGCGCACACATTTATTGTGTAATTATCCCTGAAAAAGTTATTCTGTCTCTGCTGCATAAGGTTATACATCGCAAAGCAGGACGCAACATTCGGCAGGAACCACAGAGTATGCGAAAGCACATTGAGAAGCCTTGTGTCGCTGAACGGCATAGGCGGTCTTTTATCCTGCCCGAGTTTCAGGTCGTCAACATTCGAGGGCAGATATGAGCCTCTTATAAGTTCAAGCCATTTCTGCACTTCGTTTTCATAAACAAACCGCGAGGTTTCGGGCTTGCCTTTTTCTTCCGGCTTCGCGCTGAAGAAAACATTCAGGTCAAATTCGTCATATTCGCCCTGCATGGCAATCTGCCTTATGCTGTCGGGTATTCTGTAAGTAAGCATAACCATACGCGGCAGGGCGAGATAGGGGTTATCACTGCCCTTCCAGTTTGCTTTTGCTCTCTGCTCATCGGAGTAAGTCCAGTTGTAAATCTGGTCTTCGATAAATTCGCCGCTGTTTATCGCGCGGAACGGCGTGCCCGAAAGGAACAGATAATAATCCGTAGTTATCGGCAGGAATGTTTCGTTGTATGCGTTATCCGCTTCGTCGAGTTTATATTTCTCGGCGTCGAAATCCGCTTCGGTTTCTTCGTCGGGGTTATCAAAAAGTTTCTTCGCGTTTTCACGCCACGCGCCGAAATGATATTCGTCAAATATGACTATATCCCAGTTGACAGCGTGAATAAACTCGTTTTTCGCTTTTATGCCGCCGTTTTCATTTGTGCCGAGCAAATCCTGAAACGAACCGAAAACAACAATCGGTTTATCCTTGTCTGCATTTGCAAACTGCTCGTCGATATTGAGGTTGTTGTTATGTGCGTCTTTGTTACTTATAAACTGCCAGCCGTCAAAATCAATATGACCGAGCAGGTCTTCGCGCCAGGCGCTTTCAACTGCGGGCTTGAATGTGAGCACAAGCACACGGCTGAAATTCATTTTCCTTGCAAGTTCATAAGAAGCGAAAGTTTTGCCGAAACGCATTTTTGCATTCCAAAGGAATTTCGGCGCTCTGTCCGGCTCGTCCTTTTTCGCCGCCTTGAAATAATCTATTGTGCGCTCAACGGCGTGATACTGCTCCGGGCGCATTCTGAAACTCTGTGTGCGCTCGCGTGTCATTTCAACGCCTGTTTTTATTTCGGCGATTGCGGACTGAACATCACGCACGGCGCAGTTATACCACTCGTTTCTGTCTTCGCCTGCTTTTAACTGCTTAAAGCCGCGGCGTTCGAGAATTCTGTGAATATCCTTGTCGGTAAAGACACTTCCGTCTTCGCACATCGCGGCTTCGGTGTAAAGAATTTTATAATCAACTCCGCTTGTGTGAAGCTGTTCTCTTATCCTTGTTTCAACATCTCTGTCGGTATAGCCGACCTTGACGAAGCCCTTATGAGAGGCAACGCCGACAAGTTCATAAACATAAATTGAAGGATTAATCTGAGGGCGCGGAGAAAAGAATTCCATTTCAGGCATTGATTATACCTCCGTCCATCGGATTTATCATTGATTCAATGAAATCAATTTCTTCATTTGTCAACTTATATTTTTTATAAAGTTTCTTATCAGTCCATTCCTCATTATAGTCTTGCATCGGAACAAAGGAATATGTTTTTGAGGTCGCGTCTTGGCTTGCTTTCATTAAGCAATGACAAAAACGTGCAAACTTTGTTCGTAAATATGAGGAAAGATTTATGCATTGCTGTTCTGTATAATTTAGGTCTGCGCAAACTGTCATATATGATTCAGTGCATATTTCCCCGGGTTTACCCACAAAAGAATTAAGATTATCGTCTGGAGTATCCATGCCGATATTATTTGCACGGGGCACAAATACTTTCCATCTATCAATATATTCAACATTGGTTTTGATTATATTTCTGTCAACATATCCTAGTGTCATGCCTTTAGCATAACAAGGAACTGGATTTTTTAAGCCATCAGGTGATTTATAAAAACTTTTAGATTTTACAAATTCACCAGGTAAACCAAATGGCTTTCTTGTTGAAACATATTTTGATAAATAATCATTGCAGTTGCTTCTTACCTTTTCAATAATTGATATGGCTCTCCCATCTCGTATAAATACATCAATACCTTCATATCTCATAGGCCTTCTCATTTCATAAACACTATCACCATCATGGTTAAAAACAGTCAAACCGTTTATTGTGTTATCAAATGAATTATCCCTTAAAAAATAGCAAACGCCACCTTTAATCTCAACACTTGGAAATAAATCGGATGCTTTGGGAAAGTCGTGTAACACGCTTATGTGTTCATCTGAAAGCATAGTATCTCTAAAAGAATCAAGTCCTTTGCCTCCCGTGAACCATCTTGCAGGAATAATAAATGTCAAATAACGAGGGCTTAATTTTTTTGCTTGTTCTACAAATCTATTGTATATGGGTATTGCACTTGCCTGTGCTCCACCATCACTTAATTGATAAGGCGGATTAGATATAATAACATCAAATTTCATATTGAAGATTTCCTCCGGCTTTACTGTGTGTATCCATTCATAAGCATGTGTTTCAAGTTCATCACCGCGATCATAGTTGTCTTGATTTGCTCCGCAATAAACACATCTAGAATTCTTCCATTTATGTTGTATTCGCCTGAAACGGATATTTCCTTCTGCACTGTCAAATTGTGTGACGGAGTAATCGCCGTTCGGGTATTTACTGCAATAGACGCCTCGCCGTGAAAGCAAAGATGTAATCTCGGTAATTGCTATACCGTAAAGCTGTTTATGAAAAATATGGTCTATTCTGTCCTGCAAATCGGGAATCTGCGGTTCAAGCCCAATAATCAGGCGCTTTGCAATTTCTCTCAGAAATACGCCCGTCTTGCAGGCAGGATCGAGAAAGGTGGTGTCCGGGTTTTCAAAAAGCTCCTGAGGGAGCATGTCGAGCATATCGTTGACAATCTCGGGCGGCGTAAAAACCTCATCGTTTGAAAGATTTGCAAGGCAACTCAGCACATCGGGATTGTAAACAGCACCGAATAATCCGTTATCAACCATTTTCCGCTAACCTCCTGTAATGAGCAATGTATTCCTGTAAAAATGTGGGCTCAACTTCGCCGTCTTCATTGGCGAAAAGAGACATCTGGCCTGTTGTTTTGATTTCATCGGTTTGTTCCGATGCATTCAGCAGTTCAGCCATAGTATAATCCTTACGGTGAATCTGAGAATCATTGAAAGGAAATGTCCATTCGGAAAAAACAATAGGATATGCCGTATCCTGCTGTTTTTCGTCAACCTTCATAAGAGTCAGTGCGTTTCCGCACACGATATTCTTACCGAGAATAAACTTCGCCGCTTCCCTTGTCTGCTCATTGCATTCCTTTTTGCAAATCTTTGTATATTCCGCATTCCATATTTCAAAAAGGCGTTTGCGGCATTCTTCACAGTTATCCTGCAGTATATCCACGCCGTAAAGACTGCCGAGCGCAAGCAGGGAATACCGCTCCCAATCGTAAGCACTTTTCTTATATTTTTTGGTTACGATATTCAGCTTGCGGTTAAGTATTTCCGCAAGAAAATTGCCGTCACCGCACGCGGGCTCAAGAAAGCGCGAATCAATCCGCTCGCACTCCTGCGCCACGAGATCGCACATAGCCTTGACCTCTCTTTCGGCGGTAAAAACTTCGCCGTGGTCGGCAACGCGCTGTTTTGATTTTACCTGTTCTGCCATATTCATTCTCCCTTTCGGGTCATATTCCCCCATATTAGATTTATTATAATATATTATCAAGTGATTTTCAATAAAAATATAGTCTTCCCGAGTGCTTGATATTTTATTATATAAGTGATAAAATAAATTAAATATACGGCTTCGGCGGTATGATTATTCCACGGGAGATGACAGATTGCTTTCATTCGTATTGAACGGCGGGCGGCTGTCCCTGATGAGGGATGAGCGGCTCATATATACTCTCGCTCCGGGCGATTGCCCCGCGACGGTGGGCAGAGGCGAAAACACCTATCGCATGGACAGGGGCAGTTTTAAGATCACGGAGCGCACGCTCGATTACCGCGCGCTCAGAGTGAGCGAAATTCAGGTGTCCGGCAGTAAGGCGCTTGTGGCCTTTGACAGAGGCAGAGCCGTGCTCACGGCAGACGGCGACCGGCTCGACGTAAGCCTCGAAGACCTTGACGGCTACAACCGCCTCATCATCACCCTGCCGGCAACTCCGGACGAGCACGTTTACGGCACGGGCGAAACCTTCAGCGAGTTTGACCTGAGGGGAGTTAAAACGAACAACTGGGTGGCGGAGCACGAAAACGCGCGCTGCATAGCCAAAAAGGTGTTCAAGACGACCATAGGCATAAAGGACGGCACGAGGAAGGAAAAATACTCAAACTACGAAACCTACTACGCGCAGCCGACCTTCATCTCGAGCCGCAAGTATTTCTTCCACTCGGACACAACCGCGAGAAGCGAATTTGACTTCACGAAAAAAGACAGGCACATACTCAAATTTGATTCGGTTGCCTCCTTCCACATAGGCTTCGGCGATGACTTTGAAAAGGTGCTCGCAAATCTGACGGCGCTCATCGGCCGCCAGCCTCCCCTGCCCGACTGGGTGTATGACGGAGTTATCCTCGGCATTCAGGGCGGCACCGGGATTATGGAGAGCAAGATTAACAAATGCCTCGAATACGGCACGAAAGTGACCGCCGCCTGGATTCAGGACTGGGAGGGCAGGCGCGTGACCGCCTTCGGCAAGCAGCTGCAGTGGAACTGGGAGTGGGACAGAGACCTTTACCCCGCGCTCGATGAGAGCATAAAGCGCCTTAAAGAGCAAAGCATAAGGGTGATGGGTTACTGCAACACCTTCCTGGCGATAGAAAAGCCGCTTTACAAAATCGCGAAGGAAAAAGGCTACTGCGTAAAGAATAAATCGGGCGAGGACTATATGGTGACAATCACCACCTTCCCGGCGGCGATAGTGGACCTGACAAACCCCGAAGCGGTAGCCTGGCTCAAAGAGGTAATAAAGAAAAATATGATAGATTTCGGCCTTGCGGGCTGGATGGCGGACTTCGGCGAATATCTGCCGACCGACGCCGTGCTTTACTCGGGCGAGAGCGCGGAACTCGCGCACAACACCTGGCCCGCGCGCTGGGCGAAGCTGAACCGCGAGGTGCTTGAAGAGGCGGGCAAGCTTGATGAAATCACCTTCTTCACGAGGGCGGGTTTCACGGGCACCACGAGGTATTCAACACTCATGTGGAACGGCGACAATCACGTGGACTTTTCGATAGACTACGGAATGCCGAGCGTGATACCGGCGATGCTTTCGCTCACCTGCAGCGGCTTCGGCGTGAGCCACTCCGATACGGGCGGCTACACTACCTTCAAGAAACTGCGCCGCAGCGAAGAACTCTTTATGCGCTGGACGGAGATGAACGCCTTCACTCCACTGATGAGGAGCCACGAGGGCAACAACCCGGACCTTAACGCGCAGTTTGACGCGAGCGAAAAGGTGCTCGCGCATCAGGCGAAATTCAGCCGTGTGCACGCGGCGCTTAAGCCCTACATCAAAGCGGCAGTCGATTACAACGCCGCCACCGGCACGGGCGCGGTGAGGCCGCTCTTCTTCTACTATGACGAAGAAAAGGCGTACACGGAGAGTTACGAATACCTGCTCGGGCGCGATATACTCGTTGCGCCTGTCTTAAGACCGCACGCGGACACAAGAAAAGTCTATCTGCCCGATGATGAGTGGATACGCTTCGGCACGGGCGAGGAATACACGGGCGGCGAATTCACGGTGAAAGCGCCTCTCGGCGAAACGGCGGTATTCTACAGAAAAAACGCGGACAATGAAACAATTAACGTAATTAAACAAGCGGAGGAATTTTACAATGAAATACTTTCTTGACAGCGCAAAAATCGATGAGATAAGAGAGGCTTACGATACTTTCGGCATCGACGGCGTAACCACAAACCCCAACCACATTATGAACAGCGGAAAGCCCTTTTACACCGTAATCGGCGAACTTGCCGACTTTGTAAAAGAGAAGGGCATTGAGGGCTGGGATGTATTCCCGATTTCGGTTGAAATCAACCCGCACCTCGACGACGCCGACGAAATGGTAGCCATGGCGCGCAAGATTGCCGCGATGTGCAAAAACTTCGTTATCAAAATCCCCTGCACACAGCCCGGCATTGCCGCCGCCCGCAGGCTCGAAAAAGAAGGCATCAGGACCAACCTCACACTCGTATTCTCCGCTTCGCAGGCGCTCATTGCCGCAAAGAACGGCTCGCTCTTTGTATCCCCCTTCATCGGCTGGAAGGAAAACAGCGGCGAAGACTGCGTGCAGTATATAAACGACATAGTGGAAATCTACGCTAACTACGGTTATCTGGGCGAAACTCAGATTATCTGCGCGGCTGTGCGCAACGGCAAACAGATAGTTGACTGCGCCGTGGCGGGTGCGGACATTGTGACCGCAGGCCTGCAGGTGTTCAAAGACAGTTTCTACCATCCGTTCACCGATTACGGCATTGAGAGATTCTCAAACGCGTGGGACAACACCATTACCGAATAAGGAGAAAGTAAAATGAAAATCGGTTTTATAGGCCTCGGCATAATGGGCGAAAGCATGAGCGCCAACATCGTGAAAAAGCACGATGACAAGGTGTTTGTGTCCGACCTCAACAAAGAGCAGGTGGCAAAACTCGCCGCGCTCGGCGCAGTGCCCTGCGAAAACAACATTGAAGTGGCGAAAAACGCGGATGTAATCATCACGATGGTGCCGAAATCGGAGCACGTGAAAGGCGTTTACACCGAACTTCTGCCCTACATTGACGAGAGCAAAATCTGCATCGACATGAGCACAATCGACCCCTCCGTTTCGCTCGAAGTGGGCAAGATGATAAAGGCGAAGGGCGCGCAGTGGGCAGACGCCCCCGTGGTGAAATCAAAGCCCGCCGCCATCGACGGCACTCTCGGCGTGCTTGCCGGCTGTGACGAAGAACTTTACCCGGTAATCGAGCCGATACTCAAGTATATGGGCTGCAACGTAATCCGCATGGGCGAAAACGGCACGGGCATCACTATGAAAATCTGCCACAACGCTCTTGTAGGCGAAATCCAGAACGCCGTGAACGAAACTCTCGGCCTTGCGCAGAGGCTCGGCATTTCGGTTGACGATTTCGCAACTGCCGTTTCATACGGCGGCGCTGGCAACTTCTACCTGCAGAGCCAGAAAGACAACCTCAAAAACAGAAACTGGACCACCGCCTTCTCGCTCGAAAACGAGCACAAGGATATTACAATCGCGAAGAAACTCAGCGATGAACTCGGCTTCAATATGCCCGCGCTCAATGTGGTGAAGGGCATATTCGACAAGGGTATGGAACTCGGAATGGGCAAAATGGACTTCCGCTCCACTTATAAAATCGTAAACGGAATTGAGGACTGACAGATGAGTTTTACACCCGTATATATTCCGATAGGCGTAGGCACATTTCACCTTGAAAGCGCGGAAAAACTCTTTTGCGAGAGCAAGGAAGTGCTGAAAAGCATTGACTTGAATTTCGTATTTCCCGATGAAATGCTGCTGACAATCGACAAACTCGACGCCTACCTTGACTCTGTAAATCCCGACGCGGTGATAGTGCAGAATCTCACCTTCGCTAA
This sequence comes from Clostridiaceae bacterium, assembly GCA_016280595.1. GTDB lineage: Bacteria > Bacillota > Clostridia > Oscillospirales > Acutalibacteraceae > CAG-177. Next base: position 12,758 of record JAEEHB010000022.1, on the reverse strand, counting down.
CTCCGCTTACATAAGCGAAGTGCTCAGGCGTTTTGACTGCCCGGTGATTCTGTGGACACTGCGCGAGCCGGTGATTGACGGCACAAGGCTCCGCCTCAACTCGCTCACGGGCGCCTTTTCGGCAGGCAACGCGATGAGGCACTACGGCAGGGCGTTTGAATATGTGTTCGGCTCACCCGCCGAGGTGAGAGAAGAAATCGCGGCGGCTGTGAAAGCGGCGGAACTTATAAAGAAGATGAAGAGCCTCAAACTCCTGCAGGTGGGTCACACCCCTCAGGGCTTCGGCTTCGGCAGGGCTCTCGATATGGATATGCTCCAAGTTTTCGGAGTGACTCTTGAATCAATCGAAGCGAGAGAACTGATTGACAGGGCAAAGGCATACACCGACGAAGAAACCCAAGAATACCTTGCGGACGCGAAAAACAGAATCGCGGGGCTCGATGAAATCGACGGCAAAAACGTGAAAGACTTTGCCCGCCTTTACAAATCATACAAGGAATATGTGGAGCAGAGCGGCGCGGGCGCGCTCGCGAGCCGCTGCTGGCCCGATTTCTTCGTATCATTCGGCACACCCGTGTGCGCAGTGCTCGGCATACTCAATGACCTGGGCGTGCCCGCCGCGTGCGAGGCAGATGCCTACGGCGCTCTCTCGATGTACGCCGCGCAAATGCTCACGGGCAAAAGCGCGTTTTTCGGCGACCCCGTTTCGCTCGATGAGGGCGAAAACACGCTCACCTTCTGGCACTGCGGCATGGCCCCCTGCTCCCTCGCGAGGGACGACACGAGCGCGTGCGCGGGAGTGCACTGCAACAGAAAAATCGGCCCCACACTCGAATTCGGGTGCAAGGCCGAAAAGGATGTAACAATCTTCCGCATAGGGCGTGAGCCGGGCGGAAAATTCAGATTTTTCTGCGCGAAGGGCGAAGCACTCGACAAACCGAAGCAGTTTTACGGCACGTCAATCGTGGTAAAGACGGAAAACCCCGTGCACGAGCTGACCGTTTCCGCCGTGAAACAGGGCTGGGAGCCCCACTTCGCCGTGGCTATGGGCGACATTACCGCCGAGATAGCCGCGCTTGGCAATATGCTTGGAATTGAGGTAATACGATTCTGATGATCCGCGAAATTCTATTCCTGCTGGTGGTGCTGCTGACAAATATTGTGCAGTGCATAACCGGATTTGCAGGCACGGTGCTCGCGATGCCGTTTTCGGTGATGCTGGTCGGCTACGCCACAGCGAAACCGATACTCAACATACTCGGCTTCCTGGCGTCGATATTTGTGGTGGCTGCCTGCTACAAATCCATTAACAAAAAGGAACTGGCGAAGATAACCGGAATAATGCTTGTGGGTATGTTACTCGGAATTTACCTGAAACGGTATTTCACGGGCAACCCGTCACTGCTTTACAAAACGCTCGGAATAATCGTGATAGTTTTTGCGGTGATGAACGCCGTAAAATTCATCAGGAAAAAGGAAGACCGTCCCCTTCCCACAGCAATCGCCATTCCGCTGCTCATTATCTCGGGCACAGTTCACGGAATGTTTGTGTGCGGCGGGCCTCTGCTGGTAACATACGCAAGCGGGAAAATCAGCGACAAGGATGAATTCAGAGGCACATTGAGCGCCGTATGGATTCTGCTGAACGGATTTCTTTTTGTAATGGATATAAAAGCCGGTGTGTTTGACGCACCTGTAATTAAACTTTCTCTTGTTTCAGTTCTGGTTCTTGCGGCGGCACTGGTGCTCGGAAACCTGATAAGCAAAAAACTCAGCCGCGAAGTATTCCTGTGGATTACTTACATTCTTATGCTCATAAGCGGCCTTTCGCTGCTTGTAAAATAAAGGAGGGTTACCCTTGAACAACACACAGACCCACGGCATAAAATTCAAGGATAAGGTGGGCTACGCTCTCGGAGACACCGCAGGTCTGCTCACTTTTTCGCTCATAGGAGCGTTCCAGAACAAATTTTACACCGACGCGCTCGGCATTAAGCCCTCGAGCATAGTGCTTCTGATACTCGTGGCGAGAATATGGGACGCAATCAACGACCCGCTCTGGGGCGCGTTCATACAGTCAAGGAAACCCAATCCCAGAGGACAGTTCCGCCCCTGGATTCTCGGCTTCTCAATTCCGCTTGCGATTTCCGCCGCCCTGATGTTTCTTAAAATACCGGGCCTGAGCGAAATGCAGTATCTCATCTACGCCTATGTCACCTACATTATGTACGGCATGATGTACACGGCGGTAAACATCCCCTACGGCTCGCTCGCCTCGGTTGTGACCGACGACGAACTTGAACGCTCATCGCTCTCGATGTGGCGCTCCATAGGCGCGGGCGTGGGCGGTCTGCCCGGCACCATCGTGCTGCCGATGATTGTTTACACCGTGACCGGCAAATACGCAAACGGCACCGACATCAAGGCGCTCGACGAGAAAAAACTCTTCTGGTGCGTGCTTGCCCTCGCCGCCGTTTCAGTGCTCGTTTACTTCCTGCACTACAAGATGACCAAGGAGAGAATTGCTCCTCAGAAGCATCTTAAAGACAAGAATTACAGCGCGGCTGCTACCATAAAAGAACTGTTTGCAAACAGATCGTTTGTGACGCTCTCATTTGCCTCAATGCTCCTGATTGCGTTCCAGTTCTATTATCAGTCCACCTACACCTATCTTTTCACCGACTACTACGGCAAGCCCGGTCTTTACGCGTTTGTGACGATATGCACCTACGGCCCGATGGCGATATTCATCCCCGTGATGAACAAACTCATAAAGAAATTCGGCAAGAAAGAACTCTGCGCGGTAGGTATGGCTTTTGCCGCCGTTGTGAATATCATCCTCTTCGCTCTCAGGGGCAGCGCCCTTGCGATGAACCCGATGGTATTCCTCGCCTTCACATTCTTCTCGGGCCTCGGCCAGACCTTCCTCGTGCTCGAAGTGTGGGCGCTGGTTATGGATACAATCGACAACTACGAGGTGAAGACCGGCAAGAGAGAAGAGGGTATGGCTTACGCCGTATTCTCTTTCACGCGTAAACTCGGCCAGACTCTCGCGGGTGTGGGTCTCAACGCACTGCTCGCGTATATTCACTATGACGGCGAACTTTCAAAGAACGGCATAGGCCTGAGCGAAGAAGTGCTCTCGAAACTCTATGATATCTCAACCCTCGTTCCCGCGATTATGCTTGCGCTTATGGCGATAATCCTCTTCGTAGGCTACGACCTTTCAAAGAAGAAACTCGAAGTGATGCGCGCCGAGCTTGTGGCTCAGAGAGAAGCGCAGGAATCCGAAGCGACGGCAGAATAAAATATGGGAGTATTCAAAGCGCTCAGCGCGAGCATAAAAGGCGTGGCGGCGGACCAGTGGAAAGAGTTTTTCACCTGTGACGCCATGCCCGACAGCATACTGATGACAAGGGGGCACAAGATGACGGGCGCCTCCTCGTCAAACACATCCTCAAACGACAATGTGATAACCGACGGCTCCGTTGTGGCGGTGGCGGACGGTCAGTGCGCGATAATCACGCAGAGCAGCATAATAACAGCCGTGTGCAAAGAGCCCGGCGAAAACATATATCACAGCGAAGATTCCCCGAGCATATTCGGCGGCAATCTGACGGGAGTTGTGAAAGAGGTCGGCAGGAGATTCACCTACGGAGGAGACCTGCCCTACTCGCCCGAGCGCGTTTACTACATAAACACGAAAGAAATAAAAGGCATCCCGTTTTCATTTGAGAGCCCCGTCCCCTTCCGTATGAGGCACGATGAAATCGGCGCGGATATGGACCTCGGGGTAAACATAGGTGGCGTGTTTTCAATAAGAATCACCTCGCCCGAAACTTTTTACAAAAAAATCGCGGGCAATGTGCCCGGCACATACTACACGGAAAATCTGCTCGGGCAGATTAAAACCGAGTTTCTTTCCGCCGTGCAGCAGACTTTCGGCCTGCTCACCGCGCAGGGCTTAAGGGTGTCGTCCCTGCCCTCACTCGGCGAAAGGCTTGCCGGAGAAATCAGGAAGCAGATAAACTCCTTCCTGAAACCCGAAAGAGGAATATCGGTTGAAAGCATCGCTTTTGACACGCTCACCCTCACCGGACCTGACGGCGAAAAAGTGAAAACAATTCAGTATTATTCCGTTTTCCGCGACCCCTCCATGGGCGCGGCGGCAATCACCGGAGCCGTGAGCGAGGCCATGCCTCTTGCGGCGTCCAACCCCTCGGGCGCGGTTGCCGGCTTTGCGGGCATAAGTTTCGCTGCAAACGCGGCGGGCAATCTGCAGCAGACGGAAAATATATACTGGGTTTGCCGCTGCGGCAGCAGAAACAAGGGCGGCAACTACTGCTCCGAATGCGGAGAAAAAAGGCCTTGATATTTATTTAATCATACAGGGGGTATTGTTATGCCAAACTCAAGAAACTACATTGAAGAATACGGCGACATTTCATTTGCCGAAAGACCGTTTTGCGACGCGGACGCGCTCGCGCTGTGCCAGGTCTTCTATATGCCTCTCGAGCAGGTCGTTTCCTCCGGTTTTGAAGAGGAGAGGAATTTTTCCGAAGCCTGCCACGAACTTTTTGACCTGAGAAAAAACAAGCACAAGGCACTCGGCCTGATGATCACAAAAGATCCGAGCGTAAACCTTATGATGATGGCGGACACAAAAAGATTCAGCGAACTTAAAATCGCCGCGGTTGACGCTGTGTTCAGCAGCGAGCCTGCAATTCAGTACTGCGCGGGTACTTTCATCCTGCCGAACGGCGACCTTGCCATAGTATACAGAGGCACCGACGATACCATCGCGGGCTGGGTTGAGGACCTTGACCTTATGGTGAGAAAAGGCACCCCCGCCTATGAATTCGCCCTTGAACATCTTGAAAAAGCGGCGGAAAAATATGACGGCAACATCTATCTGTGCGGCCACTCAAAGGGCGGCAACATCGCCCTGCGCTCCGCAATCAAATGCAAGGACGAAACCCGCGCGAGAATAAAATCCGTCTTTAACTACGACGGCCCCGGATTCTTTAACTATCACCTTTTCAACACTCCCGCCTATTCGGAAATTCTGCCCGGATACAGACACTATGTGCCCTCGTCTTCAATGGTAGGCATGATGCTCTGCCACGATTACGACTACAAGGCGGTAAAGAGCAGCAGACTCACGGGCGCCTTCCAGCACGACCTCGGCACCTGGCAGATTGAAGAGGGCGAACTTGTGCTTAAACCCGACACAAACTTTATGGCGAAACTCACCGACGAGTGGCTTGCCTCGCTCATAGACAGCCTTACGGAAAACAGCATTCTCGCCGTTGACTCCGTTGTGACAGCCGTTACACAGGCAACGGGCGTTATCACCCTGACCGAACTTGTCAAGCATCTCAAGAGTGCCGTGGGCGGCGCCGTGACTGCTTACAAAGAGATAGACCCGCAGACCAAGGAATACTTCAAAGAAGCATTCTCGGGCGCCGGCAAGATGCTTATAAGCGCGGCAAAGGCCGTAAAAGACAACGCATCCGACAGAGCGGCAAACATACTCGCCGAAAGAATAAAGCTCAACAACTGATAACCGGAGAAGAAGATTATGAATTACGAAAACCTGCCCTGCCCCGCCTGCGGAGCGCATTTTCACGAGGGCGATGACATTGTTGTTTGCCCCCTGTGCGGCACTCCTCAGCACCGCGCCTGCTGGGCTGAAAACGGAAACTGCGTAAACAGTGAGCGTCACGGTGAAGGCTTCAGATGGGCAAGCGCCGAAAAAAGCGATCCTGTAAACGACGATACGCTCGTCTTCACCCTGCCGCCGGAAGCGCTGACGCCTCAGACTAAAATCTGCGGTGTATGCGGCAGTGAAAATCCCGCCGACATAAGCCATTGCGGCCACTGCGGCGCTTCGCTTGACAGCGAAAGCGAAGAAGCGACAACGGTATGTATTTACTGCGGCAGTGAAAACGCAAGGGAAAACTCTCACTGCAAAAACTGCGGCGCTCCCCTCACCCCCTATGTGCGCGCGAGGCAGAATCCCTACATTGCCGCAACGGGGCTTGATGAAAATGAAATAATCGGGCATCATACCGCCGGCGTGCTCGCGATGTATGTGAGAAACTCCGCCGGGAAATATCTGAGAAAATTCAAAGCGATTGAAGAAGGGAAAGTTTCGTTTAACTGGGCGGCCTTCTTTTTCGGATATTTATGGATGTTTTCAAGGAAAGTATATAAATACGGCCTGATAGTCATCCTGCTGCTTGCGACCGCTGTGCTCGTGGCAAGTGCTATGCCCGGCACGCAGAGGGCAAATGAAATCATCGCTCCGTTTGCCGAGCAGTACTATAACGGAAACTTCAACGCCGCCGAATTCGCGGCAGTCGCGCCGGAGTTTTACAACGCGATGAAAATCCCCTCGCTGATAATGGGGCTTACCCTGCTCGCGCTCAACCTCTTCTGCGGATTTGCGGGCGACAGGCTCTACTATAAGAAAGTCAGGACCGACCTTGACGAATTTGCAAACACAGTGCCCGACAGAGACCTGCAGGCTATGCTCATACGCCGCAGAGGCGGTATGTCCGTGCTCTCGGGTATATGCGGCTATTTCATCTATACATTCGCGGTAAGCATACTCTCGCGCGTTGCGCAGTTTATCGCCTCAAAAATGTAAAGCGAAAGGGTGCTTTATATGAAAGTCAGAAAAGCAATCATCCCCGCGGCAGGGCTCGGCACAAGAGTGCTGCCCGCCTCAAAATCCGTGCCGAAGGAAATGCTCAACATCGTTGACAAGCCCGCCATTCAGTATATCGTGGAAGAAGCGGCGGCCTCCGGCATTGAGGATATACTCATAATCACAAACAGGGGCAAGGGCGTAATCGAGGACCACTTTGACCACTCGTTTGAACTCGAAGCGCAGCTCGCGTCAAATCCCGCAAAAGCGGATTTGTATGAGAGCGTTAAAAAGTGCGCAAATCTCGCCAACATTTATTTCATCCGCCAGAAAGAGACCAAGGGCCTTGCTCACGCGATACTCGCGGGTAAATCATTTATCGGCGACGAGCCCTTTGCCGTGCTCTACGGCGACGATGTGATAATCAACGACAAGGACCCCGTCACCGCTCAGATGTGCCGCTGTTACGAAAAATACGGCAAGTGCACCGTAGGTGTACAGGCGGTGCCCGAAGAGGCAATTCACCTCTACTGCTCGCTTGGTATCACCCCTATTGACGGCGAAGACAGGCTGATGAACTGCTACCGCATCAACGAGAAACCGACCAAAGAGGAAATCCTTTCTCTCTACGCCATACTCGGCAGGGTTATTATGCCTCCCGAGGCTTTCGGTATGATAGAGGAAGGACTTGCCGCCACGCCCGAAGGTAAGGAATTCTACCTGACGGATGTATTCACGCGGCTCGGCCAGGAAGGCAGACTGCTCGCCTACGATTTCGACGGCAGGCGCTATGATATGGGCAACAAACTCGGCATCATGCAGGCAAACTGCGAGGTCGCCCTCGATCATCCCGAAATCGGCGAAGATTTCAAGGCGTACATCAAAGCCCTCGCCGCCTCGCTCGACTGACAGATTAAGTTTAACATAGATTTGGTTTTATAATATGAAAAGCGGAACTGTTTTCACAGTTCCGCTTTTTTCATTTAGTTGCGTTTGGCATGAGCAGGTTTTTCACTTCCCTGCCCCGGTTTCCCGGGGCGGGGGTTTCAGTTGTTATGTGTATTTGCGTCCGGTGTTCTGATCGATCTTCTTGTCGTTCAGAGCCTTCTGCTCGGCACTTGTATCGGCAACGCCGACGTCGCCGTCCTGCTTGTTGATATCAAGCGCTCTCTTCATATAAGGTGTTCCTACCAGCTGGTGGTCGTTGTTTTCCTTATAGAACCTTGATACGTCCTTAACACCTATATCGCCGTCTCCGTCTATATCGCCGTAGATTATTACTCTGAACTGCTCTACAAGCTCTCCGTCGGGATCATATACTTTGATTATCGATCCTGTACCGACTTTGTCGCTCGTGCTGCTTGCGAGCTGTACTTCATAACGACCGTCATTGCTTACGGTAATATAGTTTGCAAGCTCTGCCACGGTTGTGTTCGGATTAATACCATATACATACCACTCGTCATACTTGGCGGGATTTGTATCATAGTAATGTCCGTATTCACCGTATGTATCGTCATATGCTCTTTCTACCGATACCGCTCCGTAAGGAAGTTTGACATTCGCATCATTCAGTATGAAATCATTGTATGTCTCTATCTTTCCGTCACGCTCTATCATTGCCTGAGCCGCTGTTGCGCTTTCTGCTCCGGCCCTGACTACCGGCATGAGTTTGACAACATTTGCCTGAACGGGAGTAAGGATTGCAATTACATCGGTATCCTCGGTGAGGGTCTGGCCGACTATATCGGGATTCCAGCCGCCGAAGGTGTTGCCTTCGATAGCGGCGCCCGAAGGATCGGCGGGCATATCGGCTGCCGTGATGGGCATCTCGTTAGCCTTCTTGGTGATGGTTGCGTAAGGCTCGTTGCCTGCTTCCTTGTCAGCCTCGGTGAGATAGAATCTGACAGTTATATCAGCGTAATCCCACTGAGCAACACCGGTGATCGGGAATGCGGGAACAGTGTCGCCGTCATAGACCTCATCGGTCGGGTTGCCTTCATCGTCTGCCTTGTAGATAACCCAGCCTGCGAAGGTTGCATTATCTTTATCCTCGGGATCATCGGGCACGTCGATGGGCTCGCCGTAAGTCATTTCGCCGTCGAAGATGACGTCGTCGCCGTCAACGAATTTAACTGCGATTGTGGTGTCTTCGTCCCACTGTGCGATGTAGGTCTCGTTTGCTCTCACATTGGCGGAAGGTGTGGGAGCCCAGCCGCCGAATACATAACCTTCTTTAACGGGATTTGCGGGAACGGTGATCGGGTCGCCGTAAAGTGCGTTCTCGATCTTGTACTCGCCGAGGCCGGTATCTTCAAACTTACCGCCGTTTGCGTCGAAGATTATGGTGTAGGTGTTGTCGTTCGTCCACTTAGCGTAAACGGTTACATCGTTATCGGGCATTGTGGTATCGGTGAACTTCTGTTCGAAGGTTTCATCATCAAGATACCAGCCTGCAAGGTTGTAATCGTCATTCACAACTGCGGGAGCCACTATTGCGGTGCCGTAGTCGAGATTATAAGTGATATTTTCATCGCCGTTGTTGGGAACGAAGGTGATCTGATGGTTGTTTGCTACCCAGATCGGGAAGATTTCCGTGTTGGCCTTTGCTACTGCATCATCAGCAATGGGCTTGCCTTCTGCATCGCCCCAGCCGCCGAATGTGTAGCCGGTCTTGCCGGTTTCGGGCTCATCGGGAATCTCATCGAGAATGGTTGAACCGTAATCAACAGGAGCCTCGAAGAAGGGCTCGGTGTCGTCGGGATCATTGTAAACCTTAAGGGTTACGGTATCCGTCTCATACTGAGCGCGGAATTCAGCATCGCCTGTTACAGTAGCGGGAACTGCATCCCAGCTTAAGAAGTGCATGCCTTCAACAGCGGGAATATCAGCACTTGCGGGCTCTGTAATCGTATCGCCGTAATGGTAATCGGACTTGGTGCTGATTACAACATCATCGGTAATGCCGTAGAAGGTGACGGTGTATTCCTTATACTCGGTTGTAACGTTGTCATCGGTGAATGCGTAGAAGTTGACTCCGCCTGCCGCAAGGTCTGCTGCGGTGGGAGCATACGCATTACCGGGAAGTGTGTAGGTTTCGGTAGTACCGTTCTGCCACTTGATAACCGTGATACTGTCATTTTCATACTCTGCGGTTACTACGGTGCCGTCATAAGCAACCGTGCCTGCCGACTTGACGAGTTCGCCGTCAACATAGTATTTAACCTGGAGATCCTGAGCGGTCCAGATGGGAGCCGCGTTGAGGTCTTCCGCTATGTTCTTGTCGGTCGGGTTAACAGCAACAGTATTTTCGCCTTCGCCGTAGCTGTAGGTCCAGCCCATGAAGTTGAAGCCGTCCTTGGTGGGATCGGCGGGCTTGTTGGCCTGTGCCTCATCGGTGTAGAGACGGTTAACAACCACATCGGCTTCACTGCCGCCTATCTTACCGCCGTTAAGCGTGTAAGTTACGGTGAATGTATCTATTGCATAATAGATATTCAGTACGAGTGAGTTGTCAGCGGCAACTGTGCCGGTGTTGTTTGTCAGAGCGGTATCAACATGATAGTGCTCGGGAGGTGTTGTGGTTTCGGTAACTTCAACACCGATAGAACCGGTCTTGGTTTCGGTTGCGGGCTGTGCGGGATAAGTTCCGTCATCCTGCATGGTGTAGGTGTTTACGGTGTAGTTCGCAACTTCTGCGGACCATGTTGCGTAAACGGGTACATCAGCGGTGCCCATTGTGCCGATTGCAGTCTCGGTATTGGTGATACCGGAGGTTGCATCCTGATCGAGGCTCCAGCCTGCGAAACCGAAGTTCTCACGGGTGGGAACGGGAATGTCTTTACAGGTGATGTCATCGCCTTCGAAGAGGAGTTTGGTTCCTGCTACGGTCGTATCGTTTTCATCATAGTTCCTGTAGAAGGTGACTGTGTAGCCCTTCTCCCACTCAGCGGTTGCAGTGAGGTCGCGATTGATCTTGGTATCGGTCTTCTGAACTGCGCCGTTGTCATAAGTCCAGCCGAGGAATCTGTAGCCGTCTCTGGTGGGATCGGCAGGCTTGTTGGCCTGTGCCTCGTCGGTGTACTTACGGCTTACGGTTACATCGTCGGTGCTCTCACCGATCTTGCCGCCTGCAAGGCTGTAAACTACTTCGTAGCTGTCCTCATTCCAGGTTGCCTTTGCCCAGAGGTTGCGTGCGGGCATACCGTCTGCAAGGTTGCCTGTGTATGCGGTTTCAAGATTTTCGTCGGTGTAGTATACCCACTTGTCGAAGGTGTAACCATCGATTTCGGGATCTTCGGGCTCATCAATGGAATCGCGATACTCAACGATTGCGTTGGAGTTCTGAGTGTCATCTTCGGTAACCACGAAGTTTACGGTGAAGGAATTCTTCTCCCACTGTGCGGTTGCGAAAATGTCAGCTGCGGGAACAGCGTCACCGGGAGCAACCGGCTGCTGATCGCCCTGATCGTCGGTGTAGAAGTAAGTCCAGGGGATGTTGGAATCCGGTGAGTAACCGGGCTCTCTGGTTGCTGTAAGAGTGGGAACGGTGTCTGTACCGAATGTTACTTCGATATAGTTACCGGTTGCATCCGTGCCGTCATATGCGCCATTGTTGTAAGTGAAGGTTGCGGGATCCGCACCGTCATTCTCGGCGTCATTGAGGTCAACGTAAATCTTGTAGGTGTTGGCCTGCATATCGGCCTTTGCCCAGAGGTTCTTTGCGGGCATGCCGTCGTCAAGGTTGCCTGTGTATGCGGTTTCACATGCTTCATCGGTGAAGTAATTCCAGCCGCCAAATGTGTAGCCGGGAACTTCGGGATCTTCGGGCTCATCAATGGGCTCGAGATACTCGATGCGTGAACTTGAACCCTGAGTGCTGTCTTCGTCAACTACGAAGGTCATTGCAAAGTCGTTCTTTGTCCACTCTGCCTGTGCGAAGAGGTCATAGTCGGGCATGAGGTTGTTTACTTCGTATTCGGTTGCATAAGTATCATCGGTGTAGTAACTCCATACGGGAGGATGCTCATAGCCGTCGCCTCTGGTGGCATCGGGTGCGGGAATGGTGCCTCCGAATTCAACTTCGATATACTTGCCGGTTGCATCCTGCTCGAGAGTATCGGTGAAGGCTGCAGTGTCAAGAGCGTCGTCGTTGAGGTCGAAGTAAACTTTATAGCTGTCAAGATTCCAGATTGCCTTTGCCCAGAGATCGCGTGCGGGCATACCGTCTGCAAGGTTGCCTGTGTATTTAACATTCAGGTCGGAATCGGTGTAGTATTCCCACTTGCTGAAGGTGTTGCCGGTGATATCGGGATCAGCGGGCTCTGTGATAGCGGCGCGGTATGCGAAGCTGTTGCTTGAATTCTGAGTATCATCCTCAATAACTTTGAAGGTGACTGTGAAGTTGTTCTTGGACCACTGTGCAACTGCGTTCACATTTGCCGCGGGCATCGGATCGCCTGCGGAAGCGGTGTGATTGCCCTGATCATCGGTGTAGGTGTAGGTCCAGCCGTCGAAATGATAGCCGGCGCCTCTGGACGCTGAGGGATTGGTTGCCGGAGCGGGAATGGTATCCTCAGCATACGCTTTGGTGATATAGTTGCCGTTTTCATCGCTGCCCGAATATGTGCCGCCGAAGGTTGCAGGATCAAGAGTGTCATCGTTCAGATTGAAGTAAATCTTATAGCTGTTTCTTGACCACTGAGCGGTAGCGGTGAGCTCTTTTGCAAGCTTGGTATCCGTCGCGTTTACGGTAACGGGGTCAGTGCCCTCAAGATAGGTGTATTTCCAGCCTGTGAAGGTGAAACCGGTCTTTACGGGATCGGTGGCAGGCTTGTTAGCCTGTGCCTCGGCAGTATACAGGCGGAAAACTTCAACATCGTTTGTGTTGCCTGAGATATTGCCGCCGTCAAGAGTATAGGTTACCTTGTAGGAGTCTTCGCTCCAATCTGCCTTTGCGGTCAGATCGCGGTCAATGTTGACATCGGTCTTCGAAACTGCGCCGTTATCGTAAATCCAGCCCTGGAAAGTGTAGCCTTCTTTTACGGGATCGGCGGGCTTGTTGGCCTGTGCCTGGTCGGTGTACATACGGGTTACGGTCACATTC
>JAEEHB010000002.1 GCA_016280595.1 Clostridiaceae bacterium | reverse complement strand
GTGAAAAATAAGCCGCAGAACAAGGAAGATTTGCGAAAGCATACTGAGTATGTATGGTAAGCAAATCTGACGATGTGCTGCGGTTTTAGTTTTCCGTGAAAACCAATACTGGATTACGACTCTCCGCCCAAAGTCCTGCTTTTTCAATTTGCAATTCGAAATGCGAAATGCGCAATGAAGGGGCGCAGAGCGCCGATTGTGATGCTCCGCATATCCTTGTTGCGGGCGGATGATATCCGCCCCTACAGGGTTCAACGTTGTCATTCCGAGCCTGTCGAGGAATCTCAACATAGATCCTTCAACTCGCTCCGCTCGTTCAGGATGACAGTCGTTTTTTATTTCACGATTGTTTCAGATGTTGCTTCCTCAAAGGCACTTCGGGAGGAAACAGAAAAGGATGAAAACAACGCATTTATGAGCGAAGACAGTACTAAAGTACGGCGAGCGAATAAAGGCGTTGAGTCGAACCGCCGATGCGCCGCCTGTGGCGGATGAAGCGAGACGGTGAGGGGAAGAAACAAGGAGAACTGCGAAGCGAGCCAGCGAGCAGGGCGACTATGTTTCTGACGGGCTTTAATATCTATTCCTTATAATCAATTACCGCAAAATCACAAAAAAAACTGCGAGTTATAAACCCGCAGTTCATCAAAACTTTTTTCTTTTCGGTTTTCGCCTTTTATGTCCCGACCGAATGTTATGCTTTGTCAGCGCAGCCGAGTACGTTCTGGATTTTATGCTCCACCATACCCTGAATAGCATCGCGCGCCGGAGCAAGATACTGTCTGGGATCGAAGTGAGAGGGGTTCTCAGCCATATACTTTCTGATAGCCGCAGTCATTGCAAGACGAAGGTCGGAGTCGATGTTGATTTTGCACACCGCATGCTCAGCGGCCTTGCGAAGTTCGCTCTCGGGGATACCGATTGCGTTATCCATTTTGCCGCCGTACTTATTGATCTGCTCAACGAACTCGGGCACAACGGATGAAGCGCCGTGAAGCACGATGGGGAAACCGGGCAGACGCTTTTCAACTTCTTCAAGGATGTCGATTCTGATTTTGGGATCCTGACCGGGCTTGAATTTGTATGCGCCGTGGCTGGTACCGATGGCGATTGCAAGCGAGTCAACGCCGGTACGGGTAACGAAATCATAAACTTCTTCGGGTCTGGTGTAGGAGGAATCCTCTGCGGAAACCTGAACATCATCCTCAACGCCGGCAAGGCGGCCGAGTTCACCCTCAACAACAACGCCGTGAGCGTGAGCGTAATCGACAACCTTTTTGGTCATGGCAACATTCTCTTCATAGGGAAGGGATGAGCCGTCAATCATAACGGAAGTAAAGCCGCCGTCGATACAGGCTTTGCAGGTTTCAAAATCGGGGCCGTGGTCAAGGTGAAGGGCGATGGGAAGGCCGGTGGTCTCAACAGCGGCCTCAACGAGTTTCACAAGGTAGGTGTGGTTTGCATATGCTCTTGCGCCTTTGGAAACCTGAAGAATAAGGGGAGCGTTGAGTTTCTGTGCGGCCTGCACGATACCCTGGATGATTTCCATGTTGTTTACATTGAATGCGCCTACGGCGTAACCGCCTTTATAGGCATCCTCAAACATTTTTTTGGTTGTTACTAATGGCATAATTATTCTCCTTTTTTCTTTGGATTAATTATAACAGGCAAATTATATCAAAAAATGAAAATTTGTCAACTGTGTCAGGTGATAACCTTGAGCGGTGCGCCGCCGTTTTCTCTCGACTCATCGGCAAGGAAAACGGTCAGATGACTGAGAAGCGAGCCCTCGATTGAGGTGCAGGAAACGGAAGTTTCTTCTCCTTTGCAGTAGGAGATGAAATCCTCAACAAGCGCAAGGTCTCCGCCGCCGTGATTTTCGTGCTCGGAAACGGTTATTTCGGTGTCGTCCTTTTCGCATCCGGGCGCGGGATTGATGATTGAAACGGTGATTTTTCCTTCTTCGAAATCGCCGTAAATCATACCCTTCGTACCCGTGACGGATATCTTCCTTGTGCCGGTGGCGGCGCCGCCTATCATGCTGTGGGTGCCGGTTGCGCCGTTTTCAAAAAGGATGCTGACACTCTGGTGGTCAACAACATTATTGTCGCTCTTGTAAATGCATCTGCCGTAGGGACTTGTTTTGAGCAGTTCACGTCTGTCTTCATCTGTAGGATTGGGGATGTTTTCGAGTTTATCCCACACATATACAACCCAGCGGTCGGGATGGTCGAGGTAGAGCCTCTTGGAAGAATAATTGCAGGTGTCAACATAAGGGCAATCAACAAGGCAGTAGGTGCCCGAGCCCTCGGGAGCGTTTTCGGGCCTGTACTGGATATTGCTGCCGAAACTTGAAACAAGCTGCGGCTTAACGGAGCCCATGAGCCAGGTGATTATATCTATATCATGGCAGCACTTTGCGAGGAGCATGGTGCTGTGGCATTTATCGGAATTATTCCACTTGCCTCTGACATAACTTGTGGACATATGATGGTAACTTACATACTCCGAGGTGTGGATATCTATGATGTCGCCTATCTTGCCGGAGAGAATCACATCTTTGATATTTCTGTAAAAGCCCGCGTAGCGAAGCACAAAGCAGACCATTACCTTTCTGCCTGTTTTGCGCGCCGCTTCGGCGAGAGTCCTTGCCTCCTGCTCGTTTACGGCAAAAGGCTTTTCGAGCAGTACATCGTATCCCGCCTCAAGCAGAGGGATTGTGGTTGAAACATGAATATGATCCATTGTGCCGTTTATTACCGCGTCGGCAAACTTCGGCGCCCGCGAAAGAGCAAGGGCATCGTGAAAGCAGTGCTCTTCGGGAATAGAAAACTTTTCGGCAATCATTTTTCTGCGGTTGTCATCGGGCTCAGCAACGCCGACAATCTGCATCCTGTCTTTTCTGAGCAGGGCATATTCGGAGTATGTGAGGCTCCTGTGTCCGCCGCCTACGATAATAACTTTAAGAGGTCCGTTTTCCATAAAAACCACCTGAATTCCGCTTTGAACCCGGTTTTGAATATGCCGGGAAAATCTCTTTTAGAATTATATATTAACGCGCGCGTAAATTCAATAGAAAACAGATATAATTTTTTTAAAATGTTGCAATCAATACGCCGGTAAGGTATAATAAAGTGATTAAATATATCTGCTCTCAAGAGGTTAATGATGAAAACTGAAATAATCGGAATTAATAACGCCGCTGAATTCGACGAATTCACGGCAAACCATAAAAACGGGCATTTTATGCAGACTTCCCTGTGGGGCAAGGTCAAGGATGACTGGGGCTGGTTCGGCGTGATATGCAGGAACAACATCGGAAATATCACGGGCACGCTAGCCGTATTGCTCAGAAAAATATCCGCCCTGCCCTATCATATGATGTACGCACCGAGAGGCCCCGTATGTGATCTGCACGATAAAGAAACATTTAACGCCCTTATTGACGCCGCGAAAAAAGAAGGCGAAAAGTATAAGGCTTACGAACTGAAAATTGACAAGGATGCGCCCGCCTCCGATGAAGAATACAAAAAGATTGCGTTTGACGCAGGCTTTGTGCCTGTGCCTCACGCCGACGGGCTTGACGGCTTCCAGTGCTGCCTTGTAAACAGGATAAATATCGACGGCAGAAGCGAGGACGAGGTGTTTGCCTCTTTTCACTCAAAGCACCGCTATAATGTCAGGGTTGCGAAAAAGCATAATGTTGAAATAAAAATCTGCGGCAGCGAAAAGAAGGATGAATTCTACACTATAATGAAGGAAACCTGCGAAAGGGACAAATTCGCAGTACGCCCCGCCGCTTACTTCGGCAAGATACTTGACACTTTCGGCGACAAGGCAAGACTCTATATGGCTTACTATGAAAGCGAGCCCGTTGCGGGCGCCCTTTCCGTGCTGTGGGGCAATAAGGTGTGGTATTTCTACGGCGCCTCCCTCTCATCTCACAGAAACGTTATGCCCAATCATCTTCTGCAGTGGGAAATGATAAGATGGGCAATAGAATCGGGCTGTGACATTTACGATTTCAGAGGTCTCAAAGCCCTTGATGACAGTGACGGCCTTTACCGCTTCAAGAAAGGCTTCGGCGGCGATTTCATTGAATTCGCGGGCGAAATGAACCTTATAATAAAACCCGCCGCCGCAAAACTTGTGTCGGCGAGTCAGAAAATAATAAAGAAGATTAAATAACTGCCCGGAGGTGACAAACTTTATGATTAAAGTAACTGTCTGGAACGAAGGCGTTCACGAAAAATTCAGCAGGGAAGTATCCTCGGTTTACCCCGACGGCATTCACGGCTGTATAAGGGATTTTCTCGGAATAAACGATGATATTCAGGTGCGCACCGCCACCCTGGGTATGAAGGAGTGCGGTCTGCCAGACTCCGTGCTCAATGACACCGACGTGCTCATCTGGTGGGGGCATATGGCTCACGGCAGAGTGCCCGACAAACTTGTGGACAAGATTTATGACAGAGTGCTCAGAGGCATGGGGCTTATAGTCCTTCACTCGGGGCATCACTCAAAGATATTCAAAAAACTGATGGGCACCACCTGCAACCTCTCCTGGCGCGAGGGCGACAGGGAAAGACTGTGGACGGTAAACCCCGCTCATCCCATAGCGCAGGGTGTTGACCCCTGCTTTGACCTCGATGTGGAGGAAATGTACGGCGAAAGGTTTGATATTCCCGAGCCGGATCAGCTTATTTTCCTCGGCTGGTTTGCGGGCGGAGAAGTTTTCCGCTCCGGTTGCTGCTGGCAGAAAGGTCTGGGCAGAATCTTCTATTTCCAGCCCGGTCACGAGAGCAACCCGACCTATCACAACGAAAACGTGCAGAAAATCATAACAAACGCCGTGCGCTGGGTTTACCCCTCAAACGGAATCGCGGAAAAACTCGAATGCCCTCACATAAAAGTCTCCCCGGAGCAGACATACAAGGAGCAGCATAATGGATAAACTCAAAGTTAAAAAACTCAGAGAAAACGCCCGCATTCCTTTCAGGGCAACGCAGGGAAGCGCGGGTATGGATCTTTATGCCTGCATCGACGAGCCCGTAACTCTTGACGGCGGCGAAAAAGCGGTAATACCCACAGGTATCGCGATTGAACTCCCCTCGCCCGAACTCGGAGCGTTTGTGTTTGCAAGAAGCGGACTTGCAATCAAGCACGGCATAGGTCTGCTTAACTCCGTGGGAGTTATTGACAGCGACTACAGAGGCGAAATCTGCGTGGGCGTGATTAACCAGCTCAAAGAGGCATACACCATTAACCCCGGCGAAAGAATCGCGCAGCTTGTGATTATGCCGGTATCACTTATAGATATTGAAGAAGCCGACGAACTCGGCGACACCGACAGAGGATCGGGCGGCTTCGGCTCAACAGGTAAATAAACTATGAAAAAACTCAGAATTTTCACAGCGTTAATCCTTGCAATCGCAATAATATACGCAGGCGCTTTCTCCGTTTTTGCCGCGGACACAAAAGACTTTAAGCCCTATGAGGACAGCAGATTTTTCTCTCTGGGCGATTATGATATTCATTACAGAATCATACCCACTCAGGGTGAAACAAAGGGCAGAATCCTTATGCTTCACGGCTTTATGTGCAGTACATATTCCTGGCGCAATATGGCAAAGGAAATGAGTGCTCTCGGCTACGAGTGCGTGCTTGCGGATTTGCCCGACTTCGGTTTCAGCACAAGGGAAAAAGAGGGCATGGAGATTATTCCGCGCGAAGACCTGATGATTGCTCTTATGGAGAGTATCGCGCCCGCTGGCGAATGGATAGTGGCAGGTCACTCAATGGGAGGCGGCGTTGCAATCAACATCGCCTGTATGACGGATATAAAAGCTCTGCTGCTCTACTGCCCCTGCCCGCAGGATGAATTTCCGGCGTGGGCGGAAAAACTTGTAAAAACAGGTTTCACCGAAAACACTATGGATATATTCTTCAGGCTCGGCTCAAAACTCAGCCCCGTAGTCCGTATGGTGATATGGATGGCGACTGCCGACCTCAGATTTGCGCTCGATTATGACTTAAGCGGAGTGACCGACCCCCTGCTCTATGAGGGCTTCGGCAAGGGAATCTGCGAAATGATGTATAACGTAAAAGCGACTGACCTTGAGAGTGCAAAGAATCTGAAAATACCCGTGCTCCTTTGTCAGGCGGACAAGGATATAATCCTTAACTCCGACCAGAAGGCGCGCATAAACGAAACATTTGACGGCGCATACAAATACACCGTCCAAGGCGCGGGGCATCAGTGCATAGAAAACAGGAGCGAAGAACTCGCGAAAGTGACAGGCGATTTCCTGAGTGAAAATAACCTTTAATATGAGATAAATATGGCGGAAACAGGTATTAAAAAGCAAAACAGGATACTTGAGTCTTTTGTCACGGCAGATACAAAACTGCCGTGGCTTAAGTACTTTGCGCTCTTTTATACCTATGTCTGCCTTTACGGTCTGTTTATAGTAAATCACGGTCTGATCTGGAGCGCGGGAAGCACCACCTACACCTACCATCTGGTTGATTACGGTTTCGGCTTCCTTACCAAAATACTGCCCGGCGCGATATTCAGGCTGTTTTTCAAAAATGCCACAATGGCAAATGTGAGCGCTTATGAAACGGTGCTTCTGCTTATCGCCTACGCGGCTCTCTCGTTTTTCCTTGCGCGGCTCGTTGCAGGAATCAAAGAAAAGAAACAGCGTGTTTCGGTGTTTGTGCTCTGCATGTTTTTCCTTTCGGGGCCGTGCTCATTCGGCATATTTTCCGAGCAACTCGGTATGCTTGATTCCTACTGGTTTTTCTTCACGCTGATTTTCATTGCGGTGATTGAAACAAAGTATCTTAAGTATATCATTCCGTGCCTTGTATTTCTTATGATTCTGGTGCATTTTGCGGCGATAATCACTTACATCATACTGTGCTGTATGATTCTGCTTTACAGAGCCGCCTGCGCCCGTGATAAAAAAGAAAAGGCGGAATACGGCGTTATCTTTACCGTAACCGTGATTACGGCAATCGCCGCTTTTCTCTACTTTGTACTGTGCGAAAGCTCAAATGTCACAATGACTATGGAAGAATTTGACAGGGAAATGCTTTCACGCGGAGAGCCGGACAGACTCGACAATGTTTACCTCAGGTTTTATGACTTCGCGTTTTACAGGGAACAGGCAATGCACTTTGCCGATAATGATATTGTTTACGGCGTAACGGTTGACGAAATACCCGTGCTGAGTCTCCCGCTTCCCGCTCCCGTACTGAATATACTCAACCTTCTCATTTCACAGTCCTTCGCGAATGTCAAAACAAAAAGCGAAATCGCATTCAAGGCGTTTTATATTCCTTTCCTGCTCTGTTTATGCCTGCCGCTTATCGCGGTCTCGTATTCGGTACTGCTGAAACTTCTGAAAAGCGAAAAAAACAAACTCAAGAAGTTTTGTTATGTGCTCGCTCTTATTCAGTATCCGTTCAGCGCATTCACGGGGCTTATGAATTCGAACGATATCACGCGTTTCCTCGCGCACGCGCTTATCATACACATAGCATTTCTGCTCTATGTTCTTTATAAAGAAGAAAAAGCAAGAGAGATACTTGCCGGAAAAGTTTATGGGATTGACCCGCGTCTCGGTGCAGCATATTTCTTTGTATATATGATGTCTGTCGCCGAAACTTATATATGAGGAGGCGCGGTATGAAATATTTAAAGAATACATTGTTTATTGTTTTCCTTGCCGCTCTCTTTCTTTCTCACGATATATTCAAAAAATCGGAAGTTGACTCAAGGATTGTTTACGGCGTGCTTTTCGCCTGCATGATGATAATCGCATCTTTCAGAAGAGGGCTTATCCCCTTTGCCTCAATCCTGATTGTCTCTGCGGCGGCAACAGTATTTTACCCTGCGTTTCCGTTTATGTTTCTGCCGGTTTTCATAAGCATTTTTATAGCCGTTAAAAGCTTTGACGGCGCGCCGAAAAGCGAAATGACCGTCTTCTCCGCGCTTTGCTCGGGCTCGATGCTCACCTGCCTTGCCTGTGTGCTTTACAGGGATTACTGGTTTGTGAGCGACTCGCTCTACAGCAAAGACGATTTTGCCTGCAGACTGCCTCTGATTATCATTATGATTGCGGGCTTTGTGCTTACAGCCGTTTGCTCCGCGGCAGTAGGCAAATCCGTTAAATCAAACGGCAATTCCTTTGCAAAGCGCTTCTTCCTTCCTTTCTCCGAAGCGGGCACCGATAAAAACATTTACGATAAAAAGCGGGGAAAGGTTTTACCTGTTAATCTGATAACCGTGACAAACGCGTTAATCTTTGCCCTTGATATTTTTTATCTGTGCAAAACAAATTTCTACGGGCCGAAAATCAAACTTTTCTTTGCCGGATGGGCAGTGATGAGCGCGGCTCTGGTCTGTGCGGTAAACGGCTTTGATTTCCCCGGAAAGATAAAAGCATTTATCAAATCAAAAACAGAATGAGTAAAAAGCAAAAATGCTCCGTCATTCAGACGGAGCATTTTTATTATGCGATTGTTTATATGCGTGAGGCAATGTCCCTTGCGGTGAATACTCCGCTTGCAGAGGCGTGGGAGAGCGAGTGGGTAACGCCGCTTCCGTCTCCTATAATATAAAGCCCCTCGTATTTTGATTCGAGCCGCTCATTGACCGACACTTCCATATTGTAAAACTTCACTTCAACGCCGTAAAGCAGAGTGTCGTCATTTGCAGTGCCCGGCGCGATTTTATCGAGCGCGTAAATCATTTCGATTATGCCGTCCAGTATTCTTCCGGGCAGAACCAGGCTCAGGTCACCCGGCTCTGCAGAGAGCGTGGGTGTTACGAAGCCTTCCTCGATGCGGGTTTTGGTGCTTCTGCGCCCTTTTATGAGGTCGCCGAATCTCTGCACGATAACTCCGCCGCCCAGCATATTGGAAAGGCGCGCTATGCTTTCACCGTAACCGTTGCTGTCCTTGAACGGTTCCGAAAAATGTTTTGACACAAGCAGTGCGAAGTTTGTGTTTTGCGTGCGCCTTGCGGGGTCCTCAAAACTGTGACCGTTTACGGTGACTATGCCGCCGGTATTTTCCGCCACGACACTGCCGTAGGGATTCATGCAGAACGTGCGTACCCTGTCTTCATATTTCTCTGTTCTGTATACTATTTTGCTCTCATAGAGTTCATCAGTCAGGTGAGAGAAAAGGGCGGCGGGAAGTTCTACCCTCACGCCTATGTCAACGCGGTTTGACTTAGTGGGAATATCAAGTTTTGCGCAAACGCTTTCCATCCACTTGCTGCCGCTTCTGCCAACCGACACTATACACTTTGAGCAGGTGTAGGTTTTATCGTCTGTCTTTATGCTGTAGCCGCCGTCGGCAAGTTCGATTTCGCGCACGGGAGTAAGGAAGAAGAAGTCGACCTTTTCGCTCAGTTCGTTATAAAGGTTTTCAAGCACAACATAGTTTATATCCGTGCCGAGGTGACGAACGGAGGCATCAAGCAGTTTCAGTTTATTCTGCATGCAAGCCTTTTTAATTGAGGTGTCTGCGGTGGAATAGAGTTTTGTGCCCTCTCCGCCGTGTGAAAGATTGATTGCATCCACATAGTGCATAAGGTCGAGCGCCTCTTTTTTGCCTATGTATTCATACAGCGTGCCGCCGAAGTCGTTAGTAATATTGTATTTGCCGTCCGAAAAAGCGCCCGCGCCGCCGAAGCCGCTCATAATTGAGCAGTTCTGACAGCCGATGCATTTCTTTATTTTCACGCCGTCAATGGGGCATTTTCTTTTGCTGAGCATATTGCCCGCCTCAAACACGGCAATGCGCAGGGACGCCTTGATTTTAGTAAGTTCATAAGCGGCGAATATGCCGCCGGGACCTGCGCCGATTATAATCACGTCATAGTCTTTATTAATGCTCATTTTTTCTCCTTCAGGGCTTAAGTACGCCGCTTTCAATGTATTTCTTAATAATTTTGTCCGTTACTTCAAAAAGAGCCTCTGAGCCGAGCTGGGTTTTACCCTGCCGCTCGTAAACTTTACCCGCAGTCACACCGTGCTCCTGCCAGTCACTGCCGCCGTTACTGCTGTTGAGAAGAAGAGGCTGAAGATTGTCAAGCGAATGGGCAAACTTCGATTCTGCCGTCTGTGCCTCCTCAAACTCATCAAAGAGCGCGGTAAATTCCGCTTTCTGATCATCCGGTAAAATGGAAAAGATTCTTTCCTTCGCGGCGTCCTCACGCTCTTTCTGGGTTTTGATATTCACTTCGTCATAAGCGTATGTGTCCCCCGCGTCAATCTCCACGATATCGTGAATAAGGCACATAATCATTACCTTTGAGATATCAACGGGCTCATTGGAATATTCCCTGAGCAGATACGCCATTACAGCCATATGCCACGCGTGCTCGGCGTCATTTTCGTTTCTGCCGTGCCCGGAAAGATGAGTCTGCCTGAATATGTTTTTTTCCTTGTCGATTTCAAGGGCGAAATCGAGCTGGCGTTCAAGTCTGTTTTTCATTTTGTTTTTCCCCTGTATCATTAAGTCTGCGGTATACGGTAAACCTCATTGTGAGGTAACTTGCGAGTCCGCCTATTATATTTGAAACAGGCTCGGCTAAAAACACTCCCCTGACTCCGAAACCCCACATCGGAAGCAGAATCGTGAGAGGCACCACGATAATCAGCTTGCGCAAAAGCGAAAAGAAGATTGCGTGCTTCGCGTCTCCGAGCGCGAGAAACGTTGACTGCCCCGCAAACTGGAAGGACATAAACACGAAACCGAAGAAATAGATTCTCAGCATCTCAATCCCCGTTTCAATCATCTGCTTATCTTCAAGGAAAATATTAAACCAGAGGGCGGGCAGGAAATAAACGAGAGCCCACGCCGCCGTTGTATATGCCGCGCCGAAGAGAGTGTTGAAGTTGATGCCCTGCTTTACTCTCGTGTAATTCTTTGCGCCGTAGTTGAAACTGATAACGGGCTGTGCTCCGCCTATAAGTCCGTTTACCGGCAGCATAAAGATTTCGCGTATGGAATTGACCACTGTCATTATGCCCACAAAGAGGTCTCCGCCGTAGGTCTGCAGAGTGGCGTTGCAGGTAATCTGCACAAGGCAGGTCGTGCCCTGCATCACGAAATTTGACGCGCCGAGTTTGGCTATGCCGGCTACAATGTCTTTCCTCAAAGTCATATTCCTGGCAGTCAGCGGTATCTCCGCTCTCTTACCCGTGAGGAAATGAAGCACAAGGGCGCATGAGACCGCCTGGCTGATAACCGTTGCCGCGGCGGCGCCCGAAACTCCGAGCCCGAGCACAAAAATGAACACCGGATCGAGTATTATATTTGTCAGCGCTCCCGCAACTGTTGTCATCATACCGAACTGCGGAAAGCCCTGTGCGCTGATATAACCGTTAAGCCCTGTCGCGAGCATTGAAAAAGCGGTGCCCGCGAGGTAAACATTGAGGTAATCCCTCGCGTAAACGTAAGAATCGTCACTCGCGCCGAAAGCATAGAGAACGGGCTTTCTGAACACATAGCAAAGCACGGTGACAAAGAGTGAACTGAGCACAATAAGGGTAAAGGAGTTGCCGAGCACTCTTGCGGATTTTTCCCTGTTGCCCGCTCCCCTCTCTATTGAAAACAGAGGCACGCCGCCGTTACCGAAAAGGGCGGCAAAGCCCATAATCAGCGTGACTATCGGAAAGGTGAGTCCTATGCCCGTGAGCGCCATACTGCCGTCTGCGCCCATATGGCCGATATAGATTCTGTCAACCACATTGTAGAGCAGATGCACAAGCTGAGCGAGAATAAGCGGGGCGGACTGTATGAGTATTATCTTTGAGACCTTTCCTTCGGAAAAGTCGTTTTTACCGAGAAGTGAATGTTTTTTCATATCTGATACCGGGATTTACGCTTTGTAGTTAAGCACCGTCATTACGACATAGAACACAGCCATACCTGCAAAAATCAGAATCTGCTTGCCTCTGTGCTCCGTGAGTATTCCGGCAAGTTCACGCACGGAGGCGTTGGGCCAGAAATACCACTTTGTTTTTGCTCCCATTCCTTCGGGGTGCATCTTCACGCGGTTTGCCTTTATTCCGCTTCTGAACACGTGATAGTTTGTTGTGGAAAAAGCGACTTTCGCATCCGGATTTACGGAGTCGATGATTTCCTTTGAAAAGAGCATATTTTCATAAGTATCTGTTGATTTGTTTTCGGTGAGAATGTGCTCTGCGGGCACGCCCTGCTCCAGAAGATAATTCCTGATTGATTCGCCTTCGGATATAACTTCGGCGGGGCCCTGCCCTCCCGAAGCAACGAAAGCGGGAGCCTTGCCGCACTCTTCAATCTGCCTGCGGTAAAACTTGAGAGCCCTGTCCGCCCTGCCCTTCAGCAGAGGTGTGGGTGTGCCGTCTTTACGCAGGCCGCAGCCGAGGATGATTATGAAATCTTTATCCTTTGACGGCTCATAGCGCGTAACGATTATATTAGCAATTATCGTGCCGATAATCATACACTCAAAATAAAGATAAACGCAGGCAAACAGATTGGTGAGTATCTCTTTAATCATCACTTCAAGTTCACTGCCCGTGTAATAATAACCCGCGATGAAAAGATAAACCTCGCCGCCAATCATAAGCACGGAAAGCAGTATTCCGAGAAAATTCACGGGGCGTCTGCCTTCGTGACGGATAAGAGAAATATTTGAAATGCACAGAGCGGCGGAGAAAACCAGGATAAACGGAGAAGTGAAAAGCATATAATTCCTCGCCGACGCGGAAAGGCTGCCCACAAGATTGGAGGTCAGCACATCGGTTACGGTTGCATACCTGACAACTCCCACGAAAACAACCACTTCCGAAATGAGAGAAAACAGAGCGAGAAGCGAAAACGCCGCATAATAAATGGTGTTGTACGAATAGGGATTGTATCTGAGCTGTCGCACAAAAGCGGCGGAAAGGATCACGAGGCACGCAATCGGGCACAGAATAAGAACAACCGCCATTACGGGCTGTGATACCGCGCTTGTGTTAAGCTGCACGGCAAATGCCGCCGCCGCAACCGCAAACACTCCTATGAGGCTGTATACTTTCGGTTTCTTTTTTAAGGAATAAAATCTCATTTCAACTGTCCTTCGGGGTAAACCTGTTTTTCGCCTTTATTCTTTCTCAATCAGGCGGGTAGCATAATTCTTTATTTCTTCGTTTTCGCTCATGGTGAGCAGGTCTTTGATAAGCCGCATTATTTCGTCATAGTCGGGGTTGTCTTTTGTCAGTCTTTCATCTATTAAGCACAGCATCCGCAGAATGCTCTCGTCCTCTTCGGAGTACAGCACTTCTTCAATCATTACGGCTCCGTCGCCGAAGTTCATTTCTTCGAGTTTGCCGTAAGGCGCGGAATATGAGTCGATTATTTCAATCTTTTTGATTTGATTTCTGAAAAACAGGCAGCAGCCTGCTTCAAGACATTCTTCTTCTCTGCCGAATTCGTGCATGCAGTAATCGGGAGAGAGATACTCGCACACGCCCTCATAAATTTCGCCGTCTGTGTCTTTCAGTCTGATTCGCTTGCCGTCATATTTTTTAAGATTCATAGTTTCACCGTGATACTGTCACCGCAGTCCTGCGCTGGGATAAAAACGGGATGCTCGCTGCCGCTTGTGTTGGGCCTGTGGAAAGTGAGGTAAAGACCTTTGTCCGTATCAAACAGCATACCGTGACCGCCGTCATCATTGGTCATCGGATCAAGATGCACAAATCTGTTTTTGATTGAGCCGCCTTCAAATTTCACAAGGCACTCGGCATAGTTACCGCCTATAAACGTTGACCAGAGCATAAGCAGTTCGCCCGTCTTTGTGCGGTACATAAACGGTCCGTCGGTCACATAATGCCCGCCTCCGAGTGCTTCTTTTATGTAATGCGGCGATGACGCGCTGAAAAGAGTGACAGGGTCGCCCGCGCTTTCGGTAAGGTCATCGCTTAAGGGCATATAGCAGATTGTGCCGTCGATTATCTGAGTGTGCTCGTGGCAGAAAACGATATAGGGCACTCCGTCCTCAACATAAAAAGTGCCGTCGATACACTCCCAGCCGTCTGGTGTTGCGGAGCCTTTGCTGTGAGGCGCAAAGGGGCCTTCCGGCGAGTCGGAGCGCAGGATGTAAGTGCCTCTGAGCCCGTCGGGCTTTATAAATGTGGCAAACATATAGTAGGCGCCCTTGTATTTATGCACTTCGGGAGCCCAGTTTGAGCCTCTGTTAAGCCCGTATTTATCCGAGTTGAATACTTCCTTCGGTCCGCTCCAGTTTTCAAGGTCGTTTCCTATGTAGACATCGAAGCCGCCCGTAACTATGCCGAAAGAGGCGGCTCTTGTGCCGTATATATAGTAAGTTCCGTTTTCACTGAGCACAAACGGATCGCGGATATTTATTTCGCTGTTTTTCATAAATCTGCTCTCCGGATTTTATTTTGCAAGTTTAACCGTTACATCGTATTTTTCGAGCCAGGTGCCGGAGGCAAAGTTTCTTGCCCTGAGGAGCACCTCGCCGTCATACATTTCAAAAACATAACCTGTGCCGTTTGAAATATGGCCGCCGCGTCTTACATCGGGGTATTCGTAGCAGGGCAGATTAACGAGAGTGTAATTGCCGTGCTTCTCAACGCTCGAATAGAAAGTTTTATCGCTTCCCTCCACGGTCATACCCGCGTGAATATGTCCGCTGATGAAGAACACGTTTTTATATTTCTTCACTATTCTGAGAATATCGTCGGACGCGTCTCCGATGCCGCCCGTTGTGGGGTCATCCTCGTTTTTATCGAGTTCCCAGTTATAGGGCAAACCGTGAGTGCCGTTGAAAGACTGATGGCAGAAAACGAAAATGGGCAGACCTGTCTTTGACGCCTTCTTCATTTCGGCGGCAAACCAGTTAATCTGCTTTTTGCTTATTGTGGCGTAAGTGTGATCGGCTTCAGAGCCGAGAACTATCACGGGGTAGCCGTTGATTTTCGTTGTAAAATAGACATTGCTGATTTTTCTGCCCGTAGCCTCTTTGCTGTATTTCACAAAGTTTTTGCGGGTGTATTCGTAATCGTCATCTTTGCCCCAGGTATCGTGATTGCCGATTACCATAATGTTATTATCGGAAATATCGTATTTAAGCAGAGTATCCGTAAAGCCCTGCCACTGCTCCGGGTAGCCGTGGTCGGTGATATCGCCGTTGAAAACAACTGCGTCAAGGCGGTCCTTCGCCTTTTCCATATCACGAAGTCCGAATTCGAGCATACCCAGGCGAATGAAATTATCCTTTAAGTGCGTGTCGGAAATCGCGGCAAATGATGCCCTGCAGTTTTCGTTTTTTCTGGTTATTTTCTGTTCTTTCTCATGCGAGAAAGGCATAAGCACGGTAGCGGCTGTCATAAAGACAACAACAAGACCTCTGAGAACTGCAACTGCTGATGAGAGCATTAGGATACCCCTTTTCTTTATTTATTGACGGACAGGCGGTTTTATTATTTGACCGCTTCTCCGTATATTTTTACATTTGCGTGGTTGAAAGTGATAACAGCATTGCCGCCCTTTACTCCGAGCGCGTCGTATTCGCCCCAGATATCGTTGCTGATATATGAAAGGTTGTGCGCGCCGTCCGGGTCGCCGAAAAAGCCGCCGTCCTCTTTGGATACTTCGCAGTGCATCTTGCGCGGATTGGTTATGAGCGCAACGCTCATCCAGGGGATGGTGTCATATTTATCGGCAAGGCGGTGAAGTTCGCCCTCCCTTTCTTCTTTCACTTTGACATAGGGCGAGCCCGCAGTCATGGTGTTGATGATATTGTATCTGTCCTTGATTTCGGAATCGACGGAAATCTGCTGTAAAGTCATACCGCCGAGGCTGTGACCCGCGAGCACGAGGTTTGCGCCCTTGGGCACCGCTTTGATAATGGCGGCTTTGGCAACATCAAAATAATCGCTGGTTTTGCCGAAACCCGCCTTCATGCAACTTTTTATGTTGTTGGTCTGCTCTGTACCGGTCTCAACACCTACAAGGCCTACAAGGTAAACGTTTTTCTTTACGCCGCCGTTTCTGAGAGTTGCTTTTACTATGCGGATAGGCACGGCGTGTTTGCCGTCTTCAAGCACAAACTGCATAACTTCCGCCGAGGTTTTGCAGGTGACGGTGTAGGATTTGCCCTTTGCAAACGCCTCAATGCCGAATACGGAAAAAGCCATAACAACTATTAAGAAAGCCGAGATAAGTTTTTTCATTTTTACTGCTCCTTTTTATGATTGTCGTTGTAATCGTAAAACAATTCGTCAAGCAGGCTGTCAAGCCCGGAGGAATCGCCGAATGCCGCTTTGAGAAAAGCAGACATATTGGTGAATATCATTTTGATATAAAGCCAGTCGCCCATATCATCAAACTTGCGCGTGGAATTGATAAGATGATTTTTCTTTAGTGTTGTGTATTTAAGCCCCTGCTTCTTGCCGAGTTTTTTGAGAAGTTTGGCCGTTGCGACATCCTCCATTGCCTTCTTCTCTACAAAGCCGCCTATGGAGTCAAAGGTTTCTTTCTTTGCCCAGAAAATGCCGCTGTAAAGCCCGGTGAGCGCAAATGAAACGCGGCACATAATATCGTTGCACCACAGCGGAAAAGAGTATCTTTCAAAGCGCATAGGAGCGCCGCCGCCGATGTATTTTCCGCTGTGAATAAGGTCGTATATTTCGGCAAGAGTGCCGGGTGTCATTCTGTTGTCGGCGTCAATGGTGACTATTATTTCGCCCGACGCCGCTTCGATGCCGGCATTACGCACCCGCGCTATGCATCTGTCTTCATTAGTAACGGTAACAGCGCCGTTTTCGCGGGCAATGGCTTCGGTTGAATCGGTGCATCTGTTGCAGGAAACGATAATCTCGGTTTCTCCGCCGAAGCAGCGGCTTGCTTCCTTTACGGAATCGATGCATCTCTTTATGTATTTTTCTTCGTTATGCGCAGGAATAATCACCGAAATATCCATACGATTCTCCTTCTGTTACGCATTTATACATATTAAATTATATATCATACTTCTATGAAATGCAATATATAAAAAGAGGGCAAAGGACCCTCTGTGTATGTTGCGAAAAAGAATTAAATATGATAAAATCGGCTTAAACGGAGGTGCGGATATGGAATATAAAATTCATGTTGCATTCGGCTTTCACGTAAACTGCTACCACTCTTACAGGGGCGACACAAACGACGCTCAGGGATTCGGCTCGGATATAAGAATAATCCGCTCAATTATTAAGAGTCTCGACACTCTCAATTCTGAGGGAATCCCGGTAAAAGGCACCTGGGACAGTGAAAACTTCTTTTCACTTGAGCAGATTCTGCCTCAATACGCTCCCGATATTATCGAGGGGATGAAGCGAAGGGTAAAAGAAAACGGCGACGAAAATATCATTATGGGCTACTCAAACGGCGCTCTGGGCGCAATGCAGGAGGATGAACTCGCCGCTTCGATAAATCTCGCGGTGACCAATCCGCAGGGCTCGGGGCTCGAGGATATCTTCGGCAAATGCGAAAAGATTGTGCGCCCGCAGGAAGTTATGTTCACCCCCTCGCAGGTGCATACCTACAACAAACTCGGCGTAAGGGCGCTGTGCCTTTACTACTCCTGTGTACCGTTTGACGCGTTCAGGACTTTTATAAAACCGCTCGGCGACGAGCAGGCTTTCAATCCGCTCACCTTTGAATACAAGGGCGAGGGGCTCACTGTAATCCCGACCTACTCAAATGCGGATGTATGCGACGCGGGGTGTCTCAGAGCGTGGGTAAAGGACCTTCACGCAAAGCAGAAAAGCGGTGAAATAAAGAGAGACCTCTTCCTGTTTGTCAATATGGATGCGGACGCAATATTCTGGGAGAGCCTCAACCTGCCGCTCGCCGGAAACAGAATCGCAAATACGGACGGCATAAACGGGCTTGTGAGAGAGGTTGCCGACCTTGATTATGTGGAGTTTGACACACCCGGCGGTTATCTTGATTCTCACGAGAGCGCGGGCACGGTAAGTTTTACGCAGGATACGGCGGACGGCAATTTCACCGGCTACGCCTCCTGGTCCGAAAAACCTTATAACCGCAAAATCTGGACTGCGATTGAGAGAAGCCGCACACACTCAAAAGCCTTCCCCGAAAACGGCTTGTTTCTCGACAGGGTAAAACTCCTCTCCACCACCCATTTCGGGCTTGCCACACCGGTGCTCAACATTCAGCGCGAAACGGCGGCAAACGCCCTCGCGGAAAAACTCATAACAGCGGCTTCGGATAAAAGCGGAGGCCTCACAATTCACAATACCTGCGGCGGCACTCTGCAGTGTGTACAGTTTGCCTGCAGTACGGATAAGAAAGTTGTTATTGAGGGCGAAGGGCTCGAAAAAGCGACTGTTGTACCCGCGGGCAGCGGCAGTGTTTTCGCTCTGCTGAAATTCAGTGAAGTAAAAGATACTTACACAGTCACCGCGCGTGAAACCGAATCAGAGGAAAAAGCGCCTCTGCTTTCGCTCGAAAGCGGAAAAGCGAAACTTTCCTTTACGGCGGACGGACGCGTAGACAGTTTTAATTTTGAAAACAAAACAATCGGCGGAAAAGATTTTCTCACTTCATATATCACATACGGCGCAAAGCGATATGATTTTACTTGCGAAGGCATACGCACGGCGGATATTAGCGGCGGCGAATGCGCCGAAATATACGGCATGATTACACTTCCAGGCTCGGTAAGGCAGGGCGATTTTACCTATCGTTTCTTCACTTCCGAGGCGGCTGAAGGTATCTTTGTGATAACTCAGATAAATTACCCCTACACGCCCGAGAGAGACGCGATTTCCACCGAAAACTCAACACTCGGAAGATATACCGATATGAAATGGACAGAGGCTGTGCCCTTTGCCCTGAAGCCCTGTTTAACCGGTGACACCTCGGTAATCAAGCGAAACTTTGAGGGTGACATGTCCTCTTTCCGCACCGCGTCTTACGGCGAAGCGGACAGCCGCAACAAAACTCTCGACTCCTTCAACAATCAGCTGAGCGCAGGTCTTGTCGGCATTACGGACGGCAAATTCGGGCTGCTTACGGGAAACGCAAGAAACGTGCTCTCGTCTATGGCTCACTGCCCGATGCGCCTTGAGGAAAACGGCAGAGTAACCTTAAATCCCTTCGGCACTTTTTACGGCAAACAGCGCCATCACTTAAACCGCTCGGGTGACAAAATTCCCCTGACCTATACGCTCATTGCCCCGCAGGGCAAGAGCCTTGCCCCGTCTTACAACGGAAGCAGTGAAACCGCCGTTTTATGCCTGCTGCCGTTTGAGGGAAAAATGCCCGGCGAAGAAAAACTTACGGCGCTTCTCTCCTTTGCGGACGGAGCGTACGCCACAGGCTCAAGCGGGGTGCTTTCGGCATTTGACGGTGAAAATGTACGCGTGCACGAAGTTGACAGTGCGCTCGAAAATGTCAAAATCCGCTCACCGCTTTTAAGCGGCATCAAAGGCAATCTGGGCAAATACATTGTAAGAGGTACAAAGGCGGTCATTTATATCCTGCGCCGTCAGCACAAAGCAAAGAAAGCGGACTGATATTCCGCACATAAAAAGAGCCGCAGGCACAAATGTGTCTGCGGCATTACTGTTTATTATCAGAAACAATCAATCACCGGAGAGCCCGCTTTCACGAAGGCGACAAATTCGTCGACCTCCGCGTGAACAGTATGAAAGCCCGGCGCATATTTTTCTTTTGTCTTTGTGAGAATCCACTCACCCTCGGGCAGATAGACCTGCTTCCCGGTCTGCCCTTTGTTTACGACGGGAGCAAAGAGGATGTCATCGCCGAACATATACTGCTCACCGAGAGTGTAGCACACTTCGTCATCCGGGTATTCGAAAAACATCGGGCGCATCACCGGGTAGCCCTTTTCGGACGCCGTCTTCATCTGCTCCTCTATGTAAGGCCTCAGCCTCTCACGAAGCATAACAAGGTCTTTCAGCACCGGGAAGTTCTTTTCACCGAAACTCCAGATTTCATTCGGGTCGCCCGTAGGCTCTCTCACATCACGCTTTTTTTCGCCGTGACGGTTTCTGTTGCCGTGCACGCGCATAACGGGTGAGAAAACGCCGTACTGAAACCAGCGGACTATCAGTTCCCTGAATTCATCGCTCTGTGTGTCGCCGCCCCAGAATCCTCCGATATCGGTATTCCACCAGGGAAGGCCGCAGATTGAGGCGTTAAGCCCTGCTTTGACCTGCTGAGAAAGACTTTCAAATGTTGATTCAACATCTCCGCTCCAAACGAGCGTGCCGAATTTCTGACTGCCGAGGTAGGCGCAGCGGATGAGAGTGACGGGCACTTCGCCCATCTGTGAGAAACCGTCCCACGCCATCTGCGCGTAGTAGTAGGGAAATGCGAGACCTACCTCATCCCCTCTGCCTATGTGAAGCAGAAGATTGTCAAAGTGCTCGGGGTGAATTTCGGGCTCCGCCTCGTCAAACCAAAGGCCGTCAACTCCGCTGTCAAGGTAGTTTTCCTTGAGCTTTGAGAAAACATATTTTCTTGTTTCGGGGTTTGTGACATCTATTTCAGCCTGAGGTCCGTAAAAACTGAAAACGCGGTCAAGCCCTTTCGCCGTGCGGATAAGCATATTGTTATCGCGCATATAGTAGTAATTTTCGGTGCCGCCGTTGATTGTGGGCCATACGGAGACAACGAGCCTTGTGCCCATAGAGTGAAGTTCATCGGTCATCGCTTTCACATCGGGCCAGTATTCGGGGGCGAAGCGGTAATCGCCCTGCTCCGTCCAGTGAAAATAATCGCAGATGATAACAGAAAGAGGTACGCCCTCCTTCTTGTATCTTCTCGCTACTTCGAGCAAATCCT
The DNA here is from genome assembly GCA_016280595.1 of Clostridiaceae bacterium. Taxonomy (GTDB): domain Bacteria; phylum Bacillota; class Clostridia; order Oscillospirales; family Acutalibacteraceae; genus CAG-177. Next base: position 60,248 of record JAEEHB010000002.1, on the reverse strand, counting down.
CCTGAGTTTCATATCTCAGGCGGCTCTGCCAGAAACCTGTTGCCCAGTGAGGCATCACGGGAGCGTGCCCCGTTAAATCGGCAAGTGTTTTGCTCACCTGTTTAGGAGTACCTGCAATAACCACAAAATCAATTTTGCGGGTTGCTCCTGCGGTCCAGCGGGTGCGGTTTTCCGATAGTTCAACACTGCCTATCGCGGGGTTATTCCATATAAAGCCGTAGCCGAGAGAAGAATAAACATAAGGAATTGAGCACTTTGTGTTCAGGTGACGAAGATCAAACGAACAGCCCTTCAGGTCAAACTTTCCGCTCGGCTCGTGACCGAGACCGTAAAAGTGCTCGCCCTCATTGCTCTCAAAAGTGACGCGGGCATTCCAGAGGCCGTCTCTGCGCTCATAGTTGCGGTAGCCGCTTCTGAAAGCGAGTTCGGGTTTTTCCTCAAGAATTACGTTTCCGTCTTTATAAAAGGTCAACTTGCCGCTGTTTTCAAGTTTCACTTCGAGGCAGCCGGCTGTCATTTTAACGCAGTAATCCTCCTGCGTTATGCTGCACTGCGCGCTCTGCGGCATAAGGGTGAAGTTTTCGTCATATTCGGAGCAGTCGGGAAACGCCTCAAAACGTATTGCGTTTTTGTGGCAGGGAGTAATTCTCACAAGTTCCCCGATTCTCGAAAAAAGTATTTTGTTTTCGGTAACTTTAAGGTTATTCATCATAAAACAATATCGGCATAAATCGGAAAATGGTCGGACACAAATCTGCCGTCAACGCCTTTTGTGACGGTGCGGTATTCTTTCACTTCGGCTCCCTGCGGGCAGAGAACAAAGTCGATTGTGTAATCCGCATGCGTTTCGGGGCTGCAGGCGTGGAAGGTGCCGTAGTACTCGCAATTCTGCGCGGTTTTGCGCGTATCGTCAAACACGGAGGTGAGGGTGTTATAGGTTTCAAGCCCCTCAAAGGTGTTTATATCCGCAGTAAAGACTACAGGTACATCCGTGAAATTCTCTTTGATGAAATCGGTAACCGCGTTTGCGCCGAATACTCTCGCGTCCTCCGACACGTGGTCAAAGTGAGTATTCACGTGCACATATTCTTTACCTGTGCTCTTATCTATAAGGCGTGCCCAGGTGCAGATTCTTCTGCAGGCGGCACCGGGCCCGTAAGAGGGCTCGCCGGGAGTTTCGCTCAGCCAGAAATCGCCATGGTCAACAAGAGTATACTTTGCCTTGAGATAAAAGATGGGGCAGGATTCGCCCGATTTATCGGCAGGCTCTCCCTTTTCTCTTTCAATGCCTACCCAGTCGTAGAGCGTAAGTTTTGATTTGAGTGCTTTCATCCATTCGGCTGTCGCCTCCTGAATACCGAGCGAATCGGGCATCACTTCAAGAATCTGCCTCACGCCTATGCCGGTACGCTGAGGCACTTTAACTCCGTTTACATCACCGCAGCGGATATTGAAAGACATAATCCTTGTTGTGCCCTCCGCCTGCTCAGCGGCAGAGATTATAGCAAAATCGTGCCCTGCGTAACTGTCGGCAAATTCCTTGCCGCTTAAGGAAGAAAAGAGAGAAAGAATTGACATATAATACACCACTATCCGTTTGAGAATTATAATCATACGGAAACCTCCGCAACATTAATTACAGAATAAATCTGAAAGCGTAAATCACCACGTAGGCGAGATTGTTGAGCAGATATCTGAAGAGTGAAAACGCGTAAGGAAATTCAAAATTCCACTCGGATATTTTTACAAGAGAGCCGATAAGCGACTCATCATAAGTGATTTCGGGATGCGTGAACGCCTTTGTATGCATCTTTGCCTTGCACAGATTCTTCGTAGATTCCCTGAGGGCTTTGCCGAAGCCTACGGGATCTTTTGCATAGGCGGCGCGCATCGATATTTCGTGACCGGGGCGGTTTATAATCCACACGCCGGTGAGCATGGTATCGTTGCCGTTATATACGGCGAGCACGGGGCTCATATAGCCGCTGCCCGTAACATTGGCGGAATAGTCGGAAATAACATAGCCGTCAAAGCCCCATTCCTTTCTGAGAAGGTCTTTGAGCAGGGCGGATTTCGCGCCGCACCAGTCTGCTCCGATTCTGTTGTAAGCGGACATAATGCCGACGGTTTTGCCTTCTTTTACGGTGTATTCAAATGCACGCAGATAGATTTCTCTCATCGTCTGCTCGTTTGCCCACACAAACAGGCCATTGCGGTGAGACTCCTGGTCGTTGAGGGCGAAATGCTTGACCGTTGTCACAAGGCCTTCGGAGTTTGCGCCCTTTACTATTGCGGCACCCATTTTGCCGGAAACAAGCGGGTCTTCGGAGAAATACTCAAAGTTTCTGCCGCCTCTGGGGTTGCGGTGAATATTGACGCCGGGCGCATACCATATATCTTCGCCCATATCGGCGCCCTCTTTACCTATGCCTCTGCCCATCTCTTCGGCAAGGTCGGTATTCCAGGTGCAGGCTATCGCCGTTTCGCAGGGGTAGGCCGTGCCGCAGTCCGTATAAACAAGGCCGTGCCGTCCCTTTAGGCTGGAAGGTCCGTCGTTATCTTCGGTGGCGGGTATACCGAGACGCTCTACGCCCTGAGTTTCATAGCCCGAGTGAATTGCGAGGGTAATCATTTCGTCAACCGTAAGCTGGTCAAGGAAGGGCTCCCAGAGAGATTCGTCTTTCGCGACATCGCTGAGCATAATGGTCTTGCTGTATTTCACTCCCTGCTTCGGTGCAGTGCCCTCTTTTACGGGCTCGGGCAGGGTATCGCAGTTTTTGACTGAATCGGTTGCCGCAAGGGGCTTCGCCTCCGGGAAGGCGTTTTTGCCGTCCGCTCTCGAAAGCACGGGTGAGCCGCTGTCGGCATCGTCAAAAAGATTCTTTATCTTTCTGCCCGTCACTTCGTCGGTGCGGTAAACTTTTCTTTCGCCCTGAGTGTATGTGTAAGAAGCGTAAGGTGAGCGGATATCGTTTGCAAGCATGAGTTTATAACTGCCGCTGTCAAGCACATAGGCCTGCTCTTTTACGCTGTCATAAGAAGCCATTGAGCGCACGGGCATTGTGAGAGTCAGAGTCTGGCTCTTGCCGGGCGCAAGGAGTTTTGTCTTTGCAAATGCGCCGAGGCAGATTGCGCTCTTTTCCGTGCCAACTTTTTTATAAGGTGCGCTGTAATAAAGCTGCACAACCTCTTTGCCGGAGCATTTGCCCGTGTTGGTGACGGTTACTTTCGCGGTGACTTTGCCGTTTTTCACGGAAAAAGACACTCCGCTTTTGCTGAATTTCGTATATGAGAGGCCGTATCCAAAAGGATACTGCACCTTGTCTTTTGCAAAAGTTTCAAAGTAGCGGTAGCCGACATAAATGCCTTCAAGGTATTCAACATAGTTGCCGCCGTCATCATATTTGATTGAGCCGAAACTTGCTCCCGAAGGATGGTCGTCAACATTATAAGCAACGGTGTCGGCAAGTCTGCCCGAAGGGGAAACTTCACCCGAGAGCACTTTTGCCGCTCCCTCAAGCCCGAATTCACCGGGAATCCAGATAAGCGCCGCCGCCTTGATGCTGTCATAATCGTCAAGCCAGCCCATCTCCATTATATTGCCTGTGTTGAAAAGTACAATCACGTTTTCGAAAGCGGAGGTGACACACTCAACGAGGGCTTTTTCCTCTGCCGAGAGGCGCAGGGTATCCGCCGATAAATCGGAGCCCTCGGCGCTTGTGCGGCTGATGACTATAATCGCCGTGTCGGAAAACTCCTTCGCCTGCTTCATAACGGAGGCCTTGAGGTAGCGCACGGGCATTTCGTCAAGGCTGCTGTCCGCAAGGGCAAGTTGCAGCAGATTATTGATAACCGTATTGTCGGTGCTTGCCGCCGCGGTGGGTGACTTGCAGTGCTTTTCATAAAGCGATTTGAGTTTTTCGTTGTAGCGTATGCCTGCGGTTTCGAGCGCTTCGTAAAGGTCAACAGGGTCCTGCGTGGTAACAGCGCCCGAGCCTGCGCCGCCGTAAAAAGGCACCACAGAGCCCGCGCCGAAAACATTTATGCTCTTGCCTTTGAGGGGAAGCACATTGTCTTCGTTTTTGAGAAGTACAACGCCTTCGCTCTCAATGTCAACTGCTATTTTGCGGGTGTAAGACGCGATTTTTTCATCGAGTTTGCCGCTTCTCGCGAATGCCGGAAAAGCAAGCGAAACAAGCATTATAGCCGCAAGTATGAGCGCGACCGCTTTTTTGGTTTTTTTCATTTTCTCTTTCTTCCTTTTATATAAGCGTTTTACGCCTTTTCAGTTCCCTTTTGCTTAAGCCCGGTCACATAGACCTCGCCGCAGATTTTTTCAATCGCCGCGGCGGCTTCGCGGGCTTTTTTCTCATCCTCAAATATTCCGAATACGGTCGGTCCGCTGCCGCTCATCTGGCAGAGTTTGGAGCCGTGCTCGCGCATAATTCTCTTGATTTCAACCCTCTCGGGCACCTCAACTATCTGCTCAAACACATTGCCGGCGTACTTGCATATACCGTCTATATCTCCCTTTTCGCAGAAATCGAGAATTCTTATTCTGTCGGGATGATAAAGATACATTGAATCCGCCTGCTCATAAGCCCACTTGGTGGATACTCCCCTGTCGGGTTTTGCGAGCACAACACAGCAGTTTTTGAGTTCTACAAGCGGTGAAAGAATGCCGCCCGTATTCTGGGCAAGGCAGGTGCCGCCGACCACGCAGAAAGGCACGTCGCTGCCGACTTTGAGGCCCATTCTGCAGAGTTCCGGCTGAGAGAGCCCGGCATCATAGAGTTCATTGAGAGCGCAGAGCACAGCCGCGGCGTCCGCGCTGCCGCCCGCAAGCCCCGCCTCAACGGGAATATGCTTCTCTATACCGATTGCCGCTCCGCCTTTGATCCCGGTATCTTCAAAAAAGATTTTCGCCGCCTTGTAAGCGGTGTTTTTGCCGTCACGGGGTATCTGACGGTCGGAAACGGTCACATCTATGCCGGAGGGCGCTTTTTCAACCTCCACAATATCGCAAAGGTCAATGCTCTGCATCACCATAAAGAGGCTGTGGTAACCGTTTTCGAGTTTGCCGAGAATATCGAGGAAAAGATTGATTTTTGCGTATGCCTTCATTTTAACTGCCATATAATCACCTCATTCAATGGGTATAAAGTAAGGTTCTCTTTTTCTGTAAACGGTAATGCTTTCAAAACCGCATCCGAGCGCGATATCGTAAGCGTCTTCAATATTGGCGCCGAGATGCTCTGTGTAGTGAGCGTCCGAGCCGACCGTGAGAAGTTTGCCGCCGAGAGCGCGGTAGCGTGAGATTATGTCTCTGTCCGGCGAAGGGACGCCTATCGGCTGGCGGAAGCCCGCAGTGTTGAGCTCGAGCGCCGTTTTGTTTTTTATGAGCGTGAGCAGAATTTCATCGATTATTTCAGAGTATCTGCCCATATCAACCTGCCTGTGATAATTGCCTATTATGTAGCGCAGAGGATAAGTCAGGTGAGCGAGGGTATCAAAGCGCGCCCACTTTGCCATTTCGAGTTCCCAATAAAAGTATTCGTCAAGCAGGGGGTAAAAAACCATATCGCCGCTGAAATCCATATAGTAGAAATCGTCTTTATCGGGCAGATTGTGAATTGCGCCGATTACGATATCGTAATCATACTGCCCGAGCACCTCTTCGCTCAGCGCTTTGTCGTAAACCGCTTCGCCCGTCTCCGCGCCCGTGAGTATTTCAATCTTTCCGCTTAAGACTTCACGCGCGGCGAGAGTGTCGGCGTAAGAGAGGCGGGCGGTTTCGTCAAATGAATCGCGGTAATAAGCGTACATTTCGAGATGGTCGGTAACGGCGATTGTTTTTATGTTTTTTTCAGCCGCCTGCTCGCACATAACGAGGGCCGGATAATGCCCGTCAAAGGACCTTTCCGTGTGCGTATGCAGGTCGGTAATATTTCTGTAAGACAAGATAAACACCTTCTCAAAGTAATCTTACCACAATTATTTACACATTTACAGATATTTTTTAAAAAATATTGTTTATAATCCGTCTATATGATAAAATGACCGAAAGATTAAGCCCTTACGGGCCGTATTGAGGTGCTTTATGAAAGTAATTGTTACCGGAGCAAAAGGCCAGCTCGGCACCGATGTCACCGCTCTGCTTAAAGAGAGAGGCATCGATGTCTTCCCTCTTGATATTCCGGAGTATGATATAACGGACTCAGAGTCCGTAAAAAAAGCGTTTGATGAGTTTTCACCGGATGCCGTGATTCACCTTGCGGCTTTTACCGCGGTTGACAAAGCGGAGAGCGACAGGGAAACCTGCCGCAGAGTTAATGTGACCGGCACGGAAAATATCGCGCGCCTTTGCAAAGAAAGAAATATAAAAATCCTCTACACCTCCACTGACTATGTTTTCGGCGGAGAGGGAGAGGAATTCTATGAAACAGACAGCCCGAAAGCGCCCCTCAACTATTACGGCGAAACGAAACTGCTCGGCGAGCAGGCGGTGGAACGCATATGCGAAAAACATTTCATCGTGAGAATTTCGTGGGTATTCGGCCCCTGCGGCAAAAACTTCGTTTACACAATGATGAGGCTCGGCGCGGAAAAGGACGAAATCAGAGTGGTTGACGATCAGGTCGGCTCCCCCACCTATACGCGCGACCTTGCCCCTCTGATGTGCGATATGATACAGAGCGAAAAATACGGCGTATATCACGCGACAAATGAAGGCGTTTGCTCCTTTGCCGAATTTGCATGCGAAATAATGAAAGCCGCCTCGCTCAAAGCGAAGATAATTCCGATAACATCTGACGAATATCCGTCTGCCGCAAAGAGGCCGCACAACTCCCGCCTGTCAAAGAAATCTCTTGATGAAGCGGGCTTTTCGAGACTGCCCGACTGGCAGGACGCGGTGAAACGATTTGTTGCGCTTACAAAAGAAGAAACCGCTATATAAACAAAAAGTTGAAAACCACATTATATTGTGGTATAATATAGTTTAGTAATTATTTTTCCGCATTATACAGGAGAGATTCATGAGCGACGAAAACAACAAAAAACCGAATAGCAACGGGCAGGATACTTCCCCCGCCGGCTCTTCAGATGAAGTTTTCGGCAGTGATATTGACCTTGCGGGAACAGGCACACAGGAAGAAACTCCCAGAGAAAGAGAAATACGTCTGCGCGATGAAGAGCGGCGCCGGAAAGAGATGGAGGCCATCCGCGAAGACGTTGAAAGAAGATACTCTCTGCAGGTTGAAGAAGCAATCAGCAATGCCGATTCCATAGCAGGCAGATCTTCATCCGTAAAAGCGGGTGACGGGGAAGTAATCGACCTTGAAGCATTCAGAAGCGGGGAAAAGCCCGCCGGGAAAAAGCGCAAGTCAAAAAAGGCCTCAAGGCGCGCGAAAAAGAGAAAGCGCAGGGCTCCCGTTTATTTTGACCTTGACGAGAAACCCGCTGTTTACAGAAGCCTTTATTCGCTCGGCGATTATGTAATCAACGCGCTCGGCTCGGTGATTGACGTCATACTTCATATTCTGTCAATTCCCGTTAAAAAACTGCGAAAGGCAATTCAGTCGGCTACCGCGGACACAAAGCGAAACCTTAACAGAAGCGCAAAAGCAACCGCGAGAGAAGTTGTATATTTCCACCGCGAGGTGCGCTCGGCAAGGAAATCCATTTTTGCCGCGCTCAGAAAGCCGATGTCCATTCCGCCGATTATCATGCACTACATACGCAAGGCGATAATCAGGCACAAGCAGCTTTTAAGGACAGTTGCAAACACGGCTCTCCCCGTTTTGTCACTGCTTATCCTGCTCGCGGTTTTCAATTACTGGAACAGCGTGACATTCGCGCTTAATGTAATCTACAACAATCAGAGCGTGGGCTACATCACGGACGAATCCGTATTTATCAAGGCGAGAGAACTTGTTAAAGACAAACTCTCCGCCAACAGCACGGGCTCTGATGTAAAGCAGGTTGCGGCGCCTTCGCTGAGCGCGGGCTATGAACTTGCCCTCGTTTCGCTCGATGAACTCAGCGACGCGAGAACAATATCCGACAGGATGATAGAAAACTCCGTTGACAACCTTACAAACGCCTGCGGAGTTTACATAAACGGAAACTTCCTGTGCGCCGTCAAAAACGAGGCGGACGCCAAAACGGTGTTTTACAACATACTTGAGCCGTATGAAGAAGACGCAAACCGCAACGGCTATATGGTAGGTTTTGCCGAAGATATTGACTATGTACAGGGCCTTTACCGCGATGATCCCGACCTTATGTGGGACGCGCTCAAACTCGAAACGACCGTGCTCGGCAAAGACGGAGCGACTGCCGCCTACATAGTGCCGCAGGAGCAGACGCTCGATGAGATTGCGGATATCTGCGGCGCGAGCGTTACTCAGCTGCTCAGCCTCAACCCCTCGCTCACGGGCGACGAAGTATTTGAAGCGGGCGAAAGCGTTACCGTGCCCACGACCAACAGGCTCGTAAATATAAAGAAGACCGTAAAATCATCAAAGATTGCCTCCGTTCCGTTTGAAACGGTAACCACGCGCGACGCCACAAAATACAGCGGCTACAGACTTGTGCGTCAGAAGGGCGTAAACGGCACGCAGAGGATAATAACCACCAGGACTTATATAAACGACACACTCGTTGACACTTCCGTTCACAACGAAATCGTGACACCTGCAACAGATGAAAAAATCGTGGTCGGCACGATGACAACCTACGGCGGCATCTATATAGGTATGGCGTCCGATCAGGGCTTCCTGTGGCCCGCGCCGAGCTGCCACTACATAAGTTCACCCTACGGCTGGAGAAGCACGGGCTGGCACAGCGGCGTTGATATATGCACGGGCAACGGCACAGCAATGGGCACACCCGTTATAGCCGCAAGAAGCGGGACTGTGGAAATAGTATCGCACTCGGGCTCCGGTTACGGCAATATGGTGGTGATAAACCACGGCGACGGCTACAAGACGAGATACGCCCATATGATGAACAACTCAATCACCGTGAGAGCGGGAGATTATGTTGAGGGCGGCAAGGTAATCGGCAAGGTCGGCTCAACCGGAAACTCCACCGGACCTCACCTTCACTTCGAAGTGATTTACAACGGCGAAACGAGAAACCCGGCGGATTACATTTCATAGCACATAAAAAAGGACTGCCAGGCGCAGTCCTTTTTATTATTTCAGTTATTACTGTTTTCCTAAAAGAGTTTTACAGTTATATCCTTTATATACCAATATTTCTCTCGCAAGCATCACGGAGAGGAAACCGATTGTGCCGCCCGCAAGCACATCACTGAAGAAGTGAGCGCCTACCATAATGCGGCTCAGAGCAACAGCACCTGTCCATACTATGCTGACAATCCAGAGAAGAGCGTTCTTTTTCTTAGAAGTCCAGGCAAACATATCCTTGAGCATAACAATACAGAATATCATCGCCGCACTCTGTGTGTGGCCGCTGGGGAAGGATTTGCAGGCATCGGTTGAACTGAAGAATTCCTTCATCCATTCTTTATCCGGCTGATGATTCAAAACATACCAGCGTGAATAATAACTGAAGTCGCCCGCGTAATTCATCGCTCTGAAGCGGGGTCTGCCGAAGGGCTCTTTGAGAAGAGTGACCACTATGCTCGAAAGCGCTATCGCAAGGGCGGTGGCGTAGCAGAGATTGGGCACTCTTTTTATGCTTTCATCGGAGAAACTGTTTGCCGCGAGGGCGGTCAGAAATACCAGCAAAGCGGCTACAAAGATAAGTTCCGTCTTCATAAACATCGGCTTTCCGCCTTCGAGGCCGTAGTGCCTTACATTATAATTGAGCGTATCGAGCGCAACGGCATACCAGGTGGCAAAATCGGCAATCTGCAAAACTATGCCGAGTATTATTTTAACGCCTTTGCTCTTTGCGAAGCGAAGTATATATATAAAGAAAAGTTCAAGCGCAATTCCGCCCATAAGGTATGGCGCTGTGCAGCCGAGGCATTCGAGCGTAACGCCGAAAATACCCTTTGCGAGGTAACTGCCATCGGGCAAGGTGCCCTTGGTGAGAATCTGTGAAACCTGAAGGTCGGTAAATGTGGCGGTGATAAGAAGCGCCGCAAAAACGACTGCAAACAGAATCCACGCCCACGCAATCTGTTTTCTTGTTGCTCTCATTTTATTACTTCCTTTACAATATAATCCATAGCGTCAAGATAACCCTGAAGTCCCTTGCCCTTGATTGTTTTAACTGCGGCGAGGCGCACATAACTTATCTTTCTGAAATCTTCGCGGGTGTCCGGGTCGCTGATATGCACCTCAACGGCGGGAATGCCCACCGCTTTGAGCGCGTCCAGCAGGGCAACGCTCGTGTGAGTATAGGCGCCGGGGTTAATGATAATAGCGTCCGTGTTTCCGTATGCCTGCTGGATTTTATCAACGAGGTCTCCCTCGTGGTTGGACTGATAAATCTCGGTCTGCACGCCGGCTTCTTTGCCGTGCTCCGTTATCATCGAGCACAGGTGAACGTAGTCTTCGCTGCCGTAGATGCCGGGCTCTCTTATGCCGAGCATATTGATATTGGGACCGTTTATGACGAGTATCTTCATAATCCGACCTCTTTCTTATTTTTTCATTTCAAGCAGTTCGCGGTAACTGATAAGCTCGATATCCTTGCTTTTGAAGAACTCGTGAGTTACGGGGTCCTTCATCAGCAGGTACTCCCAGTATCTTCTCTGCCAGGTGCCGGTGATGTGCTTCATTTCGTCGGTATCATAGGCGGGGTGGATAAAGGTTTCGGTGACGCCGTCGGGAATATTGCCGTGGAATTCAAGGAAAGCGTCTCTGAATTCCTCATAGGTTGCCTTGTCTTTAAGGGAGGCGACCTGGTCGGTAAGTATAAGGTAATCGGGGGTTACAACCTTATGGATTTTGCCGAGAAATCTGCAGAAATAGCAGAAGAATTTATAGAGACCGAGCGATACGCCCTCGGGGCAGAATTCGTCTTTGGGTGTGGTGCACATACGGAAGGGATATTTCTTTTTGCCGCAGATTTTAAAGACCTTCGGGAGCATTAAGTATCTGCCGTTCATTCCGTAAAGGGAGCCCATATGGTTATCTACCTGCACTACCTTCATGCCGAGATTTTCAGCCATTTCAATCTGGGCGTAAATCTCCTTTTCCGCTTCTTTATATGTACAGTGGCTTTCAAAGTCCTCGTTTTCGGGCCACATCCTGCCCTCTTCGTTTACGAGCGTTTTGCCGCCTGTGAGCGAGCCCCAGGGCCAGTTTGCCTGCCACTCGTTTGTCATTGTAAGGTGAACGCCGAAGGCATACTGCGGATTTTCCGCCGCGAAACGCACCGCCTCTTTTGCTTTGGGGCAGGGCATCATAATTGTGGAAGATTTGATTGAGCCGCTTCTGAAAAGGTCAAAAATCGCTTCGTTTGCGCTGTCACACAGACCGCAGTCATCGGCGTTTATGATAAGATAACGTTTCATTTTTACTCCTCCGTATATGATTTATTGTTCTTTTTCATTTTAACTGTGTAAGGCGCTCTTGTCAAACAACTTGTTCGGGTGAAATAATAATAGGCGATATCAACAAACACAAGGGGTTTTGTTTGTCTATTATGCCGTTTTCCGCTTGTGCAAAGGTTACAAATTCAGTCAATTACTGCAATTTGCACAAATTATTTTTTCTAAAATATTGACAAAGAAATTATTACCCTTTATAATGTAAAACGCTTATGGTGAGAGGTTGGTTATCATGATGAAAAACAGCGAAGAATTTGCCGCCACCGCGGAACTCGTAAAGCGGGCAAATGAAGGAGATGACGACGCAATGTCGCGTCTCGTTGCCGCAATCTCTCCCGCCGCGACAGCCAAAGGAATCAAATACTCATCCGGCAATTACAGGCTCTCTGAGGAGGACCTCGCGCAGGAGGGTATGATAGGTTTCCTCGGCGCTGTCAAAAGTTATGACCCTTCGCTCGGTGTACCGTTTGAGGCATATGCCGTGAAATGCATTGAGCGCAGAATCATTTCTTTCGTTAACTCCTGCTCGTCAGACGGCAACAAAGCCCTCTCGGGAGCCGTGAATATCATTGATGACGATATTCCCTATGACCCGGAAGACCCGGTAAACAGCATCACCATACGCGAGCAGAAAATTGAAATCAGCCTGTTTATTGACACCTGCCTTACCTCTTTTGAAAAAAGCGTTGTCTCTCTCAGGCTAAAAGGCTGCAGGTATTCCGAAATAGCCGCCCGCCTTTCGTGCAGCGAAAAAGCGGTCGACAATGCGATTCAGCGCATAAGAAAGAAATACCGTAAATTCAGTAAAGAAAGCGATTGATTTCGCTTCATATATGCCCCACGTAGTTTAAGCAGAACGTTGTCTAGACAAAGGTGGCGGTGCAATTCCGCCCAGGGGAAAAATTATTTTAGCGAGGTAAAATCCATGTACGAAGACAAAACTCTCATCTGCAAGGAATGCGGAAACGAATTCGTTTTCACCGCCGGTGAACAGGAATTCTACGCTGAAAAGGGTTTCGTAAACGAGCCCCAGCGCTGCAAAGCCTGCCGTGACGCACGCAAAAATGCTGCCCGCGGAGAGCGCGAATGGTTTGAGGCAACATGCGATTCCTGCGGTGGAGTTGCAAAAGTTCCCTTTAAGCCGCGTGAGGACAGACCTGTTTACTGCAGCGAGTGCTTTGCAAAGATTCAGCAGGAAGAGGCCTGATTGAGTCGAAAAAAACGCCCCCAAAAGGGGCGATTTTTTTTGCTTTTTTCAGATATTCTATTGTAATTACAGTTCGTTTATCCAGGCGATAATGCCGTTGCCCGCATGAAGGTCGAGCACCTTTCCGTTGCCGTCAACCGTTTCGGCATACGGGTAATCCGAGCCGTCTATCAGTTGAAGGTCGTATGACGCCACCCTCGCGAGATTGTGCGTGTTCGTGGGCTTTGAGCCGTCGGGATAATAGAGTTCGGCAAGGGATGTGAATCTGCACATTTCGGGTACATTGGTGTTTCGCTTGATTGTATTCCACATAGGCACCTGGAATATTGAATAGAGCACAAAGAAATCCTTTTTGCAGGCGATGAGCCAGATGGGTATATTCGCCGTTTTCTGAGCGTTCGAGCCCGAGTAGAAGCCTGTCTGGCAAAGGGTGAGCGCGCCGCAGAAGAAAGTCGGGTAACGGCAAATCATCTTGCGGACCATTGCTCCGCCGTCGGATGAGCCCATAATCACTATTTTGCTTGTATCAATGCTGTCACCCGCATTTGCGATAACATCGTCAATCGCCGCTTTGAGGCTCGGCACCTGACCCTGATCCCAGAAAGTGAGCGCGCCGGTTGACCTCGGGAGCATTATGAAGGCTCCGCCCTCGTCAAAACGGCTCTGAAGCTCTTCCGATGCCCAGTAAGGGAAGTCGCTGTCATTGAGCTGCCCCTCTCGAAGCAGACCGTGAAACGCGCCGTGAACATAAACGATAAGCGGATACTTGTGAGTGTCGTTTTTCCCTCTCGGGTCAAACAGAGCGTAGTCGTTTGCTCTGACACCGTAAACATACGGCCCCTGATAATAATCGAACTCTCCCCTGAGCGCTTCTATGCCTTCGGATGTGGGAAGTTTTTTCTTGGGAATATATCCGTCATCTTCATTTCCCGGCTCTTCGGGTTCCTGCCCGGTGCCGGGATTTTCATTGTCACCGTCCGGGTTTTCGCCCTGAGGCGGCTCTATGTCGTGAGCGCGTGAGCCGTCATCCTCAGAATTCTGAACGACGTTCATTCCTTCAAAGAATTCGTCGTCCTGTGCGTGGGAAATGACCGCGATAAAAGATGTCATGATAAGTGCGATGATAATTGCGAATGCCAAAAGTTTTTTCATTGTAACGCCTCGAAAAATATCTTTGCCGGTATTTGCCGGTGTGTGCCTTATTGCCTGTGGTTTATAATTGCCGCTCTTTCGCTGTCAGTGGATGAGAAGCATTATGAGAGCGATTATTCCCGCTATGACTGCCGCGAGTATGCCGAGCAGAATAAGCACGGCAAGGATGATAATAAGCAGCACAAGCGGACCTTTTCTGCTCTTCTTTACGGTGTCGGTGAATTCCTTTTTCTCAAACATTTCCGCGGGGGCGGGGTTTTCGTCGTCGTAAAGAGGATAGAGCGGAAGGGTTGCCGCGGCATCGGGATAGCCGTCTTTCCAGAGGAGAGGCTCAACAAGTGAGCGTACACTCTGCGCGCCCTTGAGAAATTTGCCAATCGGCAGATGGATTGTGCCGAGAAAACTGTCAATCACATTGAGGAAGCCGCAGGTGAGTTTGTATTCCCTTGTGTCGGGAGTATAGGGAGAATCGCCGCAGTAAAGGTTTTTGACAAGTTCAACTATGAAGTCAACAACCTTGTTGTCTTTTATATCCTCAATATCCGCTTTTTTGAGCCCGCATTCTTTTTTGCACACTCTCCAGATTTTTTTGAAAGTGAGTTTGTTGAGGAATTTGCCGACGGGCTTGATTACTGCCCTGAGTTTACGGACCTTCTCGCCCGGTATTGAAAAAGCGGGAGTCATCTCGGCAAGTTTGTCGATATCGTAACCCATTGCCCAGACAACTCTTTTAATCATACCGAAGAAGAAGTCTTCCATGTATTTGTCAAAGCCGCCCTTTTCGGTTTTAAGGCCGGGCACATCGGTAACGGTGACCGTTTCCACTTCAACCTTAGCGTTGGCGGGGTCAAAGGTCACGTTTCTGTAGTTGGGCGGGCAGCCGATAAGAGCGCTGCACGAAATATCATAAAACCTGTTGCCTTTCGCGGTGGTGATATAGCCGATATTATGGATATGAGTATGGCCCGTAAGCATACAGGAAAGACCTGCGTCCGCAAAGATTTCACGGGTTGTCTCGTGATTTTTCTGCATATCGCCGCTGCCGATTATCGAATAAAACGGTGAGGGGGAAATCATCGGATGGTGAGTCATCGCGATAACAAACTGATCGTTTTTCTTCGCGTCCTCGAGCTGCTCTTTAATCCATTCCATACAGGAATCGGGGTAGCCCGAGCCGCCGCCCTCCTGTTTCATATTTGTATCGTCATTAAGTGCAAACAGACGGTAGCCGGGAGCGAGCTGCACCACATATGAGAGCGACTCTCTGTGAGTGGCAATCGCCTGCTCGGGGCCGAATTCATAATACATATCCCAGAGTTCCTGCCTGTCGCTCACGGCGGGAACTTTTATTCTTTCGTCGCCTTTGAATCCTACACCTTCGCCGCCTCCCCTGTAATCGTGGGTGGCGGTAATCACATAGACCTGCTTGCCGCGCGCTTTGAGAGAGCGGAGCAGTTCGATTATGCCGGCGTGGGAGTTATATTCGCCGTTTCTCGTGGTATCGCCCGAAAGAACAACTATATCGGTTGAGGTATCCTCACAGAGCATATCAAACGCTCTCTTTATTACGATGTCACTGTCTTTTATTACTATCTGGCTCTTTGCCTCTTCCTTATCATAGGCGGCGCCTTCGGTGCCGTTTTCGCGTGAGTAATAGTGCACATCGGTGATAAACTGGATTTTAAGAGGCTTGTTGCCCGAGCCGTAAATCTTTGCAGACATTTTAATTCCTCCGTAAGTTATAATCCTAGACCGTTTGCTATATTGACTATGAAGTCCTGAGCGTTGGTGACTATTCCTCTTGAACTCAGACTTCCTCTGTCGGTGAGTTTGTTCACCGTGAATTCGGAAATATCAACGCAGTAGAAATAGACTTTTCTGACTGTGCCGTCTTTGGTCACCCTGAATGACGGCGTCATATTTCCGACCGCTATGGAGTGAAGCATGGTTGCCATGCAGATAACGGTTGTAGCGTCCTTTATCACGGCTCTCATTGCGTCCTGCGCGGCATAAGCATCGCCGTAAACGCAGGGAATCGGGCCGTCGTCACGAATTGAGCCCGCGAGCACATAGGGCACGCCGTATTTCTCACAGCTGTATATAATGCCGTTATCTATGTTTTCATTTTTTATGAATTCGGATACAGAGCCGTAATAGCGGATTCTGTTGAGGGTGTCGATATGGTTGTAATGGCCGAGCGGCTGATTTTTCTGTGTGTAGATATTCTGCCCGAGCGCGGTTTTGAGATAAGCGCCCTCAAGGTCGTGCGTAGCGAGGGCATTGCCCGCAAGCACGGCGTGGGCGTAGCCGCCCGCGATCACTCTTGAAAAAGCGTCTCTCGCATCGTGGTCAAACGAAAAAGCGGGGCCCATAACCCATACTATCTTGCCGTTTTCCTTTTCGTGTTTCAGCAGTTCATAGAGTTCATCATAGTCGCGCGAAAAAGATGTTTCCCTCGAGTGCCCCTGCCTGAAAGCAAAGGTTTCCTTTTCCGTATCTTCGCCCGGGAAGCCGTCGGCATAAAGGAAAATGCCCTCTTCGGCGCGCTCCGTCCTGCCGCAGACAACAAGGTCGCCCGCTTTGAGGCGGCGGAATTCCTTAACGGAAATGCGTCCGTTTTCATATACGGGCACGCAGTCCATCCTGCTCTCCTCTGCAAGCAGCCACTGCCCGTTTATCTTGAAATACTCGGGATAGATGCTGGTCGCGTGATAATTATCGGGCGCGACTCCGTCTTTGGGTGACGGACGAAGCACCGCGTCGGGTGAGTTTTCAAAAACGGCGGATGTGAAATCCGGGGCAACATATTTTTCGAGTGAAAAAGACATTGTGATGTTCCTTTCTCGCAAATGAAGTCATAAAAAACCACATTAGATTATAGTATAAAATTTTTTGAAAATCAATACTAATATTATTTTATTTATTGACCGCGGGCGCGAGCGGGTATATAATAGCTGTCACGATTAAAAGAATATACGGGGAAATATTATGAATAATACAGGCACAATCAAAGACTCGGTTGTTTCGTTTTTTCTTGCGGTGGCGGTGATAATCGGATGTCTGCCCATGGCGGTTTACTATCCGAGATACCTCTCCGAGAAGAAAGAATACTCCGTCGAGAAAGTATATGAAGCCGAAGCGGATGAAATCAGGGTGATGAGCTGCAATGTGAGATGCGTAAATCCTCTTGACACCGGAAAGAAAAGCTGGTTTTACAGAGCGAATTACGTGCTCGAAGGCATAGAGAATACCGCGCCCGGAATAATCGGGTTTCAGGAAGTGACAAGATGGCAGTACAGTTACATCTGCGACTGCCTGCCCGATTATGATTCGGTAATCACCTACCGCGACACTGCTTATAACTCCGAATCCTGCCCCGTGTTTTACAACACGAAACTCTATTCGCTTATTGAGGACGGCTCATTCTGGCTCTCGGAAACTCCGGATGTGATGAGCAAAGACTGGGATTCCGGATGCTACAGAATCTGCAGTTACACCATACTCGAAACAAAAGAAAACGCAAACCGTTTCGTGGTGTTCAACTTTCATCTCGACAATGAGAGTGAAGAAGCGAGAATCAACGGCATAAAACTCATCCTCCGGAAAATCGAGGAGTTCGGCTCTCTGCCTGCAGTTCTCATGGGAGACTTCAACGCCGGCGAAGGCAGCACTACCTACAACTGTGCCACCGAAATCTTCAACGACGCGGCGGTCATCGCCCCCGAAACGATGCGCGACTCCTGCACATATCAGAACTGGGGCAAAGCACTTGAGCGCGGCAGGATAGACTACTTCATGATTTCAAAACAGGGGCTTACCGCTCTCGAATACAAAGTTATCACCGACACCTACGACGGAGCGTATTCAAGCGATCATTTCCCGATATTCGCCCTGCTTAAATTTGAAAACTGAGAGGGATTGCAATGGGCTACATAATTGCCGTTACCGTTCTTTGCGCCGCGATACTCTTTGCGGCGGCATCTATAATCTACAAACTGTTTTTCAGAAAGACCGTAACAAGAGACGGTTTCACCGTGACTGCGCACTCCGGCTGTATGGGTCTTCCCGACAATTCCCTTGAGGCGATGGAGGCGGGTATAAACGCGGGGGCGGACATTGTGGAGTTTGACCTCAACTATACCGCCGAAGGTGAGCCGGTTCTTTCGCATAACAAACCCGCGCCTGATGATAACTGCGTTACACTGCGAGAGGCATTTGAATTTCTCGCAAAGCATCCCGGCATAAAAGCAAATGTGGATGTAAAAAGCACCGAGCATCTCGAAACCGTGAAGCCTCTTGCCGAAGAAACGGGCGTACTCTCTCAGATATTCTTCACGGGTGTGGGCGAAAATTTTGTGCCCGATGTTAAGGAAAAAGCGCCCGGCATCCCCTATTACCTCAATCTCAGCGGCATCAATTCCGTGAAAGCCGCAGCCGACAAGGTTGAAAAAGCGGGAGCAATCGGCATCAACCTCAATCACAGCAGCGCGAGCGCGTCGCTCTGCCGCGAAATGCACAGGCACTCCCTGCTCGCGTCCGTATGGACAGTCAATACAAAAATGAAAGCACGGTATGTGCTCGGTATGAAGCCCGATAACATAACCACAAGGCAGCCGGATATGCTCTGCGCCCTGCTTAAAAAAGCGGGTAAAGCGGAATAACCGTCCTGCTCAATCGATAAAACAACTTACGGAAGAAGGATAGAAGTGAAACAAACGGATAAAAAACAAAAGAAGGGATTATTCCCGCTTGAACACTGGCAGAAAGTTGCCGCCCTGCTCGTTATTTACGACGCACTGGCGGTCAATATCTCATACTTTGCCGCGCTCTTACTGCGCTTTGACCTGCGCTATTCCTTCATACCCGTTTCATATCTCACTTCCTTCCAGCGCTTTGCGCCCTTCTACTCCGTAATCTGCGTAATCGTATTTGCCGCATTCAAACTCTACAATATGATGTGGCGTTACGCCGGATATTATGAACTTGCCTACTCGTCAGTCGCCTGCGTACTTACAAGCGTTATTCACTCCCTGCTGATTATGCCGTTTATCTTCTACGGCTTCGGCAGAATGAGAATGCCGTTTTCCTATTATATTTTCGGAGCGGTATTCCAGTATGTGCTGATTGTCGGCGCGCGATTCGGCTACAAGGCCCTGCTGTTTTTCAAAAACGCAATGGCGGAATCCTCCGGCGGCCCGAGAATAATGATTGTGGGCTGCGGAAGCGCGGGGCAGATGATTCTCAGGGATATCAAAACCTCCGACAGAGTCAACGGCAGAGTCTGCTGCCTGATTGATGACAATCCGAACAAAAAAGGGAGATTCATTGACGGCGTAAAAGTCGTTGGCGACCGTTACGACATAATTCACTACTGCAAGAAATATCACATAGACAAAATCTATGTTGCCATACCGAGCGCAAAGTATGAAGATTTAAGAGCAATCCTTGACATATGCAAGGAGACGGGATGCGAACTTAAAAACCTGCCCGCAATGTATCAGCTCGTTAACGGCGAGGTCAATGTGTCTCAGATGAGAAATGTAGATGTGCTCGACCTGCTCGGCAGGGAGCCCGTCAAGGTTGACCTGAGCGAAATATTCGAATACATAAAGGGCAAAAGAATTCTCGTCACCGGAGGCGGCGGAAGCATAGGCAGCGAACTCTGCCGTCAGGTGGCAAATCACTCCCCCGCCCTGCTTCTCATTTACGACGTTTACGAAAACAACGCTTACGATATTCAGCAGGAATTAAAACGCACTCATCCCGAACTCAACCTCGCTGTGGAAATCGGCTCGGTGCGCGACAGCAGAAGGCTGAACGAACTGTTTGCACGGTATAAGCCGGACATAGTTTATCACGCCGCCGCTCACAAGCATGTGCCCCTTATGGAAGACAGCCCCAACGAAGCAATCAAGAACAATGTGTTCGGCACATATAAAACCGCTTACGCCGCGATGATGAACGGAGTGCAGCGCTTTGTGCTCATAAGCACAGACAAGGCAGTTAACCCGACCAACATTATGGGCGCGAGCAAACGCATCTGCGAAATGATTATCCAGGCGTTTGACCAGAAAATCAAAGAAAACAAAGAAAACGAAATTCCCGTGCTTCGCTCTCACATGGAAGACGGAGACACTCCGGGCGTCTTTCTTCCCTCGCCCGTCGAAGGTGACTCCGGCAGCCGAGTCAAAACCGAATTTGTCGCGGTGAGATTCGGCAACGTGCTCGGAAGCAACGGCTCCGTTATTCCTCTTTTCAAAAAGCAGATTGAAACCACGAGAGTGGTTACCGTTACACATAAGGACATTATCCGCTACTTTATGACAATACCCGAAGCGGTCAGCCTTGTGCTTGAGGCGGGCACTTACGCAAAGGGCGGAGAAATCTTTGTGCTCGATATGGGAGAGCCCGTGAAGATTGATACCCTTGCGCGTAACCTCATTAAACTTAGCGGACTTCGCCCGGATGTTGACGTGAAGATTGAATACACCGGCCTTCGCCCCGGCGAAAAACTGTATGAAGAAAAACTGATGAGCGAGGAAGGGCTTAAAACCACGCCCAACAATCTCATCCATATCGGCAACCCGATCGCGTTTGATATTGACGAATTTCTCGCAAAACTCTCTGACCTTCTCACTGCCGCTTTTGAAAACAGCGACAACATCCGTGAACTCGTAATGGATATTGTTGACACCTACCACCCCGCAGACAATTCTTAACCGATAATACCGGAAGGTGCAAGTATGATAAAAGATTCTGTTAAAAACTTCACTCCGTTTGAAAAAAGAATATGGCTTGCTTCCCCCACGATGCACGGCGATGAGCAGAAATGGGTTGACGAGGCTATTTCCACAAACTGGGTTTCAACAGTAGGCGCAAACATAAATGAAGTTGAGCGTATGGCTGCGGAAATCACGGGCAGAAAATACGCGGTCGGGCTCTCATCGGGCACAGCCGCGCTTCACCTTGCCGTGAAACTCTGCGCGGAAAAACTTTACGGCAGACCGCGCGCGGGTCACGGCTCGCTCGAAGGCAAAAAGGTATTCTGCAGCGACCTTACTTTCAGCGCAACGGTAAATCCCGTGGCGTACGAAGGCGGAGAGGCTGTTTTCATTGACACCGAATACGACACCTGGAATATGTGCCCCGAGGCGCTCGAAAAGGCGTTTGAGATTTATCCGGATGTTAAACTGATTGTTGCCGCTCACCTTTACGGCACGCCCGCAAAGATGGATAAGATCAAAGCCGTCGCTCAAAAGCACGGCGCTTTGATAGTTGAGGATGCTGCCGAGTCTTTCGGCGCGTCATTCAAAGGCGTGCAGACGGGCTGCTTCGGCGACGCTTCGGTTATTTCATTTAACGGCAACAAAATAGTGACCGGCTCCACCGGAGGAATGATTCTCACCGACAGCGGTGACGACGCAGAAAAAATACGCAAGTGGAGCACGCAGAGCCGCGAGGACGCCCCCTGGTATCAGCACGAGGAACTCGGCTTCAACTACAGGATGTCAAACATAGTCGCGGGCGTTGTGAGAGGTCAGCTGCCGTATCTCGGCGAGCATATCGCTCAGAAGAAAACCCTCTACGAAAGATACAAGAAAGGCTTTGAGGGCCTTCCCGTAAAAATGAATCCGGTCAATGAGAGCGAGTGTGAAGCCAACTACTGGCTGAGCTGTATGATAATAGACGAAGACGCTATGTGCAAAACGGTGCGCTCCGACAACGAGGCGCTCTATGTGCCCGAAAGCGGCAAATCCTGCCCCGCCGAAATACTGGAAGCGCTCGCGTATATCAATGCCGAAGGCAGACCCATATGGAAACCTATGCACCTTCAGCCGATTTACAGGATGCATCAGTTCGTCACCGCCTCGGGCGAAGGCAGGGCAAAGAGCAACGCTTACATCAAGAGCACCGCTTTCCGCGATGCCGGCGCGGATATCTTCCGCAGAGGACTGTGCCTGCCCAGCGACAATAAAATCACGCCCGCACAGCAGGATGTGATAATCGATGTTATCCGCAGATGCTTTGACTGATCGTACCCGTTAAGGAGAACTTCTTATGTCACTCGAAATACTGCAAGGTAAAAAACTGTTAATTCTTGCCGGGAGCCCTCATCTTGTGACTCTTGTTGAAAGAGCAAAAGAACTCGGCATTTATACAATTGTAACAGATTATTATGATGTCCAGACCAGCCCTGCAAAGCAAACCGCTGACGAATACTGGAATATAAGTTGGAGCGATCTTGATACTCTTGAAAGAAAGTGCCGAGAAGAAGGAATCAGCGGCATTACAACCGGCTACAGCGAATCACCCGTTGAGTGCTGTATAAAACTGTGTGATCGTCTTAATCTACCGTGCTATTGCAACGACAATCAACTGGCACTCACAAGAGATAAAATGCTTTTTAAGAGCGAATGCAGAAGAAGCGGTGTTCCGGTAGTGAATGAATATCCGAGCCCCGAGAATGTCACTTCGTTTCCGGTCATTGTCAAACCTGTAGACAGAGCAGGCTCAATAGGAGTAAGCGTTGCCACAGATACGGATAGTCTGCGCAAGGCCTACGAATATGCAATGGAAAAATCATATTGCAAAAGCGTTATAATTGAAGATTTCATATCAAACGGATTCAAATTTGATGTGACATATGCTGTCTGCAACGGTAAGCCGATTCTTTTGTCAGACTGCGATACCGTTAATGCTGATGATAACGGATTTGAAAGAGTGGTTCAGAGCGGATGGCTGTTTCCTTCTCGGTATCATAAGAATTTTATGGAAAAAGCAAATGCTCCGCTTTGCCGGCTGATAAATAATCTTCAGATAAAAGACGGGTACATTTTCTTCTCCGGATTTGCAATTGAGCACGGTACGGATGTTGATTTTGTTTTCTTTGAAACAGGCTTCAGACTAAGCGGAGGTCATATGTACAGATATATGATCAAGCGCGGTATTGTCAATATTCTTGATTTGTTCATTATCCACGCTCTTACGGGAAGTACCGATCTTCTTGAGTGGCACGAAGAAACAAATCCTGGGCTTAAATGTTCAATGATTAATTACTATTCAACAGGCGGCACGGTGTCCGGCTTTTGCGGTCTGGATGATATAAAGCAAATGGAAGATTGCAACTTCCTGCTTCAAACGGGAAGAGTCGGAGAAAAATGCGACGCAAACAGAGCCATTCTGTCAAAAATGACTATGGTTCATTTTTGCAATCATTCCGCCGAAAAACTGGCAGAAGATGTTTCTTATGCCAACAGTGTGTATTCTATTAAAAACGAAGACGGAACTGATATGGTTTATGACAGAATTAATCCGGCAATCATAGCAGAATGGTGGAATAACTGAAGAAGGAAAGATTTATGAACGGAAAAGTTGATTTTTTATATCTTAATGAACAGGATATGCTGAAAGCCGGAGTAACCGATATGCCCGGCTGCATAAGTGCTATGGAGGATATGTTTTCTCTGCTCTATAACGGTGACTACCGTATGGGCGGCGAAGACGCAAATGAACACGGAATCCGTGTTTCTTTTCCGGAATCATCAACTATTGAAGGAATGCCTCTTCATGCACCTGACTACAGATTTATGGCTATGCCGGCATATCTGGGCGGAAGGTTTCATGTGTTCGGCATCAAAGACTACGGCTCTCATCACACCAATAAAGACAAAGGTCTTCCCCGCTCTGTGCTTATGATGTCACTCAAGGACATTGATACCGGCGTTCCTCTAGCCTATATGTCCGCAAATGTTCTGAGCGCGATGCGTACTGCGGCAACAACCGGTGTCGGAGTAAAATACCTGTCGGTAAGCGAGCCAAAGACTCTCGGCATTATAGGGCCCGGAGTTATTTCGGAATATACTCTTGATGCAATTATGGTTACCAAGCCTTCAATAAGTACAATCAAGATCAAAGGGCGCGGCAAAAAAAGCCTTGACAGGTTTATCCGAAACGCAGAAAAAAAGTATCCCGGTCTTAATATCACTATATGTGATTCTATTGAGAACGCCTGCCTTGATTCTGACATTATATTTTTCGGAACTACAAACGCATCCGTTTATGAAGATAACCCGCATATCGAACATAATTGGGTGAAAAATGGTGCTTTGATAATCAGTGCTTCGTCACTTATCATTTCGACTGATTTTCTTTCCGCCACCGATGTAAAATTGGTCGCCGACAATTATCTTATGTATGAAGGCTGGGGCACCGGTCAGGAACAGCCGACTCAAAAAACCGTTTCAACGCTGCTTGGAATGGGATTCTATGATGCTGTCTGTGAGAACAAAATAAACAGAAATGACATATCAGATATGGGCGGAATTCTTCTCGGAGAGCAGAAGGGCCGTGAAAACGAAAATCAAATAATCATTTACGCTGTAGGCGGTATGCCTGTTGAAGATGTTGCCTGGGCACACGATATTTATCTTAACGCACTTAAGTGCGGAATAGGTACAAAACTTAATTTGTGGGATAAGTCTGCTCTTATATAACTACCGGACCGATTTCCGTATTAAACTGTTGACAGCCATACGGCTGCAGAGAGAGGATACAAATGTCAGAAAAAAACAGGTTTAAAAAAATAATGAACTCAACAGACCTGCTTGTTGTTTCTTTTGGGGCGATGATAGGCTGGGGATGGGTTGTCTCATCGGGAAAATGGATTCAGAATGCAGGAACAATAGGCACGGTGATTGGCTTTATCATCGGCGGAATAATGATATATTTCGTGGGTATGACTTATGC
This sequence comes from Clostridiaceae bacterium, assembly GCA_016280595.1. Taxonomy (GTDB): domain Bacteria; phylum Bacillota; class Clostridia; order Oscillospirales; family Acutalibacteraceae; genus CAG-177. The sequence continues at coordinate 35,610 of JAEEHB010000002.1, read as the reverse complement.
GGAATTGACTCCTGCAATGCCTAAAGTCGGCGGTGAACATGTGTTCAGTTATAAAGCACTGGGGCCGACAGGCTCATTCATATGTACCTGGGCACTTATACTGAGTTATATCGGCGTTGTCTGCTTTGAGGCTGTTTCACTGCCCGCAATTATTCAATACATTTTTCCCTCTTTCGCACGAGGATATCTCTATACAGTTGCTGGTTCCGACATTTATTTAACAAGTATATTGGTTGCCTCCGTTTTTACAATCGCAATTATTATTATCAACATAATGGGAATAAAAGCCGCTTCTGTTTTTCAGACCATACTGACCGTAACTATTGCCGCTGTGGGAGTGATTCTTGTAACAGCGTCTGCAATAAACGGAAACAGCGATAATCTCAGCGGTCAGGTGATTGTCGGAGAAAACTTTGATTCTATCAAAAACATTTTTTCGGTTGCCGTCGTGGCACCTTTCTTTCTCTTTGGTTTTGATGTGATTCCGCAGGTTGCGGAAGAAATCAATATCCCCTTAACAAAGATTGCAAAAATACTTTTGCTTTCCATAATCTGTGCTGTTGCCTTTTACGGACTTGTTGTTTTTGCCGTAGGATACGCACTGAATTCAGACGAGATTTCATCAGCTATGCAAGGTTCCGGGTTGGTTACCGCTTATGCAATGGAAAAAGTTTTCAAAAGTTCTGTTATGGCAAAAGTTTTGATAATCGGCGGACTCTGCGGAGTCTTAACCAGCTGGAATTCTTTCCTTATAGGTGGTAGCCGCGCTATTTTTTCGATGGCAGAATCAAAAATGATTCCTAAAATATTTGCCAACTTGCACAGCAAGCATAAAACTCCGGTCGCTGCATTGATTCTGGTTGGAACCCTTTCTTTGGCTGCTCCGTTTTTCGGCAGAAAAATGCTTGTATGGATATCGGACGCGGCAAGTTTTGCCTGCTGCCTGGCATATTGCATAGTGGCCATATCTTTTCTTGTGCTTCGCAAAAAAGAACCCGGGTTATACAGACCTTACAAAGTAAAGCATTACAAATTTGTCGGCATAACCGCTTCCATACTTTCCGGTCTCATGGTCCTGCTTTATCTTCTACCCAATTCGGGTAGTACTCTGACAAAACAGGAATGGATTATAGTCGGCAGCTGGATATCTCTCGGCTTTATTTTCTATATTTTCTGTAAAAAACATTACGGAAAAAGTTTTGCAGTTATGAATCTGTATGATCAATAACAACTGCAGTTTTAAACACCTTGAACCGAATTGGAGAAAAAGCGATGTACCGAAAATATGTCAAACGTTTTCTTGATATAATATGTGCGTTTTTGGCGCTGATTGTATTCAGTTGGCTCTATATTATTATTGCTGTTCTGGTACGTGTTAAACTTGGCTCCCCTGTTATTTTCAAACAAAAGAGACCGGGTAAAGGCGAAAAAATATTTGAACTTTGTAAGTTCCGCTCAATGACAAATGAACGTGATGAAAAAGGAAACCTGCTCCCCGATTCAGACAGGCTGCCGAAATTCGGAAAAATACTGCGCGCTACCAGCCTTGACGAACTTCCCGAAGCATGGAATATTCTCAAAGGAGATATGTCTGTAGTAGGTCCTAGGCCGTGGGCTGTGTCTTACCTTAAATACTTTACGCCTGAAGAACACCGGAGACATGAGGTAAGGCCCGGCCTGACAGGGCTTGCACAGGTCAACGGGAGAACTGCTTCAGACTGGGATGAGCGGCTGAAATATGATATTGACTATGTTGACAATGTGACGTTTATTAGCGACTGCAAAATAATAATACTCACTGTCAAAAAAGTGTTTGCTCATGAAGGAATCGTCGGAGCGGAAGAACAAGGCAATTTTTATGACTACAGAGAAAAGCAGTGGGAAAGCGGCATCGTTCCGAAGCCCGAAGAGTAAACATATGAAAATGCAGTATGAAATCGGCAGCGAGTTTACCCGCGTGCCGCTGACTGACAAAAAAAATGACATTTTCCCCGCCTGTGCCCGGCACTATGTTTCGGGCAGGAGCGCTCTCAAGGCTATCATAAGCGAACTTGATTCCTGCAGGAGCGTTGCTCTCCCCTCCTGGTGCTGTGACAGTATGATAAAGCCGTTTACCGACGCGGGTATTCGCGTGGAGTTTTATCCGGTTTATTCTGACGGCGGGTTTAAACAGAAAATCCGCACGGACACGGATGCCGTCCTCGTTATGGATTACTTCGGTTACTCCTCCGGCACTTTGCTCCCGGAATACGGTGGCACGGTGATAAGGGATGTCACCCATTCTCTTTTCTCCTGCAGATATGATGATGCGGATTATTATTTCGGCTCACTGCGCAAGTGGTGTGCGGTGCCGGCGGGCGGATTCGCCTGTGCAAATTACGGTCATCCCCTCTCTGCCGCACAAGAAGATATTTCCGCCTACATAAATCTCCGCGCAAAGGCGATGCGCCTTAAAGAGCAGTACCTTTCGGGTGATAGCTCAGCGGACAAGGGTTACCTCGCCCTGTTTAACGAAGCGGAAGAAATGCTTGACGGTTTCGGCGCGGTTTCATCGGATGGATACGACACCGTTTCATATGAGAATATCGACGCGGATTATATCGGAAGCGCACGCCGCGAAAACGCGGAAATACTGCGCTCGGCATTTAAGGATTGGCTTTTGTTTCCGGATATGAAGGAAACTGACTGTCCCCTGTTTGTGCCCGTGCTTGTACCCGGCGGCAAGAGGGATGCCCTTCGCGCGTTTCTCATAAACCGCTCGGTTTACTGCCCCGTTCACTGGCCTGTGAGTAAATATCACACCCTCGGCGAAAAAGAGCGCTTCATTTATGACAATGAACTGAGCCTTGTCTGCGATCAGAGATACACACCGCAGGATATGCAATATATCGTAAACACTATCAAATTGTTTTCGGAGGAGCCTTGATGGCGCTTGAAGTTTTCACACTCGAACAACAGGATAAATGGGACAGCACCGTTCAATCGTTCAGAGACTATGATGTCTACTGGCTGAGCGGTTATGTCAAGGCGTTCCGTATTCACGGCGACGGCGAGCCTCTTTTGTTTTATTATGACGACGGCTCAACCCGCGCGATAAACGCCGTGATGAAGCGCGATGTCGCGAAGGACCCGAGATTTGCCGGAAAGATACCGGAGGGAAAGTATTTCGATTTTGCGACTCCTTACGGCTACGGCGGATGGATAATCGAGGGTGATGAGCCTGAAAAAGTGTTTGAGGCATATTCGCGCCGCCTGGCTAAAGACAAAATCATAAGCGAATTTGTCCGCTTTCATCCGATGCTCGGGAACCACACAGCCTGCGAAGGTTTTTACGATGTTGTAAAACTCGGCGAAGTGGTGCATATGGACCTTTCCTCCCCCGAAACTATATGGGAAAATATTGTAAGCAAAAACAGAAACGTAATCAGGAAAGCGGAGAAAAACGGAGTGCGCATATACAACGGAAGATATCCGGAGATATACGAAACATTCCGCAGAATATACAACGCCACAATGGATAAGGACAACGCCGACAAATACTATTACTTCGGCAGTGAATTCTATGATTCGCTTCTCAACGACCTGCCGCAGAATGCTCAGGTCTTTTATGCCGTGAAGGATGAAAGGGTGATTGCCGCCTCGATTATGCTCTCGGCAAACGGGCGTATGAACTACCATCTTTCCGGGTCGGACAGGGAATACAGTTCCCTCGCATCGGGAAATCTGCTCCTGCTCAAAGCGGCTATGTGGGGATACGCAAACGGATGTAAGACCCTGTATCTCGGCGGAGGCGTCGGCTCGGGAGAAGACAGTCTGTTTAAGTTCAAGCGCGCTTTTTACAAAGGTGAGCTCAACCGCTTCCATATCGGAAAGCGGATATTCGATAAAGAAAGATACGATGAACTTCTTGCTTTAAGAAATAATACAGACAATATTTCCTATTTTCCGAAATACAGAGGCTAAACAATGAAAAAAAATATCTGGATTTTAAATCATTACGCAGGCTGTATGCTTTTTGACAAGGGCGGGCGTCATTACTGGCTCGCAAAATATCTTAAAAGGCTGGGCTATGACCCGGTTGTATTCGCATGCAACGAAATGCATAATTTTGATAATCAGTTTGTCAAAAGCAACACGCTCTGGACAATGAAAGTTGCCGAAGAAATAGACACCCCGTTTGTTTTTGTAAGGTCGTCATCCTACAAGAAAAACGGCATAGACAGAATAATCAACATGTTCGGTTTTTACAGAAACGTGCAGAAAGCGGTAAAGCAGTATGCAAAGGAACATTGCAAGCCGGATGTTATACTTGCATCCTCCGTGCATCCGCTGACTCTGCTCGCAGGGCAGAAACTGGCAAAGCATTTCGGAGTCAAATGCATCTGCGAAGTGCGTGATCTGTGGCCCGAAAGCCTGGTGGCATACGGTCATCTGAAAAGAAACTCAATCATAGCCAAAATCTTATACGCGTTTGAGAAGAAACTTTATGTTAAAGCCGATCAGGTGATTATGACCTGGCCCGGCGGCTATGACTACATAACGGAAAAAGGATGGGAAACGGATATACCGGAAGAAAAGGTTACTCATATCAGTAACGGAGTGGACCTTGAGGAATTCAGAAAGAATATAGAATCTCACCCTTATTCCGACAGTGAGATTGAGAATCCCGGCATCAAAAAAATTGTCTATACGGGTTCAGTCCGTAAAGTAAACAATCTTGCAATGATTGTGGAAGCCGCAGAAATTTTAAATAAGCGGAATTTAAAAGGATATAAGTTTCTTGTTTACGGTGACGGAACGGAACGCGAGAAACTTTCCGGATATGTTGAGCGGGAAAACCTGACAAACATAGTCTTTATGGGTAGAGTCCGTAAGGAAAATGTTCCCGCTGTTTTAGACAAGGCTTATGTAACGGTACTCCATAATTCAAGTACCGGATTGGATAAATACGGTCAGAGTCAGAATAAGTTTTTTGAATACCTTGCGGCGGGAAAGCCGATATTGATGACATATTCCGTAGGACACAGTATCTGCAAAGAAAACGCCTGCGGCTTTGAAATTGAGAATCAAAGCGCGGAAAGTATAGCAGACGCAATAGAGATGATTGTAAATCTCAGTGACGAAGAATACAGGCAGTACAGCCTTAACGCCGCGCAAACAGCGGAAAAGTACGATTTCAGATATCTCACTCAGAAACTGGCTGACGTGATTGAAAACATATAAACCGGAGGAAATCATATGAAACTCTATGATGCACTCATTAACAAAACAGAGTCCCTCGCTCTGGTAGGCCTGGGATATGTAGGCATGCCCATTGCCCACGCCTTTGCCAAGAAAGGCCTTAATGTTATCGGCTTCGATCTTAACAAATCAAAGATTGAACTGTATAAATCCGGCATTGACCCGACTATGGAAGTCGGTGACGAGGAAATAAAGAAAACACAGATTCAGTTTACAGCCGATGAAACCGAACTGAGGAAAGCGAAGTTCATTATCGTCGCTGTTCCGACACCTGTGAACACCGACCATACGCCCGACCTGACCCCCGTTATCGGAGCATCCGAAATTGTGGGAAGAAATCTTACGCCGGGCTCTGTTGTGGTTTACGAATCAACAGTCTATCCGGGATGCACCGAGGACGTCTGCATACCGATTCTCGAGAAAGAGTCTGGACTTAAGTGCGGCGCCGATTTCAAAGTCGGATACAGCCCCGAACGTATCAATCCCGGTGACAAGGTGCATCGCCTTGAAAACATACATAAGATTGTGAGCGGAATTGACCGTGAGAGTCTTGAAACCATCAAAGCCGTTTATGACCTTGTTATCGAGGTCGGCACACATCCTGTTTCCAACCTGCGTACTGCCGAAGCGGTTAAAGTGGTTGAAAACTCACAGCGCGATATCAATATCGCCTTTATGAACGAACTGGCTATGGTGTTTGACCGTATGGACATCGACACCAACGAAGTCGTTGACGGAATGAACACCAAGTGGAATGCGCTGGGCTTCAGACCGGGTCTTGTAGGCGGCCACTGCATCGGCGTTGACCCCTATTATTTCACTTATGAGGCGGAGAAACTCGGATATCACAGTCAGATTATCCTTAACGGCCGTATCGTTAATGACAGCATGGGCGCATTCGTCGCGGACAAGGCTGTTAAAAAGATGATTGAAGCGGGTCAGGCTCCGAAGAAGAGCAAGGTCGTTATACTCGGCCTCACCTTCAAGGAAAACTGCCCCGACACAAGAAACTCAAAAGTTGATGACATTATCAAGCAGCTGAACACCTACGATATCAAGCCCGTAATAGTTGACCCGTGGGCGAGCGAAAGAGACGCAAAGCACGAGTACGGCGTTGATCTGACAAAAATCGAAGATGTCTCTGACGCCGACTGCGTGATTGTAGCGGTTGCTCATAACGAGTTCAGGGCTCTCAGCCTGGATGATATCAAAAAGTTCTACAGAGAAACGCCCGATGAAGAGAAAGTTCTCATAGATGTAAAAGGGCTTTACAAAGTCGAAGATCTGAAAGCATCCGGCATGCAGTGGTGGCGGCTGTAAGATTAAACGACGGTCTCATAACATTCAATGAAAAACCGGTTGACGGCAAAGAGAATGCCCCGTCCGGTGAGGAGACATCCTGTTAAATGAAAGATAAATCTACAGTTCACAGTTTTTCGCTTCTCACGGTAATAACCGTTGCCGAAAAACTGATTGCCTTTTTGTTTGAAGCGATTATAGCGGCAAAACTCGGCACGAATATAATAACCGACGGCTACTTCACATCGGCGGAAATGTTTACACTGATTGACTCCGCCTTTCTCAGCGCCATAGTTGTGGTCGCGCTCAACAGATACACCGTTCATGTAACCGAAGAGGGTGAAGAGCGGGGCTTTTCCGCTCTGTCGGAACTTCAGTCCTTCTACTTCCCTCTTATGGTGCTGCTCACGGTGATTATCTTCCTGTGCGCGAAGCCGCTCTCATATATCGTTGCCCCCGGCTACGGCGAAGAGGCAAGATACATAGTCATACGCTGTATCAGAGTGATGTCGGTAATCCCGTCTGTCGTGTGCATCACTTCCATAGGGCTTGCGGTACTCAGGCAGAAAAAGGCTTTCGGCATCACCGCGCTCAAGAGCCTTTTCATAAGCGTGGTCGGCATAATCAGCGTGCTGATTTTCAGCCGCAACGAACTTAAAAACGCGGATGCGCTGAGCATAGCCTATGTTATCAGCATTCTGCTCTACTGCGCTCTTGTGCGCTTTTCCACAATGCGCTACGGGCATCTCAGATTCACCCCTCCGAGGCTGACGGAAGATGTAAAGACGGCGCTCAAAATGATGCTGCCCTTGATGATAAGCCATGGTATAGACAGAGTTGCGCTTATGGTAGATAAAATAATAGCCTCCACTCTTGAGGTCGGTTCTGTTTCCGCCTTAACTTATGCACACAGTCTATATAAAGTTGTAGATGCAGTTTTTGTTATCAATCTTACAACAATCATTCTCACTGACTTCAACAATATGTGCGCACGCAAGGAGTATGACAAAATCACGGCATCCATGCGCAAGACAATCTCAATAATGACTATGGTGCTTCTGCCGATAGCGGTGGTAACCGTATTCTGCTCAAACGATATCGTTAAAATCGTTTACGAGCGCGGCAGGTTTTCACCGGAAGCGACCGCAATGGTAGGAGGCGTTTTGTTCTTTTATGCACTGAATTTTGTGCCGGTAATGATACAGGGCGTTTATATTCAAGTCCTCTATGCTTTCGGTGATACTTTAAAACCGATGATTATTTCATTGATTGCGGTTGTTATAAATCTCGGCACAAGCATTCCCCTCACTGTGTTAATCGGTCTGCCGGGCGTTGCGATAGGCACAGTGGCAAGCACGGTAATAGCCGTAATACTCGAGCGCATCGCGGTCAGAAAATATCTGCCAGATTACGAGGGCGGCTACGCGCTCAACTCCGCAGTCAGGTATATTATCGCGCTCGCCGTTTCTACAGGCGCGGTATTCGGCGTAACCCGGTTGCATATGTCTGCGCTGTTTTGCTTCGCGGCATCCACGCTCGTATGTTTTGCCGTATTTTTCGGAGTTCTCTTGATTCTCAAAGAAAAATTCACTATGTTTGCACTTAAAATGTTAAAAGGAAAAGTTCGCACAAATTACTGATTTGATGTGGTGAACTGTTTTATGAAGGGCTTAAAAAATGTTTAAAATCCATGCAAAAAAAACAGAAGAAAAAAACGCATTAATTGCTGCACTGTTTATTTTTCAATATTCATTGCTGATTCCGCTGATGTCATATATCAATCCGGTACTTCTGGTCGGAGTTACCGGCATTGCGCTTCTCGGCCTGTCGGTTATCAACAACAGAAAAGTACTGGTCAATTCCAAAACTCTGATTATATATATTTTCATTATCCTTGCTTTGGTTTTGAAACTGATTCTGGATGACAGCAAGCCGAATGTTCTGATGTATTTTCTTCTGATTGCATTACCCGTTCTTCCGATTTTTTCCTGTTATTTTGACCGGGCTTATTTTCTGAAAGTCTGTCATAACCTTGCAATCCTGAATTTCTTCATGCTGTTCTGGATACCGTTCTGGGGGCAGTATGAATATATGAGATTCGGATACGGACTTCTTCTTACTCCGGTATTTCTTTTCTCGGATTTTCTGTACAATAAAGACCGTAAAATACTTGAAAGAATCTTCCTCGGGGTAATACTCGGTTTATCCCTGTTTGAAGTGCTGGTATGGGGAGCAAGAGGCTGTATAGTTACATTTATTCTTTTCTTTATTCTGGACACTTTCATCATTCACAGGCAAAATGTTATCAGAAATACCGTTATAGCCGGAACTGCTATTTTACTTGTACTCAACCTCAGCAGTGTTCTTGATCTGGTGCAGTTGATTGCAGAAAAATTCGGTCTTTACTCCTATGCTCTGAGGAAATATCAATTGGCTCTTAAAGTCGGTCTGTCCTCCACATCAGCCGGCAGGGATGAACGATACAGAGAGGCAATCAGAGAAATCAAACTTCATCCGCTGATCGGAAATCCGATGTCTGTTGAGGAAACCGGCGGTCAGTATGTTCATAATCTGTTCCTGCAGGTAGGCCGTGATTTGGGCATAGTAGCGCTTATCCTTGTTTCCGTTTTTGTTCTCTATTCTTTCTACACGCTCTTTAACAAGAGAATTAATACAGAAGATAAAACTATTTTACTGCTTATCTTCTCGCTGGCCATGGGGCGGCTTTTGTTCAGTTCCGTTCTCTGGAAAAGGCCTGAATTCTGGATGCTTATCTGCTTCCAGTTTGTTATAACGGACAAAGAATACCTGTTATTCAGCAAGCTGAAAAAACTTGATACAGAGGAAAAAAATGAATGACCTTAAAAAGCAGCTGATTGCGATACTGAGGGCTGTTGTCTGCCGCGACGGGACTCCCGTTCCTTCCGGCTTTGACCCGGACGCGATGATGGCTCTCGCTAAGGAAAATCACCTTGAAACAATTGTTTTTGAAGCGGCACCCGAAGTTTTCAGAGAGAAATACGAGGGTGTCAGATTAAGTATGCTCGCACGCTCCGCCCGCCAGGCTCATTACCTTGAATTAACCGAAAAAGCGCTTAAAGACGCGGGCATTCATTACGGCCTGCTCAAAGGCGCGATTCTTAAAAGTGATTACCCCGAACCGTATCTGAGATTTATGACGGACATGGATTTTTACATTAATCCCAAATCAAGAGAAGCAATCAAAGAGGCGATGATTTCCGCCGGCAGCACCTTTACCGGCACGGAATCGGGCGATGATCAGTTCATCTTCCCAGGCGGCATAAAAATCGAAATGCACGGCAGACTTCTTTACAGAAAAACGAAAGGCGATATTGAGCATTACCCCGCGTGGGAATATGTTGACTGTGCCTCTGACAGACTCACCCCCGAGGGCTTTGCCCTCAACATAATAGGCCACGCCGTATATGACCTCACAAAGGGCGGACCGGGTGTGAGATACATTCTCGACCTGTGGGTTTTAAGGCATCTTCACTCCCCCGCTCCCGACTGGGATAAAGTATATGAAAAGCTCAGGGAAGACGGCATTTGCGAAGCGGCGAAAAACCTTATGGATTTATCCGAGCACCTTTTCTCCGGCGCGCAGGCGCAGGGCGTTATAAGCGAACTTGCGGATTACGTGCTCTCAAGCGGGCTCAACGGCAGCGCGCGGCGAATGACCGCCATAGAACTCGGCAAGTCGGGAGGCAGAAGCGGAGCGTTTCTGCGGCAGCTTTTCAGGAACCGCGCGGAATACGAAAACCGCTATCCCTGGCTCAAAAAGCATCCCGTGCTTTTCCCCGTTGCAGTTTTTCTGCGGATAATAGATTCCCTGAAAACAGGCAGTCACAGAAAAAGATTTTTCCGCTGGCACCGTGATGCGGGCAGGGCGGAAAAAGCGGAAATTGAATATCAGAAAGAGTTTCAGAAAAAACTCGGATTATAGCAGAGATTGTTTTTACGGTCTCTGCTTTTTTAAATATAAAATTTACAGTATGTTAAAAGATTTTGCCTGCGGATGTAATAAAATAAAAGGAAAGAGGTGATGACGGTGCTCGGCTATGTGAAGGCGTGCAAAAGCGAAATGAAAGTTGCCGAATATGAAATCTACAAAGGCGTTTACTGCTCGCTGTGCAAAGCCCTCGGCAGATACTACGGTCCGCTCGGCAAAATGCTGCTCAGTTACGATTACGCCTTTGCCGCCGTTATCAGGCTCGCCGTCGCTTCCCCCTCGTGCACGTTTACGAGAAAGCGCTGTCCCTTCAATCCGCTTCACAAGTGTTATTTCTGCGAGAATAAAGCGGAAACGGATTTATGCGCGCACGGCGCGGTAATAACGGCCTATTACAAAATCAAAGATAACCTGCGCGACCCCGGTTTCGGCAAAAAGATTGTTTCGCTCCTTCTTTTGCCTGTTGTTTCGCTCATGCACAGAAAGGCAAAACGCCTCGCACCCGAAATCGAAAATATTATTTCGGAAAGTATGGTGCAGCAGTCTCAAACGGAGAAAATCGAAAATCCGGGCATAGACGAGTGTGCCGACCCTACGGCACAGGCGCTCGGAAAACTGTTTGCCGTGGGCGAAAGCGAAAACACGGCAGAACTTGAGCGTCTCGGTTACCTCACAGGGAGGCTCGTATACATTATGGATGCCGCCGATGACCTCGAAAAAGACATAAAAACCGGAGCGTTCAATCCGTTTGCGGAAGAATACCGCGATATAAGCAATCCCGAAGTAAGGCGGAAGTTTGCTTCATACGCGCTCTCGCTTATCAATCTCACGCAGGCATCACTTATCGAAGCGTGCAAAGAACTAAAATTCAACAGATTTGAAAGCATAGCGGAAAATGTGATTTACGACGGGCTCGCCGCCGCGGCGGAGCGCATCGTTTCAAAATATACAGAGAAAGAGAAAACACCCGATTCATTTACGGTAGAATGAGGTTTGATTTATGATTGATCCTTATGCAGTGCTGGGAGTACCCCGCGGAGCCTCAGGCGATATAATCGACGAGGCATACAAAAGAAAAGCAAGAGAATACCGTGAAAACGGCAGGGAGGACAAGCTCTCCGAACTCAACGACGCATACGATCAGATAATTCTGAACTCGCGCGGCGGCGGATACTCGTTTGTCGGCACCGATTTTTCAGATATTTACGAAAAAATCAAAGCCGGCAGGCTTGAGGACGCGCAACTGTTGCTTGACGGCGTGCCCGTAAATGCAAGAAACGCCGAGTGGTATTACCTGCGCGGTATGATTTATGAGAGAAAGGGCTGGCTCGAAGAGGCGGTAAACCATTACGCGAGAGCCAACTCAATGGACCCGTCAAACAGAGAATACAAAGACGCTTATAACAGAATGAATAACGCCAGAAGCGGCGGATACAGGACTTCGCGCAAATCTTCGCGCGGCGACAGCGGCTGCTCCGCCTGCGACGTAATCACGGGCCTGCTCTGTGCCGACTGCTGCTGCGAATGTTTCGGCGGTGACATTATTCCCTGCTGCTGAGGTGACAAATGAAACAGACTTCCAAATGCGCGCTCGGCGGCATTACCGCTGCCCTGTCGCTCACCCTGCTTATCAGCGTGGCGATAGTGCCGTTTATGACCTACGCCCTGCCCGCTCTCGCGGGAGCACTGATTATAGTGATAGTGATAGAAACAAATAAAACCTGGGCTTTCGGCGTTTACTCCGTCATTTCAATTCTCGCCTTTTTCCTCGTGCCCGAAAAAGAAGTGGCGGTAATGTACATAGCGTTTTTCGGCTACTATCCGATAATCAAAGCCCTGATTGAAGCGCATATACCTGCCGTGCCCGCGTGGATACTCAAAGTGCTCTCGTTTCTTACAACAATCACCGTTTCATATTACCTTATGATTAAACTTATGGGTCTTACGCTCGATGAACTTGAGGAGCACGGTATGTGGGGAGCGGTGATGCTTCTGGGCATAGGCGCCTTCGCTTTTGTCTTTTACGATATCGCTCTTACGCGCCTTATAACACTCTATCTAAAAAAATGGCGCAAACACTTCAAAAAATATCTTAAATAGGTTGATTTTTAAGTCCCCTTTGATATAATACAGATAGATATTATATCAAGGGGGTTTTTATATGAAAGATAAAGTAAGAATAGGCGTTATAGGACTCGGCGGCAGAGGCAGAGGAAACCTCGGCGAACTGCTCAACTGCGAAGGAGTTATTGTGCCCGCCGTATGCGATAAATATGAAGACAGGGCCCTTGAAGGCCAAAAGATAGTGCTCGAAAAAACCGGGACTGCTCCCGATGTATATCTCAACTATAAAGAACTCCTTGCAAGGGATGATATAGACGCGGTTATGTGCTGCACCACCTGGATTACCCACGCGCGTATCGCCACCGATTCCATGAGAGCGGGCAAGCACGTTGCCCTCGAAGTGGGCGGCAGCGCGAGCGTTGAGGAATGCTGGCAGATGGTAAGAGCGAGCGAAGAGACAGGCAAATTCTGTATGCTGCTCGAAAACTGCTGCTATGACCGCAACGAAATGGCTCTCTTTAATATGGTAAAGCAGGGCATATTCGGTGAACTTATTCACCTGCAGGGCGGCTATCAGCACGACCTGCGCGAAGAAATCTCGCTCGGCAGGGAAGACAGGCACGGCAGGCTTTACAATTTCCAGCACCGCAACGGCGAGCTTTACCCCACCCATCAGCTCGGCCCCATCGCGAAGGTGCTCGGCATAAACAGGGGCAACAGATTTATCTCCCTTGTATCTATGGCTACCAAGTCAAGAGGTCTCAACGGCTGGATAAATGACAACAAAGGCGAAGCGTACGACCTTGCGGACTATCATTTCAATCAGGGTGATATAGTCACCACAATGATTAAATGCGCAAACGGCGAAACAGTTGTGCTCACTCACGACTGCTGCCTGCCCCGCCCCTATTCGAGAGCCTACAGAATTCAGGGCACAAAGGGCATATATATGGAAGACGGCGGCACGATTTACCTTGAAGGCGTATCTCACGAAGATAATACCCACTGGACTCACGTGTGGGAAAAATTCGTTGAGGACGGCTACCGCGATAAATACGAGCATCCGCTCTGGAAAAAGTATTCCGAAGAGGGCATACACGCCGGCGGACACGGCGGTATGGACTACCTTGTGCTCAGCGCTTTTGTCGAAAGCCTGAGGCTTGAGGCAAAGCCCCCGATTGATGTGTATGACGCCGCCACCTGGATGGCTGTCACAGCGCTTTCGGAGCAGTCCGTCGCAATCGGCTCCGCTCCCGTACCTTTCCCCGATTTCACCTGCGGTATGTGGATAGACAGAGAGCCCTACAGACGCGGCACATTCTGCCTTGAGGAAGTGTGCAACGACTTTTTTGAAGAAGACTGATTGAAAAGAGGATGAAAAATGAAATTCTATATCGGAGTTGACGGCGGCGGCACAAAAACCGCTTTTGCCCTTTTTGACAGCACAAAAAAACTGCTCGACCTCTATGAAGGCAAGGGCAGCAATCACGAAAATCTTGACGGCGGCTTTGACGAGGCCTCCGACATCATAATGGAAGGCATCAACACCCTCTGCAGGCAAAACGGCCTTGACAGCGGCGATATTTCGTTTTCGCTCATGGGACTTGCAGGCATTGACCACAAATGGCAGCACGATAAAATGTGCGCCCTGCTCAGGGAAAAAGGCCTTGACAATTTTGAAATTTACAATGACGGTTTCCTCATTATCAAAGCGGGCTCCGACACAGGCGCGGCGGTAGGCTATAACTGCGGCACGGGCGTCTGCTGTAACGGCATAGATTCAAAGGGCGGTATGCTTCAGTTAATGGGGCTCGGCGTTTTCTCGGGCGACCTTTCCGGCGGCCAGACAATAGCGATTAAAGCATACGAAATCGCTTACAGACAGCTTTTCCTCGGCATAGAGGAGAGCCCGATAACCGATATGGTCAAGGAATGCTACGGCATCAAAAACAGAGAGGAATTTCTTGAACTGCTCGGCAAAATCGAAAACCCAGACGAGCCCGAGCACGTGCGCAACTTTGTAGGTTTCTTCTTTGACGCCGTTGAGCAGGGAGACGCTCACGCGAGGCAGTACTGCATCAAGATGGCGGACAGGGGCGCGAAGTCAATCGCCTCGCTCGTAAACCAGATGAATTTTGACGGCGACGAAGTTGAGGTTATCCTCTCCGGCTCAATCAATGTAAAAGTCGGCTCGCCCACCTATATCAGAGAACTCACCGAGAGAGCGGAGCAGTACGCGTCCAAGAAACTTAAATTCAAAAAACTAACTCAGGCTCCCGTTACGGGCTGCATAAACTGGATTATGCAGGAATATGCCACCGATGAAGAAAAGGCGAACGCGCCCAAAGACATTACCGTTGCGGTTATCGGCTCGGGCAGCACCTACTGCCCCGAACTTATCGACGGTTTCCTAAAAGCGCAGGATAAACTCAGGCTCAGGAAAATATCCTTTATGGATATCGACGAGAGAAAGAGGAATATTGTAGGCGGTCTGTGCATCCGTATGCTCAAGGCGGCGGGCGTTGACTGTGAAACTCTGCTGACGGATAACCTTGACGAGGCGCTACAGGGCGCGGACTTCGTGGTAACTCAGATTAGAGTGGGCAAACTGCCTGCGAGACATCTTGACGAAACCATCCCGCTCAAATACAACCTCATCGGTCAGGAGACAACGGGCATAGGCGGCTTTTTCAAAGCGCAGAGAACGATACCCGTTATCAAGAATATTTGCGACAGGATAGAGGCAATCTGCCCCGACGCCTGGCTGATTAACTTCACCAATCCCTCCGGCATCATCACCGAGTTTGTGCTCAACAACACAAACGTCAAGTGCATAGGTCTTTGCAATGTGCCGATAGATATGATTGACGACACAAAGGAAATCGTGGGCGAGGATATGCAGTACACCTATGTAGGCCTCAATCACTTAAGCTGGCTCACGAGCGTGCGCTCGGGCGGTAAGGAACTGATTGACGAACTGCTCGCGAAGGGCTTTTCGCCCAAAGTTATGGCAAACATAAAGGATGACGGCTTCTCGCTCGAAACTCTCGCCGCCATTCACGCCCTGCCCTCCTCCTACCTGCAGTATTATTACTGCAGAAACGCGAAACTCAAGCACCTGCTTGAAGGCGAAAAAAGCAGAGCGCAGGTGTGCATGGAGATAGAGGAAGAACTGCTTGAAATGTACAGCGACGAAGGGCTCTATGTAAAACCCGCACTGCTCGACCAGAGAGGCGGTCACAAGTATTCGCTCGTCGCGGTTAACCTCATAAGTGCGATTGCCAATGACATAAACGACATTCAGGTGGTCAACATCAAAAACGGAGATACTCTCCCCTTCCTCAAGCCCGACGACGTGATTGAAGTAGCCGCGAGGATAGGCAAACACGGCGCGAAGCCCCTGCCCGTAGGCGAGATAAACAATCACCATATCATCGGCCTTATGCAGGTGGTAAAAGAATATGAAAACTACACCGTGAAAGCCGGCAGAGACGGCGATGAGGAGGCGGCGCTCAACGCTCTGCTGATTCATCCCCTTGTAGGCGACTGGGAGGCGGCTTCAAACTGCTTTGAAGAAATGAAGCAGGCTCACAAACAGTATCTGCCCCAGTATTTCAAAGACTGAGCATAAAATTAAACGGCAGGCAAGTCGAAAGACTGCCTGCCGCTTTTTTTGTTTTTTATTTATTCCGCTTCTTCGCTGTCGCTGTCCGCAAGGCTTGCGGTGTATTTTGAATCGAGTTCGCCGAATCTTGCGTAGTTTTCCGCCTGGGTGATGTATTTCTTCGCCTCGGTATAAACCATGGTGGCGGCGGCGAAATGCTGATACTCCTCTGTCCGCGCCTTGATTTCGGCGTGAAGGGCTCTGAGCCTTTCGGTAAGGGCTTCTATTTCCTTAGCATCCGCTTTCTGCTTTAACAGCATCGCCTTCTTTTCCTCAACCTCGTTTTCTTCTTTTTCAAGGTCGTGAAGGTGCTGAATATCAAAGTCCTTTATGCCGTCCGGGTAAAACTTGAGGCACGCCTTCTTTGAGCGCATACCGAGTTTTGCGTCGGCAACCGTTTCTTTTCTGATTGCTCTCTCGCGGTGATTTCCCGAGGGAAGGGCTTTCGCGGCGGTCACATCGTCATATGAAAGAGATGCGATATTCTCTATGCCGCCCGCGGCGATTTTCTTTGCCCATTCAAGCCTTGCAAGGCCTTCGGGAGTGGTGAAACGCATAAGCTCTTCAACAACCGCGACGGACATTTCATATTCTTCGTTGTCGGCTCTCGCCTGCTTGAGTTCCTGCTTCGTGGCGCCATGTGCTTTAAGGGCTTTTATGTCGATAATCTGCGAGTTTTCCGCCCTGTCTTTTGAGGAGCGGATAAGTTCCATAGTGCTCTTCATATCGTCATCGGTGAGCACGCCGTTGCCGTAATCCTCAAACATCGCTCTGATTTTGAGAATGCGGATAATCGCCTTCTGCTTGGTTTCGGTCAGGTCATAGAAGAAGTACGGTATAACATTTAGCGCAGCGCCGACCGCAGAAAGGATTACAAGCACACCGACGAGTTTGTAAAGAATATCGGGATTATAGAGAACATCATACATATTCTCGTATCCGTTGCCCGAATAGATGCCGTATTTTTCGTAGACAGCGGGAAGCACTGAACTTGTTGCCATAGTGACAAACGAGCCTATCATTGCAACAGCGCCGAACATACCGTCAATTCTTTCGCCGCTCTTATACTGCTGATAATCCCTTATATCCGCCTGTATAGCCGGGTTAAGCACAAGGATGAACGAATCCGCAACAGAGTTCATATACATACAGATAAGCACCGTCCAGATTGAGCCCATAAGCGGATAGACGAGCGCGAGGAAGGCGATATTGAAAAGGTTGGTTACAATCAGCACCTTTTTCTTGCCCCAGCGTTTTATTGCAAACGGGGCGAGCACCATACCCCAGGTGTATGCAGTGCCGCGTATAAGAGTGATGAACGCGTACTGCTCGGGGGTGCACAGGTGGGCGTAATTGTAAAGCCACTGCAAGATGACATAGGTGCAGGTTTCAAGGAAACCGAGCCAGCCCGCGAGGGAAATAATCCAGAAGTATTTGTTCTTGGCAACTTCCCTTAAAGCGTCGGTGAATTTAATCTTCATCTTGTGGGTGCGCGCGATGACGATTTTTTCCTCCGTCCTTGAATAAACAAGCACTATCATCGCAACGCCGATTACGGCGATAAAGGGATAGAGCCAGCGGTAAACCCTGAGGTCATACATATTGCCGTCGGCAACCTTGGAGGCGATGAGCGGGGTGATGAAATTGGTGACCGTGGGCGAGAGCGAATAAATCATACTCTTGATTGCGGTCACGTTGGTGCGCTCCTGAGAGTTGGGTGAAAGCACGTGAATCAGGTTTTCGTAAGCATCATAGAAGAAGTTATAGAAAAACTGAAGGCCGAAGTTGTAAACGAAAATCAGCACGCAGCGCACAAGGTAGGGCACTCTCGTATAGGGCGTAAACACAAAGAGCATTGATATCGCCACGGTGGGTATGCCCATCCTGAGCAGATACGGGCGGTATTTGCCCTCTTTGTATTTGACGTTATCCACCATATTTGCCCTGACCATAGTCAGCGGAATGTTTGTGATGACCGAAATCAGATACATCACATACATATGCATCGGCTGAATACCGATAGTATTGCCTATGATGACATTGGTGGTCGAAAGCAGGAGCGCCTGCGCCATAGTGAATATGGAATAAGCGCCGAAGCCGCCTACGGAATAAGCGAAAATCTCCCTGAAGGACATATAGTTGCCCTCGGAAGGCTTCTTCCAGTACGTCTTGACCTCTTTCACTTTTTCAATGCCTGTTTTGATATAATTCATTCGCAAATCCTCCGTCAGTCAAACAGTCTTGCTTCAACCGTATGTTCCCCTGACCCCGTTTTAATCAGCACAAGGGCCGCGCCGCTGTCATACCGCTCGATTATTTCATAAACGGTATGAGCGGATATTTCAAAATTCTTGTGAAGATATATTATGCTCTCACCGGGCGATTGCGAGGTGAAAGAGAGGGTGAAAACATCTTTTTCCCTGTCGTAGCCGTAATTAATAATCTTGCCCGCGACAGCCACAGGATGCGGCCTGCAGAGCATACCCATCAGCGGAGAATCGAGGTCGTCGCCGTGATAATCCCAGTAAGCCTGACCCCAGTGCTGAGTGTCAAAGAAATCGAGAAGTTCATAAGCGTGCGGAAACCAGGAAGTGTCTTTATTGTCACTGCATCCGCCCCATTCGCCCACCACAACGGGCACATTTAGGCGAAGCTGCGTGTTTCTCATCTCGGTAAAGAAAGCCTTTACCCTGTCGGCGTTTGCGTATTTGTAAAGAGGCGTGTCAACGGTCATATCATAAGCGTGAGGTCCGAAGCACTGCAGGGGCTCGCGCTCTCCGTTTACGGTAATGGGCGGCACGGACTGTTTTACGCCGCCGTTACACAGATACGCCTGCTCAATCATAATAAAGCCGTTTTTCGTAATCTCTCTTATTGCCGCCGTTATCTTGTTGAGAAACGGCGAATATTTTTTAAGGTCAAACTCCGCCGAAAGCGGATCGACGTGTTTCATAATATCGCGGATTGCGTTGCCGCCAACGGAATTGAGGAGCCCCGCCGTATCGCGCTTTACGAGTGATTTGAGAATTTTGCCGCGTTTTATCTTTCTGCTGAAAAGAACGGCGGCTGTAACACTCCTCACAAGGCGGAGCATCATCTTCTTTGAGTCCGAGCCGGGAAACGGCTCGTTCATAAGGTCGAAGCCGAAGAGAGCCGGGCTGTCGCAGTATCGTGCGGCAAGCATCTGCCAGAGCCTTGCGTATCTGTCCTGCAGTCCCTCCCCTTCAACGGGGTCGTTATTCCAGAAATGGTCAAACGCGCGGTGAACCCATTTGCCGAAAATGTAGCCCTCCGCCCACACAAACTTGGGCTGCTTTGATTTGTAGCCGTCGGTCAGCGCCGCCCACATAGGAGCGCCGTCGCCGCAGCCGTCGCCGTCATAGCCGGAGTAAAGATCCTGATGCACATCGAGCAGGATGTAAACCCCGTATTTCTCAGCCAGGCGGAAAATACCGTCAATTGACTGAAGGTAACTTTCGTTGTACTTGCCCATTTCCGGCTCGAGATTCTGCCAGGTTACGGCAAGGCGGATAAAGTTGAGGCCGTACGCTCTGTACTTTCCGAAAAAGACTTCATCGAGTTCATAGCGGAAGGCGGATTGATTGAGAAGTTTGTCATCGATATTGAAGCCGTTGAATATCCTCACGCGGCCTTCGCCGTCAACAAACTTCAGCCCGTCAGCAAAAAACTTTTCCATTTTATTCTCTCTTTCGTTTTATATTCCGATAAGGAATTTCAGTCCGCTTTAAGAAGCGCGACGGATTCGCAGTTTCCCGTGCGCGGAAACATATCCGCAGGGGTGACAAGCGCGGTGTTATAGCCCTGCGCGGCAAAGAGCGCGCAGTCCCTCGCGAGAGTGGCGGGGTCGCATGAAACATAAACTATCCTGCGCGGTTTCATCTGAGCGACCGTCTTTATTACTTCGGGCGAGCAGCCCTTTCGCGGCGGATCGAGAATTACAGCACCGGGTGTTATGCCCTCATCTTTGAGAGTGAGCGCGGCTGTCTTCGCGTCGCCGCAGATAAATCTCGCGTTATTTATACCGTTTATCTCTGCGTTGATTTTCGCGTCTTCAACCGCCTGCGGCACAATCTCAACGCCTATAACCTCTTTCGCCGCGTGCGCGAGCGAGAGCCCTATAGTGCCCGTGCCGCAGTAGAGGTCGAGCACGGTTTCGTCTTCGCCGGGGGCGGCGTATTCGAGCGCCTTTGTGTAAATGAGCCCCGCAACGGCGTGATTCACCTGATAAAACGAGAGAGGTGAAATCCTGAATTTAAGTGAGCAGAGTATATCGGTAATGTATGATTCGCCGTAAAGACAGACACACTCACTGCCGAGAATTACATTTGTGTTTCCCGTGTTTATGTTGAGCATAATACTCTTTACATCCGGGCAGGCGTCAAGCACCGCGCGGCAAAACTCCTCTTTATGAGGCAGGCTTCTGCCGTTAATCACGGGGCAAACGGCAATTTCGCCCGTGCTCACCGCCTTGCGGATGAATATATGTCTTATGAGCCCTTTGCCCGTTACTTCGTCATAGGCGGAAACGCCGTATTTCTTCATATACTCCTTTACGGCGGCTGTTATGCCCGCAAATTCGGGCGGCTGTAACAGGCAGGAGGGGCAGTCCACCACACGGTGGCTGTGGCTCGCGTAAAAGCCTGTTATTATTTCGCCGCCGTTTTCGGCCACGGGAAACTGCGCCTTGTTACGGTAGGCGTATACTTTTTCATCGTGAATAACCGGCTCAAAGCGCGGCTCGATTCCCGCTATTCTGCGGAAACATTCCTTCACATGATTTTCTTTGATTTTCAGTTCGGCTTCATATGAAATATGCCCGAAAGCACAGCCCCCGCATCTGCCGTAAACCGGGCAGGGGCAGTCGATTCTGTCGGGCGAAGGGGTGAGTATCTTTTCAATTTTCGCGTAGGCGTAAGTCTTCTTGACTTTGAGCACGCGGGCAGAGATTCTGTCTCCCGAAGCGGTGTGTGGCACAAATATCGCCATGCCTTCGTATCTGCCTATGCCGCTGCCGCCCAGGTCGCAGTTTTCAATATCAAGTTCGATTATATCGTTTTTCTTTATCATTAGATTTTATGCACATACTGTGCGGTGAAAAACGCCATAAGGAGAAGGGCGATAATCATCGGCACATTGAGGAAAAACGCCGCTGTCTTTGCTCCCGTACCCGAGTATGTCTGCGATTTGCCGAGATGCTCACGGCCTTTTACAAAAACGAAACCTATTGCCGAGAGTACGCCGAGCACAATCAAAGTGTACTGCACCATATTATAGCGCGAAAGAAAAACTTCGGGCGCGAGGTCTTCGCTCGCAAAAAGCGATAATGCGGCAATAAGATTATTGATTGAATGGATGATAATGCAGGGCCAGAGCGAGCCCGTGATGCAGGCGGTGTAGCCGAGTCCGATGCCCACAACAAAGGCAAACGGTGCCTGCACGAGGTTGCCGTGAAGCACACCGAAAACGACCGAGCTCACAACAATCGCAAACACATCGCCGTAGCGTCTGAGCGGCTGAAGTACTACTCCCCTTATCGCAATTTCTTCGCACAGAGGAGCGGTGAAAGCGACATAAATCACATAAACGAGTCTCGGGAAAAAGCCTGTTGCAACAGTTTCGTCGGGCGTGGTGAGTTCAAAGCCGAATATTCTGACGAGCGCGGAGAGCCATGAAGTGATGTAATCGCCCGCGACGCAGAAAAACAGCCCCACAAAAATCAGCAGCAGAGCGGTGACGGAATTACCGGGCTTTGAAAACAGGGCAAACTCAATGCCCGTGCGCTTTTTCAGATAAAATCCCGCGGCAACAAACGGCACCAAAACGCTCAGAAGCGAAATGATGATTGAAACGCTGTCACGGAATACTGTATCCGACTTATAGAGACTCAGAAGAAACGGAATAAGAATCGGCACGGTGACTATATACTGAATCACGACAAAGGCGATAACGCAGATGCCCGATGCTTTGCCTATGAGTCTGATTCCTTTTTTCTCTTCCTGAATACGGGCAAACTGATTTGCCGTGTAATTGTAAACGCTGTTATCCATATCGGTTTCCTTCGCTTAAACTCCTGCAGGGAGCAGGAGTGTGTATAGTTATTAGTTATTTTATACATTATAAAGCAAATATCCACCCCTGACAAGTATGTAATTTTACAAAATTATAAAATATTATTGTATGTGAGGCTGATTTGGGATATAATTTTTAATCGGATAATAATACACGGGCACAATAAAAGCCCGTTTTACAGGAGTTATTTTATGGCAAAGAAAATTACAGTATCACAGATGAAAGAAATGATTGCAACCCGCCTGTCACATCTTTACGGCATCACTCCCGCGCAGGCAACCGACGAGCAGTTTTACGAAGTTGTCGCCGGTATTTCACGTGACCTCGCGAGAAACATCCGCCGCAAATTTGACGATGAAGGCAAAAAAGAGGGCAGCAAAAGAGTTTACTATATGAGCATGGAGTTTCTTATGGGCAGAAGCCTCAAGAATACTCTTTACAACCTCAGCCTCACTGAAACGGTTGCCTCCGCTCTCAAAGAATACAATGTAAACCTTGAAAAACTTTACAACTGCGAGCCCGACGCGGGTCTTGGCAACGGGGGTCTCGGCAGACTTGCCGCCTGCTACCTTGACGCGATGGCAAACGAAAACTACCACGGCATAGGCTATTCAATCCTTTATGAATACGGCATTTTCAAGCAGAAACTCGTTGACGGCTGGCAGACCGAGATGCCCGAATTCTGGCTGCCGGGCGGCAATGTGTGGCTCGTGCCCAGAGAAGAAAAGACGGTTGAAGTAAAGTTTGAAGGCAGAGTTGAAGACAGCTGGAGCGACGGCTTCCACTATGTTGAACTTGTCGACTGCAAAACCGTAAAAGCCGTGCCCTACGATATGATGGTGCCCTCAAAAGACGGCAAGGGCGTTGCGGTGCTCCGCCTGTGGAGCGCGAAAGCGGACAGCATTGATATGACCTCTTTCAACGAGGGCAACTATATCAGGGCTATGGAAGAAAAGGCTATGGCGGAAGTTATCAGCAAGGTGCTCTACCCTGCCGACAATCACCCCGAAGGAAAGAGCCTCCGTTTAAGGCAGCAGTATTTCCTTGTGAGCGCATCGGTGCAGGATATCATCTCCTGGCATCTTCGCAACTTCGGCTCGCTTGACAATCTTGCGGAGAAATGCGCTATTCACATAAACGACACCCATCCCACAATGGCTATCCCCGAACTTATGAGAATACTGCTCGACGAGTGCGGTTTCGGCTGGGATGACGCTTTTGCAACCGTGCAGAAGGTCTGCGCCTACACAAACCATACCGTTATGGCAGAGGCGCTTGAATGCTGGAGCGAAGAACTCTTTGAGAGACTTCTGCCCAGAATTTATCAGATAGTTAAAGAAATAGACAACAGATTCAGAAGGAAAATCTGGGATCTCACGGGTGACGCGGCAAGAGTTGAGAGAATGGCAATCATCTCCGGCGGCGCTGTGCGTATGGCAAACCTCTGCGTTGCCGTATGCCACAAGGTAAACGGCGTTTCCGCCCTTCACAGCCAGATTCTCAAAGACAGCACTTTCAAAGATTTCTACACCCTTGAGCCCGGTAAATTCACCAATGTCACCAACGGTATCGCATACCGCCGCTGGCTCTGCCAGGCTAACCCTCGCCTTACCGCCCTTCTTTCCGACACAATCGGCAAGAAGTTTATCCACGACGGCAGCGAACTTATAAAGCTCAGGGAATTTGCCGACAAGGCGGATGTGCTCGAAGAACTCGGCAAAATCAAAGCCGCCAACAAGGCTGATTTCGCGAAACTCATCAAAAAGACAACCGGCGAAGTGCTTGACCCCGATTCACTCTTCGATGTACAGGTGAAGAGACTGCACGAATACAAGAGGCAGGAACTCAACGCCCTCAATATTCTTGCGAAATACCTTGAAATCAAGAATAATCCGAACGGCGACTATGTTCCCCACACCTACATTTTCGGCGCGAAAGCCGCTCCCGGCTACTTCGTCGCGAAGAAGATTATCGAATTTATCTGCTACCTCGGCAAGATGATAAACGAAGACCCGCAGGTAAACGATAAACTCAAGGTCCTCTTTGTTGAAAACTACTGCGTGACAAAGGCGGAGGCGCTTATGCCCGCCGCCGAAATCAGCGAGCAGATTTCACTCGCCGGCACGGAAGCGAGCGGCACCGGCAATATGAAACTTATGATTAACGGCGCTCTCACTCTCGGCACAATGGACGGCGCGAATGTCGAAATATACGATGCCGTAGGCGAAGACAACATCTTCATCTTCGGTATGAGAACGGACGAAGTCAGCAAACTTCAGAGAGACGGCTACAATCCAAACAACTATTATCTCAACAGCCCCGAAATTCACGATATAGTCGAATTCATCAACAAGGGCATCTGCGGCAAGCAGTTCGGCGAAATAGGCGGCACTATCATCCATCACGATCCCTATATGGTGCTCGCGGACTTTGCCGATTACAGACAGGCTCAGAGAAACGTTGAGCAGGTATGGCTTGACAAACAGCGCTGGAACAGAATGTCGCTCATGAATATCTCGGGCGCAGGCATCTTCAGCGCGGACAGAGCAATAAACGAATACGCGAAAAACATCTGGGGCCTTAAATAATGACCGATGAAATGCTTATGAGCCTTGCCCTCGAGCAGGCACGGCTTGCGGCGGCTGAAGGCGAAGTGCCCGTAGGCGCCGTAATAGCGAAAAACGGCGAAGTTATTTCGACCGGCAGAAACAGACGCGAAAACGGCAAAAACGCCCTTGCCCACGCGGAGATAGAGGCGATTGACCTCGCCTGCAAAAAGCTCGGCGGCTGGCGGCTGTGGGAGTGCGACCTGTTTGTGACCCTCGAGCCCTGCCCGATGTGCACGGGCGCAATCATAAACTCACGCATAAGGCGCCTCGTTTACGGCGCGTTTGACCCGAAGGCGGGCTCCTGCTCGTCGGTTATAAATCTGTTTGACCTGCCCTATAATCACAAGCCCGAAGTAACTGCGGGCTTTATGCAGGAAGAATGTTCTTCACTCTTATCGGAGTTTTTTGAGAAACTGAGAAAAAAGAAGGAAGGATAATATGCCGAAACCCGAATACCATATTAATCTTACCGCCGCCCAGGGCGCGAAATACGCCATACTTCCCGGCGACCCCGCAAGGACTGAGCAGATTGCGTCATACTTCGACTCTGCCGAAGAAATCGCATTCAACCGTGAATTCCGCACCTTCCGCGGCACAATCGACGGTGAAAACGTGCTTGCCGTTTCAACGGGCATAGGCGGTCCGTCCGCGGCAATCTGCATGGAAGAACTCATCCACATAGGCGTTGACACCTTTGTGAGGGTTGGCACCTGCGGAGGAATGCAGTTGAATGTGCTGCCCGGAGACCTTGTGATAGCCACGGGCGCAATCAGGATGGACGGCACCTCAAAGGAATATATGCCGCTTGAGTTTCCGGCGGTTGCGGATCTTGAGGTGACAAACGCTCTAGTAAAAGCGGGCGGAAAACTCGGCTTTCCTTATCACACGGGCATCGTGCAGGCGAAAGACAGTTTCTACGGCCAGCACAGTCCCGATACAATGGGCTGCGCGGATGAACTCAAAAGCAAGTGGAGCGCGTGGATTAAAGGCGGCTGCCTCGCATCCGAAATGGAGAGTGCGACTATGTTTGTGCTCGCTTCGTTAAGACGAGCGCGCGCGGGCGCGATTTTCCACTGCGTGTGGAATCAGGAGATTGCCGAATGCGGTATGCCCGAAAACAGAAACACCGACACGGACTGCGCCGTAAAGACGGCGGTTGAAGCCGTGAGATTACTCATAAAAGCAGACAAGGAGAAATAATATGGACAGAGGTACTCTCATTGAAATCAAAAACTGGGTAATAGGTATCATCTTCGGAGTTTTTTCGGTGCTGACATTTGTACTGCCCGGTCAGATTTTCCAGGTGGCAACGGGCACCAAAGCCGATGCCGTTCCCGCAGTCCCGGAGGACTTTGTCCCCGCGGTGCGCTTTGTTATCATCACCGATTCCCATAACAAAAACGACCACGTCGCCCTCGCGGTTGACACGGCCTATGAACTTTATGACAATGACAGCACCTACCCCGGCATTGACGCCGTTGTGCACCTCGGTGATTTCTCAAGCGTCGGCGGCGAAGGCGACTACGCAAACTTTGCCGCGACTCTCTCCGAGCACGTGCGCGAAGAAACTCAGCTGATAGTTATTCACGGCAATCACGAATTCAAAAACGACAACTACAAAGAATACTTTGTTAAATATTTCGGGCACGACCCCGATACGGTCAATGAAGTAAACGGCTTTTCACTCATCGCCTTTTCGGGCGAGCGCGGGCAGACCGAATGGACCTTCACCCCGTCAAGCCTCAACTGGCTCGATAAATCCATAAGTGAGGCCGAGAAGAAAGCGGACGGAAAAGCGGTTTTCGTTTTCCAGCATCCTCACGCGTGGGGCACCGTTTACGGCAGCACCTACTGGGGCGACCCGCAGCTGAATCCCATTTTCAACAAGCATCCCGGCATAGTTGATTTCTCCGGTCACTCCCATTTCCCGATGAACGACCCGAGAAGCATTTACCAGTCCACTTATACCGCTCTCGGCTGCGGCGCAACCGCAACATTCGAGCTTGACAAGAATTACATTCCCGGTCAGCATCCCGACGGATATGACCCGGCGGCTCAGATGTGCATAGTTGAGGCGGACAATGACGGCAGCGTGCGTCTTATAGGCTACGATCTTCTTTCGGGCACATATCTCTTTGATTACTACACCGATAATGTAAACGACAAGAGCACCTACGCCTACTCCTACAAGAGCAGAAAAGCGCAGGACACCGCTCCCGTATTCGCCGATGACACCAAGGCAACCGCATATAAAAATGAAGGCGGCGAATGGGTGATTTCGTTTGACGAGGCAAAGGCGGCAGACGGCTACATTGTGCACAACTATAAAATCACAATCAGGGATGAAAACGGGAAGAAAGTTTGCTCCGACACTTTCATCAACGACTACTATGTGATTGACGATGACGATACCGCGGATTTCAGAATCGGCGCGGACACGCTCGAATCCGGCAAGACCTACACTCTCAGCGTGCAGGCGGAGAGCGCATACCAAAAGAAATCCGATACAATCAAGCTTGAATTCACGGCGCAGTAAAAAAAAATAAATAAAATAGGCAGGCTCATTTCGAGCCTGCCGTTTTGTTTTTTAATTAATCTTCTTTTTTATTCTTCTTTACCGTCGTAACCGCGGAAACCGCGACAGCCGCCGCAATAATCACCGCCGCACCCGCTCCGATAAGCACTTTTGTGAGCGGAAAATCTTTCTTTTCCTTTGCCTCTTCCGTTTCGTCTTCTTCTGCCGGGGCTGTTGTTTCAACTCCCGGGTCTTCAAGCACTTCGCTCACGCCCATCACGGTTTCGCCGTCTTCATTCATCCTGAGGGCGTGGCGTTTGGAAGAAGCGTATAACGTGATTAAATCGGACTGCCTCACAATTCCCGGGCCGCCCGGAGTGTTGACATAATACCAGTAAAGCCCTTTCGAATGGATTGAAGCAAAGAGCGAAAGCCTTTCGCCGTAATAAAGGGTTTTCGATATGCCCGATGAAAGGTCAAGGCTGTCATACATACCGATTGAATCGCCCGAAACATAGGCGAGCGCGTACATACCCGAGCCGATTGCGCTTGAAGAAGAATCGTCGGCGGTAATCCACACATTCTTGCCGCCGTATTCGACATTAAGCCACCAGCGGTAAACAGTGCTGTCCGCCTCAAGGTAAAACGCCTGCAGGTTAACGAGCGTGCCCGCGGGTATCGCTTTGCCCGTGCCGGATAAAATATCGCCTCTCTTTGAGTAAATCTCCGAGTCGCTTCCGATATAAGCGATATCATACACATACGGAAGCACGTGACCGGGCGAGGTGTCCTGCGTGCCGACGCTGAAAGTCAGCCAGCCCTTTGTGCCGTTATACTCCGTATATGCGGCAACGTTTGTCGCGTCAAGGTAGCAGTATTTATCATATTTGAGCGTTGTGCCCAGAGGAATATCGTCCGAGAGTCTTAAATATTTTGTGCCGTCGTCGCGGCGGATATCCGCAAGATAAACGCCTGTTGATATAACCTGCGCCTTGCCGGCGAAATACGACGCGGAGTCAACTTTATAGCAGACGGCGTGGTCAAGGTCGAAATCGTAAACATAC
Organism: Clostridiaceae bacterium; assembly: GCA_016280595.1. Taxonomy (GTDB): domain Bacteria; phylum Bacillota; class Clostridia; order Oscillospirales; family Acutalibacteraceae; genus CAG-177. Next base: position 7,094 of record JAEEHB010000002.1, on the reverse strand, counting down.
ACCCAGCCCTCTTTGCCGCCGTAATTCACATAGCCGTAGTAAGGGTTATTCAGGTTTGAATCAAATTCGGAAACGGTGAAAGTTTCGCCCTGCGGTATAACGGCAACCGTGTCATACATCCTTGAGGGTCCTTTTCTGATTTCAACGCCCTTCGCCGCGTCCGCGACATAGGTATCCTGATATGAATTCAGAAAACTCTTGCCCGAAAAGACCTCTTCGTCCGGCACGATATCGTCCGTGCACACATAGCCGGTGCCGATTTCCGCCTCGACATAGGCGTAGTACTTGCCGCCCGGCTCAAAGCCGCTGTCGGAAATAATCTGCGGATCTTTTTCTTCATAGGCAAAGGTCAGCGCGGTGCCCGAAGGGAGAAATTTTTCCTCGCAGATATAATCCTCTTCCTTCTGCTTTATCACATATATGGTTGTGATGCCGTCAGCCTTTGTTTTGCAGGAGGCGGCGGGATATTCGGTCTCTTCTTCTTCGCAGAAAGCCGGCAGGCAGCACAGAGCAATAAGCACTGCCGCGGCGAAAACGGAAAGTATTCTTTTAATCATTTCATACCTCACCCGGTTTTATCTGTTGTCATCAAGATACTGAAGCACTCTGTTTGCCGTGTTTGCCGCAACGCCGCTTCCCCAGCCCGCGTTTTCGGCAATTACCACCACGCTTAAGGGAAGGTCATCCCTTGCGCAGAAGCCCGCAAACACGCTGTGGCTTTCGGCGTCGTCAAGTTCTGCGGTGCCCGTTTTGCCGCACATCACAAGGCCCGGGAATTTACCCTCGCCGTATTTATCGGTGACGTTTGAGCGAAGCAACCGTTTTAACTGCGAGGCGGTGTCGGGATTCATCCTCACCATTATTTCGGGCATCCTGCCGATAATCTGTGTGAGTGTGCCCGTCTGCTTTATTCTGTCCGGCGCGTATCCCGTGCCGGAGTTTGCAATCGCGTTCATAATTGCGAGGAAATGAACGGGATTTACATAAGTTGTTGACTGCCCTATTCCCGCCCAGCCGAGTTCTGTTTTGCTTGAGGCGGAAGGGTTGAATCTGCTTTTTACAAGCGGCACTTCCTTTGCGTAAAGCTGCTTGTTGAAGCCGAGCGACTCCGCGGTCGCTTTCAGTTTCTGCGCTCCGAGTTCTATTGAAATCTGAGCGAAAGCGCAGTTGCACGATTCATTGAGCGCCTGCTGAAAACTCACCTTGCCGTGAGTGCCGTTGCAGATTACCGTGCCGTCGCCCGTTTTGTATTCACCCTTGCACTCGAATGTGCGCATATATATATCGGGTATATTTTCAATCGCGCAGGCGGCTGTGATTATCTTCATAATCGAGCCCGGCGTGTAAATGCCCGAGCAGGCTTTATCGAGGAATACGCCCTCGTATCTTTCGCTTGTTCTGAGGTTTTTGGGCACATCCGTCACATCGTAAGACGGCTTTGAAACCGACACAAGCAGTTCGCCCGTTTTGTAGTTGCACACAACCACCGTGCCGTTGCGCTCGCCCAGCGCTTCATAAGCGGCCCTGCACGCCCCCGAATCGATATTGAGCGTGATATCGTTGCCTGTGCCTTTTGACTTGAGCGAATATATGCCGTCAATAAGATTGTAACCCGAAAGGGTGCTTCTGTAAAGATAGTGAGTGCCAGTTGAAATCACTCCGCTTGTGTCTCCCACAACGTGGAGCACCGCTTTTCTTACCGCAGACGCCTTTGCAAATACTCTTTTGCCGTTTTCACTCGCGGCGAGGGTTACGCCGTTTCTGTCATAAATCGCGCCCGCCTGAGCGACTGTGCCGCCCGAATAAATATGGCGGTTGGCTCTGTTGTTTGCCCACTTTGAGCCGTTCATCACAAACTGCACCGTGAGCAGAATCATACCCGCGAGGAAAATTGCTACAAGGAAGTAGAGGACCGCGGCGCGTTTGACCGTTTTTTTCACGCGGCTGTGCCCCCCTTCTTCGCCTTGCGCGACATATCAACATCGGGCGAGGGCAGTTTGAAGGGTGCGCCCGCCGCCTTGATATAGGCAAGCAGACCCCACGAGCAGATTACGCTTGAGCCGCCCCTTGAAACAAAAGGCAGGGTTACGCCCGTGAGCGGCAGAAGATCCGTGATGCCGAAAACATTGAGCATAAGCTGAAACAGTATCATACCCGAAGCCGCGACCGAGGCGATAGCGTAAAATGAAGACTTTGCGCCCTTTGCCGCCCTTAAGGCGAATACCGCGATAAACGCGAATGACACGCATACCGCAATGGCGGTTATGAGGCCCATTTCCTCGCATATAAGGCCGAAGACGAGGTCAGTTGAAGCGGCGAAAACATCCCTGAGTTTGCCTTCGCCGAGCCCGAGCCCGAAAAGTCCGCCCGAGGAGGAATAAATGAGCACTCTTGTCTGCTGGTATCCGGTGGTGTCCATATTTTCCCACACGTGCCTGTAAGCCGAAAAGCGGTTTGCGACATAGGGCTTGAAATAGATTATAAGCAGCGCGCCCATGAGCGCGGCGGTGCAGATGAGCGCAATAGTACGCACATCGCCCGAGCGCATATAGGCAATCAGGATAAATGTGAAAAAGAAGATGAGTGCCGTGCCGAAATCGCGCATCAAAAAGAGCGCGCCCACGCAGGCAAGGCAGAAAGCGATATATCTTATGAGATTGACGTTTGAAAGCAGTTTGTCAAGCGAAACCGCGCCAACAAGCACGAAGGCTACTTTTACAAGTTCGGACGGCTGAAACGAAAACGAGCCGAGCGTAATCCAGTTGAGCGCACCGTTTGTGACCTTCGCCATAACGAGATTTACCGCAAGCAGAATAAGCGAAGCGACCGCCGCCGGGTACCTTAAGAACATCGCGACTCTTATATTCTTTATGAGGAGAAGGAGCACGAGGTAAACAGCAAGCCCGAGCCCGATGGCGATAACCTGCTTTAAGGCGTAATCCTCGCTGATTGTAGCGCACACCGTGAGCCCAATGCCCGAAAGGAAAAACGCGATGGCTTCGAGTTCGAAATAATCGTTGCCCGTGATAATCACGCCGAACATCATATAGAGCCACTCGGCGGCGATGTAACCGGCGAATATGTAAATCAGACTGTTGCTTGCTTCCTTCTGATACAGAATCACTTCGCACGCGCAGATTGCCTGAAAGAGCGAAATGAGCACCATAACGGTAGTCTGCCTGAATCTGTTTTCTTTGGGCTGCTTTGCCATCGTATCCCTCCTTTCCGGTTTTTACAGTTCAAGGTATTATACCATAACACAGGTCAAAAAAACACTTATTCAATTATTTTTAATAAAAAATTCAAAAAGACTTGCAATATTAAAATTTTTATTATATAATGGCTGTATATTGAGGGTATATGCGATTTTTTGAAAGAGGTTTTCATTTATGACAGGAGATTTACACTGCCATACCAAACTTTCGGACAGTTCCATGGGCATTGACGATCTCATCGTTCTCGCCCAGAAAAGAGGACTGGAAGCCATCGCCATCACAGACAGAGACTGTCAGGCGGGCACCGTAAGAGGCAAAATAATAGGCGAAAGGAAAGGCGTTACGGTTATCCCCGGAGTTGAACTTTCGGCCTACGATTCAAAACGGAACAGTTACGCCGATATCCTGTGCTATCTCCCCGACAGCCCCGACAGGCTCGAAGGCCTCTGCCACAGAAATATCGACGCGAGGAAAAGGGCGAGTCAGATAATGACTCTCAAAGTCGCCCGTAAGTATCCCATCACTCCCGAGCTTGTCACAAAGTGCGCCACCGGCTCCACAGCCGTATTTGAGCAGCACATTATGCATGCTCTTATGGAGTGCGGCATTTCCGCCGGGATTTACGGAGACATTTACGATGAACTCTTCTCCCCCGAAAGCGAAGGAAATGTGGTCACAATCGCAAAATACCCCGAACCCTCCGAAATAGTCAAGGCGATTCACGAGGCGGGCGGCATCGCGGTGCTTGCTCATCCGGGCTCAAGAAACAGTTTCGAACTGCTTGACGAGCTTATCAAAATCGGGCTTGACGGCGTAGAGGTCTGGCACCCGGGCAACACCGAAGAGCAGCAGAAAGAACTGCTTAAGATTGCCAAGGCAAAAGGCCTGCTTACCATCGGAGGCACCGAATTCAGAGGCATGTATTCCGAATCGGCGCTTTGTGTGGGCGACATTGTTACCCCCGAAGATTCGGTAAAAGCGCTCCTGAGTTACAAATCCAAAGCCAGAAAGAAAAAACAGGCACAGAAACAGTGAGGTGAGATTTCTTGAACAGCGACAGTAGTCACGGTCGATTATGCATCTTAAAATTCTATAAAGCATTAGCGTGCAGGCTGTTGGGTTCATCTCAGACGGTTGTTTGATTGTTTTTTCAGCGGTTTGATTATTCTTTAACGCCCTTACGCTATTGCGGAAAGGGCGTATTATTTTGGAAAATGAAGTTTTGCTCAACCTTATCACCAACATGCTTCATGAGAATAAATTTTCCACGATAAAAGATATTCTCAATGAAATGAATACCGTCGATATCGCCCAGGTGATATCGGAGGCAGGCGAAGAGGACCAGGTAAAAATCTTCCGTCTTCTTCCCAAAAATTCATCTGCTGATGTTTTCTCCTATCTCGAATCGGAAACACAGGAAGCGGTTATAAACTCAATCACCAATGTTGAAATTCACAACCTCGTTGAAGATATGTTCATCGACGACGCCGTTGACTTTCTTGAAGAGGTGCCCGCAAATGTGGTTACGCGCGTGCTTGCCCAGACAAGCCGCGAGACAAGAGAAACCATCAACAAATTTCTCAGATATCCCGAGGATTCCGCAGGCAGCATCATGACTGCCGAAATGGCGGCATTCCACTCCCGCCTCACCGTAGACGAGGCGATTGACGAACTCAGACGCACGGCGCAGGACAAGGAATCAATCGAAACCTGCTACTGCATTGACGAAAAGCGCAAACTCGTGGGCGTGCTCCCCCTTCGCAAACTCATAGTCGCGAAAAAAGGCACCGTGCTCGAATCGATAATGGTCGATGACGACCGCCTTATCTCCGTCAACACCCTTGACGACCAGGAAACGGTCGCCGAAATCGTGCGCAAATACGACCTTCTCTCCGTGCCCGTTGTTGATAACGAAAACAGACTCGTCGGCATCATCACCATCGACGATATCGTTGACGTTATCCAGGAAGAAAACACGGAAGACTTTGAAAAGATGGCCTTGCTGTTACCCTCGGAAGAGAACTACCTCAAGACCGGCGTTTTCAAGCTTTTCAAAAACAGAATCGTATGGCTCCTCATCCTTATGATTTCCGCTACATTCACGGGAATGATAATCGAAAACTTTGAGGACAAACTCGCGCTCATCGCGGGCCTCACCGCCTGCATTCCCATGCTTATGGACACCGGCGGTAACTCGGGCAACCAGGTTTCAACCCTTATCATCCGTGGCCTTGCGCTCGGTAACATCAAAGTAAAAGACTATTTCCTGGTGCTCTGGAAGGAAATCCGCGTCGCCGTTATGTGCGGTATTACCCTCTCTGTGGCTAACTTTATCAGGATGTGGGTAATGCGCATGGTCTTCCACTCTGACACCAGCACCCCCGTCTTCTTCGTGGTATGCATCTCAATGGTACTCACCGTCATCATAGCCAAGACCATCGGCTGCTCCCTGCCCATACTCGCCAAGGTGCTTCATCTTGACCCGGCTCTAATGGCAGGCCCGATGATTACCACGATAGTGGACGCGCTCTCGCTGCTGATTTATTTCGGCATAGCGACGGCATTTATCGTAAACGGTGCCCTCCCGATGGCGGGGTGACCGGTCGGGGCATAAAAGGCGAAAAACGAAAAGAAAAAAGTTTTAATGAACTGCGGGTTTTACACTCGCAGTTCTTTTTGCTGTTTTGCGGTGATTGACTATAAGGAAGAGAATATTAAAGCCCGTCAGAAACATAGTCGCTCTGCTCGCTGGCTCGCTTCGCAGTTCTCCTTGTTTCTTCCTCTCACCGCCTCGCTTTATCCGCCACAGGCGGCGCATTGGCGGTTCGACCCAACGCCTTTATTCGCTCGCCGTATCCCGATACTGTCTTCGCTCATAAATGCGTTGTTTTCATCGCTTCTTGCGTCCTCCCTCAGTGCCTTTGAAGAAGCAACATCTAAAACCGTTTTGTCATCCTGAGCGAGTGAAACGAGTCGAAGGATCTATTTGAGATTCCTCGGCAGGCTCGGAATGACAGGCGGGAGCCCTGCGCCCCTCAATTGCGAATTGCGCATGCCTAAATCCTTGTAAGGAACTTTTTGGTCAGAGAGTCGTGTGATTTGTTAAAAACGAGTCACACGACTCTGTTATTTCACTTGTGTTTTGCATGATTTAATAGGTTTTGATTGGGTGCATCTTAACTTGCAATCGGATAATCGGAGCTTTCGGGGGTGAAAGCAATTTGACCGATAAAGTTGAATACGATTTCAATTGCCTGGGTGCGTTTGCCTGTGGATTTATCTGCTTCATGAACGATAATTCTGTCAATAAATTCATTGACAATAGTGGGTGTCAGTTCGGGAACATCGGTGTATTTCTCAACGAGTTCAATAAAACTGTCAACCTTGTCTTCGGTTTCATCGGTTTTTGAGATTTTTTCTTCAAGCAGATCAATTTCGGATTTAAGAGTTGACTGTTCATCCTCAAATTTATCTACCAGTTTGAAATACCGTTCCTGTGTCAGCGTTCCGAGAGCATAATCTTCATAGGTTTTGGCAATAACGGCATCAAGATTATCATATCGCTTATTCAATTCCGCAAGCTTTTTACGATCGCCGGCATCCGCTTTGCTTTTCAGGGCATTATTCTGTTTCAGCCACTCTTCACGAAAACCGTCAATGTCGCTTTTGACAACGGATAACGCTTCCCTGAGTTTTGCGGTTACAATTTCCTTGATAACGCATTCCCTGATGTAATGGATGGTGCAATCGCCTCTGCCGCCGCGGTAACCTGAGCATACATATCTGTATTGATCAGGCTTAAAGTTTGCTGTCGCTTCAAAAGTAAGCTTCTTTCCGCAATCGGCGCAATAAAGCAATCCGGAAAACAGTCCGCGGTTT
>JAEEHB010000021.1 GCA_016280595.1 Clostridiaceae bacterium | reverse complement strand
TTTCCCGTGAAAAATAAGCCGCAGAACAAGGAAGATTTGCGAAAGCATACTGAGTATGTATGGTAAGCAAATCTGACGATGTGCTGCGGTTTTAGTTTTCCGTGAAAACCAATACTGGATTACGACTCTCCGCCCAAAGACAGGCGTTCTTTTATATCAGCATTTTTTTGATTGCGTTTATCTCTTCACCTGAAATTTCTATGCTTTCAAGGTAGGCGGTCGCGCCGCCGTATTTCTCTTTGAGAAAGGCGAAGGTTTTAATCAGGTTTATTCTGTCCGATTTGAGGCGGGTAACATCCTTTTCCCATATCAGCCCGGTGTTTGCCGCGATTTCTTTTTCGGCAAAGGGCTTTATCAGGTCATAGGTGCACTCATAGTTGCGGTAAATATCTTCTTCGCACGCTCCGGCGCACGAGAGGAGCAGGGCGGAGAGAAGCCCGGTCCTGTCTTTACCGAGAAAGCAGTGGTAGAGAAACGGCTGAGTGAGCGAGGCGATAAGGTGAAGAGCCTGAGCGTAGCGCTCCGGGTTGTTTTCAAGCGAGGCAACATAAAGTTTCCACAGGTCAAAGGGCTTGCCCGTGAGAGCGGGGTCTGCCTCGAGCAGGGGAATGTTGTGATAATCAAACTCCGCGTTTTTCTCAAAGAAAGACGGCATCGCTTCAACCTCGAGTCTGCCGCGCAGGTCGATAATTGTTTTCACCCCGAGCGAGCGCAGAAGCGCGATGTCTTTTTCCGTCGGCGTTTTGGGGATGCCGCAGCGCACAATCATACCCGCCTTTGTCAGCCCGTCCGGAGTGCGGCAGCCGTCAAGAGCGCGGCAGTTTATTATGTTTTCGGTCTGATATACAGTCATACCCAAAGCCCTTGATTCGTAATGATGATAGAAATATTATAGCAAATATCCAAAGGAAATTCAATTGCGGAAGTGTTTCACACGCCGCAGGCGTATTTCACATACCGAAGGCGTATTTCACGTGCGAAGCACATTTCACATGCGGAGCATACTTCACAAATCCTGCAAAGGATTTATTCAGTTGAAAAAAGCACCTGCCATAGGCAAGTGCTTTTTTCTGGAGCGGATGACGAGGCTCGAACTCGCTACCTCCACCTTGGCAAGGTGGCGCTCTACCAGATGAGCTACATCCGCAACTGCAAGGGGAATTATAACAAAGGTATTCCCTCTTGTCAAGTTTTATTTTTTATTCTATGCCGGTTACCGTGTAGCCCTTGTCTTCAACCGCTTTTTTGAGAATCGAATCTTCAATGTCCGCCTTGAGAGTAACAACGGCTTTTCCGCTCTCGTGGCTCACGTCTGCGCTCTCAACGCCTTCAAGGCACTCGAGCGCGGTCTTTACGGCGTTTTCGCAGTGGGGGCACATCATGCCCGTGATATATATTGTCTTTTTCATTTCGACAGTCTCCTTATCATTTGTGTTATATACTTCCGGCGGTACCGTCAAATCTCCGGTGCCGCTGTTTATTGCTCTGTCGTGTGAGGCGTCCGCAGGGTCAAAGAGGTTGAGGCGAAGCGCGTTTGTCACAACGAATATGCTCGAAAGGCTCATCGCCGCCGCCCCGAACATCGGGTTAATCTCAAGCCCGAAGGCGGGTATGAACACACCCGCGGCGAGGGGAATGCCCAGGCAGTTGTAAAACAGCGCCCAGAAAAGATTCTGCTTTATAATTCTCAGCACTTTTCTGCTCAGGCGCACCGCGGCGCTCACATCCGTAAGGCGGCTCTTCATCAGCACTATATCCGCCGCGTCAATCGCGACATCCGTGCCCGCACCGATTGCTATGCCCGTGTCCGCGCTCACGAGGGCGGGCGCGTCGTTTATACCGTCGCCTGCCATGGCGGTTTTGCCGAGTGAACGAAGGTATGCCACCGCCTTCGCCTTGCTGTCGGGCATCAGGGCGCTTACCACCGAGTCAACTCCCGTAAGCGAGGCGACTGATTTTGCCGTTTTTTCGTTGTCGCCCGTGAGCATCACGGTCTTAACGCCGAGATTTTTCAGTTCTTTTATGCCCTGCACGCTTTCGGGTTTGATGCTGTCCGCAAGGGCGATTATGCCCGCGAATTCGCTGCCGCGTGAGAAGAAGAGGGGCGTTTTGCCGTGCGAAGCGAGTTCATCCGCTTTTTCGAGATAATCCGTCGGAATTTCCGTTTTCGCGCTCATGAATTTCGCGTTGCCCGCCGAGAGAGTGACACCGCCGAGCGAGCCCGTTATTCCGCTGCCCGTAAAGGTTTCAATATTCTGCACATCGCTTATCTGAGCGCCCTCAACAGCCGCCACGGCCTTTGCGAGGGGATGCTCGCTTTTGCTTTCGAGCGAGGCGGCGCAGTTTATGAATTCGCTTCTGTCAAAGCCGGGAGCCGGGATAATAATGGTGATTTCGGGGTTTCCGCTTGTGATTGTGCCGGTCTTATCAAGGGCGATTATTTCTATTTTGCCCGCTTCTTCAAGAGAGGCGGAGGTCTTGAAAAGAATGCCGTGTTTCGCGCCCGCTCCGCTGCCTGCCATCACGGCGACGGGGGTCGCAAGCCCGAGCGAGCAGGGGCAGGAAATTACGAGCACCGACACAGCCCTCTGCAGCGCGTAGGCGACGTCTCTGCCCGATAAAAGCCAGGCAATGAAAGTGATCAGCGCGATCCCCGTGACAACGGGTACAAACACCGCCGACACTCTGTCCGCAATTCTCGCTATGGGAGCCTTCGTCGCGGTGGCGTCCGAAACGAGGCGGATTATCCTTGAGAGCGCGGTGTCTTCGCCCACCTTTTCGGCGCGGCAGAGCATATAGCCCGATTTGCTTACGGTGGCGGCGTTTACGGCGCTGCCCTCCTCCTTTTCGGCGGGGATGCTTTCACCCGTGAGAGCCGATTCGTCAACAGCCGCGTTTCCTTTTATCACAACGCCGTCAACGGGTATCTTTTCGCCCGCTTTAACGGCGAAGATATCGCCGGGCACAAGGTCCTCGGCGGGGATTACTTCCTCTTTGCCGTCCCTTATCACAACGGCAGTGTCGGGCGTGAGTTCCATAAGCCCTCTGAGTGCGCTCGTGGTTTTGCCCTTGCTCTTTGCCTCAAGCATTTTGCCGAGAGTAATGAGCACGAGTATCATCGCGGCGGATTCAAAATACAGCCCGTGCAGATGAGCGTGAAGCGCCTGCATATCGCCTGCGGAGTGCTCCGTTATCATAAGTATGATGATATATATACTCCATACATAACTCACTCCGCTGCCGAGCGAAACGAGCGAATCCATATTCGGAGCGAGGTTCTTGAATCCCTTTGCGCCGTTTATGAAAAACCTGCGGTTGATTATGAGAATCGCGCCGCTGAGAATCATCTGCGTGATGCCGTTAAGCAGGGGACTTGCCGCGAGAAATCCGGGCAGGGGGAAGCCCGCCATATTGTGCCCCATAGTGATATACATAAGCGCGAGCAGGATGACGAGCGACACGATAAATCGCTTTCTGATTTTCGGCGTTTCGGTGTCCTTGAATTCGTTTTCGTATCTTGCGCGCAGGTTTTCGTCCTTGAGCGAGGCTCCGTAGCCCGCGCCCTGCACGGCTTTGATTATTTCTTCGGGCGAAGCGGTGCCCTCAACTCCCATTGAATTGGTGAGCAGATTGACCGAGCACACTTTAACACCCGCCACGCTCTTCACCGCTTTTTCAACGTGAGCGCGGCAGGCATCACAACTCATACCTGTGATTGAATACTGCTGCATGGTTTTCTCCGCCAGTTTATTTTACCCTGAGCCACACCTGCATATCGCTCTCGCCGTGGTTGGCGTAGGCGTAGTAGGGGAGCAGGGTGAGATTAATTCCGGTTTTGTCTTCGGGGTTGTAGTCAAAATAAAGTTCATCGTGAGGATTGTCGATGAAGGCCTTTGCCGTAAGGCGCATGCCGCCGCTCTCCTCATCCGGCACGCTGCCGATATCCGCGCTTGTATCGAGCGAAACGGTGCAGAGGTTTACACCGCCGTTGATTACGCTCTCGGCGCAGTAAACGAGCGGGCCTTTCATTACGCAGACCTTGCCGTTGTCGCCGTCGGTTTCGGGGTTTGCGGCAACGAAGCGCGGCTTCATTTCGAAGTAGAAATCAAACACCTGTTCATCTTCCGTCACATCGAGGTATAGATAGCCTTTGACGGGAGCGTGAGGAAGTTTTTCGCCGTTAAGTGTGGCGTATCTGCACCAGCCGGGAATTCTCACGGCAAACTTTTTGCCTTTCGCTCCGCTGAGCGTAAAGCGCACGTCGCCGAAATTCGGGTATCTTGTGTCAAGTTTTATCTTAATGCCGTCCCACCCGGCTTCGCCCGCCATAAAGTGATGGGCGTAAATTGTATTGTCATCATAGCCGTAAACGTCACCCGCGAAAGAAGCGATTATCCTCGCGAGATTCGGCGGACAGCAGGAGCAGCTGAAAACTTCAACTCTCTGCGTGAGCAGGTTTTCTTTTATATCGTGCCATTTCTCATATCTTTCGTGGCGCGAGAGATTGATTTCAAGCGGATTCACATAGAAGAAGCTTCTGCCGTCAAGCGATACGCCGCCCAGAATGCAGTTGTATATTGCTCTCTCCGCCGCGTCGGCGTATTTTGAGTCAATGTCGAGCGCGAGCATGCGGCGGCAGAAATATTCGAGCGCGATTGAGGCGCAGGTTTCGGAATACGCCATATCGTTGGGCAGGTCGTAATCCTGCGTAAACGTTTCGCCGTGCGAGGATGAGCCTACGCCGCCCGTTACATACATACGCTTTGTGCTTATATTTTCAAAGAGCGTTTTGCAGGCGGAAATCAGTTTCTCGTCGCCTGTGAGCCTCGCGAGGTCCGCCATACCGCTGAAAAGGTAGAGCGCTCTCACGCTGTGCCCCTTCGCTTCCTTCTGCTCTCTTACGGGCAGATGAGTCTGGTCGTAGGAGTGGTCGCCGCTCCAGTGGCCCTGCGCCACATCTTTTTCGCGGCAGCCCCTGGCGTTTATGAAATGGGCGCAGAGGTTTTTGTATTTTTCGTCGCCCGTCAGTTCATATATCCTGACGAGCGCGAGTTCGATTTCCTCGTGACCGGGCGTGCAGAAAGCGGCGGAATCCTCAACCATGAAAATCTTTTCAATCAGGTCAAGGTATTTCTTCATCATATTCAGCAGTTTGTCTTTGCCGGTTGCCTTGTAGTAAGCGACTGCCGCCTCTGTCAGATGCCCCGCGCAGTAAAGCTCGTGATGGTCTCTGTTTGTAAAGCGGTTTTCAAGTTCGCACGGGATATAGTAGCAGTTGTAGTAGCCGTCTTCAAGCTGTGCGGCGGCCATATCGTCTATGATTTCGTCTACCTGCTTTTCAAGCGCGGGGTCGGGATTCACGGTGAGCGAATAAGCGCACGCCTCAATCCATTTGGCAACGTCGCTGTCCCAGAAAATATGGGGCTGAGGCATACCTTCACCGAGCACGCATTTCGCCGCGGCAAATCTGCCCGTTTCGCTGAAACGCTTGTAGATGGTCGGTATGGTCGATTCTTTGTTTATGCGGATTCTGCGCTCCCAGAATCCTTCGGGCTTAACGGCGCTGAAAGGAACATATTGCATATGATAACCTCTTTTACTGAATACTTTGATTACGCGAAGTTTTCGGAGCATTCCGAAAGCCTTTCGATTATGTTGATTTTCTGCGGGCACACAGCCTCGCACTGACCGCAGCCTATGCAGTCCGCAGCCGAGGGACCCGAGGCGGCAAGGGCGTCGTAATCCGCTTTGCCCTCGTCAATTTTGCCGAAAACGAGCTGCTTGTTTCTCGCGGTGAATATATCGGGAATCGGCACCTGCGCAGGGCAGCCCTCAACGCAGTATCTGCAGGCGGTGCAGGGGATTGAATTCGTTTCGTGGAATATCTCCGCCGCCTGCCTTATGATTTCGCGCTCCTTTTCGTCAAGGGGCCTGAAATCTTTCATATAGGATAGATTGTCCGCCATCTGCTCAACATTTGACATACCCGAGAGCACGGCGAGAATGCCGTCAAGCGAGGCGGCAAATCTGATTGCCCACGAGGCGTAGGAAGCGTCCGGGTCGGCGCTCTTGAGCAGTTCTTTCACCTTCTCGGGCGGGTCTGCTAGCGCGCCGCCTTTGACCGGCTCCATAATCACTATCATCTTGCCGTGCTTGCGCGCGACCTCGTAGTTTTCTCTCGCCCTCACCTTCGGGTCGTTCCAGTCAGCGTAGTTAATCTGCAGCTGCACGAATTCCGCGTCCGGATGCTCGGTGAGAAGTTTGTCGAGCAGTTCGGGGCCCGCGTGGAACGAAAAACCGTAGTGGCGGATTATGCCCTTTTCCTTCTGCTCTTTTACGAAATCCCAGAGGTTGAGTTTGTCAAATCTCTCGAAATTCTTGTCGTTGAGCGAGTGGAGAGGGTAATAGTCGATGTACTTCGCGCCCGTGCGCCTGAGCGAGGTGGAAAGTTCTCTCCTCGCCGTTGATTCGGTGTGAGCGGGCGTTACAAAGAGTTTGGTGGCGAGAGTGTAGGACTCTCTGGGGTATCTCTGCACGAGCGCTTTCGCCGTGGCGGCTTCGCTGCCCACATAGACATAGGCGGTGTCAAAGTAAGTGAAACCCGCCTCAAGAAACATATCCACCATCTTGCTCGTCTGCTCCACGTCGATATGTATGCCCTTTTTGGGCAGGCGCATCAGACCGAAGCCGAGTTTTTTATCGCTGATTTTGTAATTATCCATTATATTTCCCCTTTTCCCGGCTGAGCCGGATTTGGTTTCACCTTAAATTATACCCAAAGCGCCCGTTTTTTTCAACATTTTTATTTGTCTCTTTACTGTAGCGCGTTTGTAAATTTTTATTTCGGGTATTGTATTTTCAAGATTAATTATATATAATATGCTTGTGTTAATATCACTATATATGCGGCGCATTGGGGCTGACCGCTTCGCCGCGAGGAGGAAAACAGATGAAAAAGTACGTTATATCCTACGACATAGGCACCACCGGAGTAAAAACCTGCATTTTCGAAATTGACGAAACAATAAAACTTCTCGGCGCCGGTATGGAGGGCTACAAACTCTATGTTATGCCCGGCGGCGGCGCTGAGCAGGACCCGGACGAATGGTGGTCGGCAATGTGCTCCACCACAAAGACGGCGCTCTCTCAGTGCGATATCACGCCCGATATGATTGAAGGCATCTCCTTCTGCTCACAGGCGCAGGGCCTTGTGCTCGTTGATAAAGACGGTGTGCCCGTGCACAGAGCGTTCAGTTATATGGATCAGCGCGCGACCGAGCAGATTAAGAAAGGTATGCAGTACGGTCCGCAGATTTCGGGCGGCAACATTTTCAAACTCATTCCCTCTCTTCTTATCACAAAGGCGGCGGCGCTCAGCGTTAAGGACCCCGTATGGAAATATCACTGGGTAAAGGACAACGAGCCCGAGAATTTCAAAAGAGTTCACAAATGGCTCGATGTAAAGGAATATCTCATCAGCCGTATGACAGGCAGATTCGTGATGACCAGGGATTCCGCTTTCGGCACCCTGCTCTATGACGTGAGAGACGGTCACGGATGCTGGAGCCCCAAGGTATGCAAACTGCTCGGCGTTGATATGAAGCATCTGCCCGAGATAGTCGATTCCACAGCGAAGGTCGGCGGCCTCTCTGCCAAAGCGGCTGAAGAACTCGGTCTAGCCGAAGGCACGGCGGTATTCGGCGGCGGCATGGACGCCTCTCTTATCGGAGTGGGCGCGGGCGCGGTTGAACTGGGCGACACTCACATTTATCAGGGCACATCCGGCTGGGTTTCAACCGTTACCGACAAGAGCCTCGTTGATATCAACGCGATGATCGCGGCGGTAGTCGGCGTTGAAAACGGCAGATACAATTATTTTGCCGAGCTCGAAACGGCGGGCAAATGCCTCGAATGGGTAAAGGATCATCTCGCCCTCGACGAAATCGGCATCTACCTCGAGAAAAAGCACGTTGCCGAATCTCAGGAAACCATTTACACTTCGCTCTATGATTATCTTTCCAAAGTTATCGACGAAACTCCCGCGGGAAGCGGCGGCGTGGTATTCACCCCCTGGCTTCACGGCAACCGCTGTCCGTTTGAGGACCCGAATTCGAGAGGTATGTTCTTCAACATCTCTCTTGAAACAGGCAAAACCGAACTTATCCGCTCCGTTATCGAAGGCGTATGCTTCCATATGCGCTGGTTTATCGAAACGCAGGAGAATAAAATCAAGACTTCCGATGCCATCCGCTTCGTAGGCGGCGGCGCCCTGAGCGACGTTACCTGCCAGATTCTCGCCGATATCACCGGCAGAAAAGTTGAAACGGTTGACAGCCCGCAGAATGTAGGCGCGGTAGGCGCGGCGGTTGTAATGGCGGTAGGTCTCGGCGTTATCGACAATATGGCTCAGGCGAAGAAACTCATACCCGTCAGAAAGTCATTCACACCCAATCCCGCTAACAAAGCGGTTTATGACAGAAACTTCGCTGTCTACAAGACCCTTTACAAGAACAACAAAGAGGCGTTTGCCGCTCTCAACGGCTGATACGGCACGCACTTAATCTCCGAAGGAGGAATATTCATGAAAAAATTTGCAGCGCTTGCGCTTGTGCTTACTTTCATTCTCTGCATTTTCGCTTCCTGCGGAAAAAAGAGAAACCTTGACGGCGGCGAATTTGTCACCGACAACGAGGGCAACGAACGCGCCGTTGCCACAAAAGAGGACGGCGGCTATATCAGAGGCAGCGACGGCAACGTCGTAATCCTCGCAACAGATAAAGACGGCAACTCATACACCGACGAAAACGGCGAAAACGTGACCGCGTACAACGATTTCAAAACGGCGCTCGTCATTGGCAACCTGATTGAACTCGAGCATTTCTATATCGAACTTCCCGACGGCTGGAGCAACAGCGACAGCATTGCCGACAATATGTTCTTCAAGAAAGACGGCACCGAGGATAAAATCGCCATAATCCCCCGCAAGGGCTCAGTTTCGCCCACCTGCAGGGAGGAATACGAAACCGCCAGGGCGGCAATAATCAAGATGTACCCCGACGCGAGAAAAGATAATTTCCCGGTTGACATCAACGGCGAAACCTGCGGCTTCAACGGCGTGTATGTGCCCAAAGCATCCAACGACAAGCCGATGTATTACGGCGAAACCTATATCACCGTGAAAAACTACACTTACATTATGAGAGTGACGAGTGACAGGGATATAGTTGACGATATCGACACCTTCGCATCCATTTTCTCAAGCGTCAAATTCAAATAAGAGGAGTATTCGCAATGATTTTAACCCAGGATATCGGCATTGATCTCGGCACCGCGAACACCCTCGTTTATGTAAAAGGCAAGGGCGTGGTTATCCGCGAGCCGTCGGTGGTTGCGGTTGACCGTAAATCCGGCGTGCCGAAAGTGGTTGCGGTAGGCAATCAGGCAAAAGAAATGATAGGCAGGACCCCGGGCTCGATAGTCGCGGTGCGTCCGCTCAAAGACGGCGTTATCTCCGATTTCGACATAACCGCCGAAATGATAGAGTCTTTCATCAAAAAGACAACGAAGAAAAGGCCTTTCTCGCAGATAAGAATTCTCATCTGCATCCCCTCGGGCGTTACCGAGGTTGAGAGAAAAGCCGTTCACGATGCCGCAAAGAGCGCGGGCGCGGGCTCCGTGAGCCTTATCGAAGAGCCCATGGCGGCGGCAATCGGAGCGGGTCTGCCCGTTTCCGAGGCGACAGGCAGTATGGTGGTTGATATCGGCGGCGGCACGAGTGAAGTTGCGGTAATTTCACTCGGCGGCATAGTCACCGCTTTTTCGTGCAGAATCGCGGGCGACGAACTCGACGAATCCATCATCGCCTATGTCAAGAAAAAGTACGGTCTTCTCATCGGCGAAAGGACAGCCGAAGACATCAAGATAAAAATCGGCTCCGCCTACCCCTATGACGGCGAGGGCACGATGAACATAAAGGGCAGAAACCTCGTCAACGGACTGCCCAAAAACGTGGATATAACGAGCGAAGAAGTCCGCGAGGCTATGGCGGATACCGTGGCGCAGATTGTGGAAGCAATCAAGAACGCGCTCGAAAAAACTCCTCCCGAACTCGTTTCCGATATAGTTGACAGAGGCATTTACCTCACGGGCGGCGGCGCTCTGCTCAAAGGGCTTGACAAACTCATTTCCGAAGAGACAAAGATTCCCGTCGTCGTAGCCGAAAACCCGCTTGACTGCGTGGTTGAGGGCACAAGAATCTGCCTTAACGGCGTGCAGGGGCTCACCGGGCAGAATAAATACATCTGATTGGAGATTACCGATGAAGCGTTTCTACAAAAGAGCAGGGTTCAAAATATTCGCGGTTGTGATTGCCGCTCTCCTTCTGGGGAGCGTTATTTCCGTTGCTTCAAGAAGCGGTTCATCTCCTCTTGTCAAAGTCACGGGCATCGTTTTCGGCCCCGCCTCAAGGGTAGCGAGCGCCGTGACAAACAACATTAAGAAAATCCCCGTCACCTTCCGCTCCTCATCTTACCTCAAGCGCGAAAACAAGGCTCTGCGCAGCGAAATCGACAGCCTGCGGGAGCAGCTTGTGGACTATGAGGAAGTAGTTTACAAAAACAATTTCTACAAGGAATTCCTCGAACTCAAAGAGGAGCACGAGGATTATAAATTCGCGGAGGCTCCCGTTATCGGGCGCGATTCCGCCGATAAATTCGGCACTCTTACTCTCGGCAGGGGCTCGACTCACGGCATAAAAGTGAACGACCCCGTCATTTACGGCAAATATCTTGTGGGCGTTGTGGCGAGCGTCACCCCCACGCAGTGCGTTGTGAATACGCTTATGAATCCTTCCGTAAACGTGAGCGCCTATGAATCACGCACAAGGGAGGTAAGCTACGTTACCACCACCGCGCAGCTTGCAAAGGAAGGGCACTGCTCATTCACCAACCTTTCGGCGGGCACCGCTGTCACCGACGGCGGCATAGTCTGCACGGCGGGTGTTGGCGGCATTTACCCCTCCGACCTCATCATCGGCACAGTCATAGATATCGTTGACGCCACCCTCGATATTTCCGCCTCGGCGATTATCGAGCCGGGTGTTGATTTTTCACAGCTGACCGATGTTTTCATTCTTACAAGTTTTAACGGACAGGCAAACTGATGACTGTAACTGCAGGCAGAAAAAAGACGATATACCGCAGGGCTCTGCTCGCCTTGATTATTCTCGCTCTCTCGCTGATACAAAACGGCGCGGGGAGATTTCTGAAAATCGGCGGAGCGGGACCTCTGCTTCTTATTCCCGCCGTGACAGCCGCCGCTATGTTTGAGGGCGATGTCGCCGGCATTTTTTACGGCCTGTTTGCGGGCGCTCTGTGGGACGCTTTCGCCAAAGGCAACAACTTCAATTCAATCTATCTCGTGGCTGTCGGCTACATCTGCGGCACGCTGATAATCACCCTGATGAGAAACAACTTTATGACTCATCTCATCCTCTCGGGCGCCGCGTCATTTCTTTACTGCACCGGTTACTGGTTTTACCATTTCATAATCTGCGGGGTTGACAGAGCCTTTCTCACGCTCATCGGCTTTTATCTGCCGATGGCTCTCTACACAACGGTGCTCTCGCCCGTCATTTTCCTCATCGTGAGGTTTGTTCACTCAAAGTTTATGCCCAGGCAGTATTCCGAAGATTAACATTTTTTGATTCTTACACAGGGAGGTGAGGACCGTGAACGAAAAAATATCCCGCGCAAGGCAGATTGCCGCGGTGGTCATAACAGTGATTTTTGCAGCGGTGCTCATCGGGGACCTTGTGAAAATCCAGATTTTTGAAAAAGACAAATACGAGGCGGCGGTTTCCTCCGTCTCCTCGCGCACTTCCGTTATCCCAGCCGCGCGCGGCGAAGTGCTGGACTGCAACGGCAGCAAACTCGTCTATAACGAGCAGGGCTACGCCGTGATTTTCGACGGTTCGTTTTTCCCGCCATCATCCGAGAGCGAGAGAAGAAATGAGATTATCATTAAACTCATTAAACTCTTCGAAAAGAACAAAATCGAGTGGGAAGACATCCTGCCGCTCGAAGTAAGAAACGGCAAACTCGAATATAAGCAGGACAGTGACGCGCTCATCGCCGAAATGAAGAGCAGGGATATGCTCAACCTCAACGAATACGCGAGCGCCGAAAACTGCTACGACGCGCTTGTGAAACTCTTTTCACTCGAAAAATATCCCCTTGCCGACGCCCTCAAAATCGCGTCCGTCAGATACGGCATGATGCGTATCGGCTTCGGCGTGGGTGTCACATACACATTTTCAAAGGACGTGCCCGAAACAATCGTCTCCGCGATTATGGAAAACAGCACCTTCTATCAGGGAGTTGACAATCAGATTGTGCCCGTGAGGACTTATTCCGACGGCACACTCGCTCCTCATCTGCTCGGTATGACCGGCGCGATGGATGCCGAAAGTTACGCCCGCCTCAAAGACAAGGGCTACCGTATGAGCGACTATATCGGCAAAAGCGGGATCGAACTCGCCCTTGAAGATGAACTCAAAGGCAAAGACGGCGAAATGACCGTCTATACCGACGATAAGGGCAACCGCACCGCGAAGGTGACAAAAGAGCCCGAGCAGGGCAACGCCGTAGTGCTCACGATTGACTCGGGTCTTCAGAAAGTGGCTCAGGACGCGCTCAAAGATGCGCTCGAATCCTACGCCGGAACAATCGGCAACCGCGTGCCCAATGCGGGAGCGGTGGTTGTGCTCAGCTGCAAGGATTCCGCCGTGCTCGCGAGCGCGAGTTACCCGACTTACGATATTTCAACCTATGCCGAAAACGCCGCGAAACTCAATACGGCTTCGGGCTCGCCTCTGTGGAACAGAGCGCTGATGTCCGCCTACGCCTGCGGCTCCACGGCGAAACCGTCCGTCGCTCTTGCCGCCCTTGAGGAAGGGCTGATTGACGAAAAATTCACCGTCTACTGCAGCGGCGCATATACATACTACGGGCAGACGTTCAAGTGCGAGCAGGCTCACGCGAGCGCTTTTGTTGATGTTATTCACGCGATTGACGAAAGCTGCAACACCTTCTTTATGGAAGTGGGCAGAGAACTCGGCATTGAAAAAATGAACGAATACCGCATTATGCTCGGGCTCGGCTCGAAGACGGGCTGTGAGTTACCCGAAGCGGCGGGCGTGCTCGATTCACCCGAATACAGAGCCTCTCTCAACCAGGAGTGGCTGCCCGGCTACACAATTCAGTCCGCCATAGGCCAGGCGGGCAACCTCTTCACCCCGATTCAGCTCGCGAATTACGTGAATGTAATCGCAAACGGCGGCACAAGATACAGGCCTCATTTCATAAAGAGCATAAAGACCGCCGACTACAGCAGGACCATACTCGAAAACACGCCCGAAGTTATGTGCGAAACGGGCATAAGCGAAGAAACGCTCGATATAGTAAAGCGCGGTATGCTCAGGGTCGGCACAGTCGGCTACTGCGCCCCGTACTTTGACGAAGTGCCCGTGAAGATAGCCTGTAAAACGGGTACCAGCCAGGAATACAGAAAGTTAAACGGCTACTCAGTAAAGATAAACAACGGTTTCCTCATCGCTTTCGCTCCGTATGACGACCCGCAGGTTGCCATAGCGGCTGTGGGCGAGGGAATGATATCCGGTAAGTATCTCGCGCCCGTAATCGCGGAGATAGTCGAATACTACTGCGGTATGGCGGATACTGTTGACACTCAGCCGGCAGACGGCGAATTCATACCCTGATTAAATATTATCAAAACGAAAGGAGTGAGGCCCGGTGGCTCAGATATATGCCGTGATTTCGGGCAAAGGCGGTGTGGGCAAATCCACCTTTGTTGCTGGAATCGCGCGTGAACTTGTGCTCGCGGAAAAAAGAGTGCTCGCCGTTGACTGCGATATCGGGCTGCGCTCTCTTGACCTTATGCTCGGCTGCAGCGAAGACACCGTGTTTGACTGGGGCGATTATATTCTCTCGCGGTGCGACACCGAGCAGTTAATAGTAAAAGGGGACTGCGACCTTATCGCCGCCCCGCGTTTTTACGAGCCGGAATTCACCGGCGAAAATCTCAAAAAACTGATTGATGAACTGAAACCCGGATATGATTACATCTTCCTCGATGCTCCCGCCGGCATAGGCAGCGGATTTGCGGCGGCTGTCGCCTGCGCGGATAAAGCGGTCGCAATCACCACGCCCGATCCCGTATGCGTGAGAAGCTGCGGCAGGGCTGTGCAGGAGGCGAGAAACTCAGGCATTGAAGATGTGAAACTCGTGATAAATATGTTTGAGGTGAAGCCCGCCGTCAAGAGGCGGCTCCTCAACATTGACGAATGCATAGACGAAACTCTCACCCCTCTGCTCGGCGTGATTCCTATGGACAGAGCCCTCACTTTCTCGAGCGTGACGGGGGAGGAGACGGGCGAATTCAGCCCCTCGACACAGGCGTTTTACAGAATATCAAGGAGAATATGCGGGGAAAAAGTGCCCCTCGTATGTGAATGAAAATGAGCGAACCTGCGATTGCCGCCATATCGACGCCGAGTGCGCCGGGAGGCATAGGCATAATCAGAATATCGGGCGAAAACGCTCTCGGAATTGCCGCGAAGGTGTTTACTCCCATAAGCGGCGAAGACCTCACCGCGAGCAAGGGCTACCGCGCCTACTACGGCTCCGCTTTTGCCGAAGGTAAAAAGGCGGATGAAGCGGTCTGCCTCGTTTACAGGGCGCCCCACAGTTACACGGGCGAGGATGTTGCCGAAATTAACTGCCACGGGGGTCTGTTCATCACAAATCTTATTCTCAGAGCCGTGATAGAGGCGGGCGCAAGGCCCGCGCAGCCCGGCGAATTCACCAAGAGGGCTTTTCTTAACGGCAAAATGGACCTCGCGGAGAGCGAGAGCGTGATGGCTCTTATCGGCGCCTCCGGCAGGCAGGCGGCAAATGCCGCGCTCAACACCCTTGACGGCAGGCTCTCGGGCAAAATAGACGAGTGCGCCAAAGCGGTTGCGGGCGTATGCGCGTCGCTGAGCGCGTGGGTTGACTACCCCGATGAGGATATTGAAGAAATCACCGCGGGCGAAATGGAAAAGGTTTTTTCGGATACGAAAACCGCCCTCGAAGAAATACTCGGCAGATACGACTCGGGCAGAGCGATGACCGAAGGCATTGAAACGGTTATAGCCGGCAGACCCAATGTGGGCAAATCCACCGTGATGAATCTGCTCACGGGTTACGAGCGCTCAATAGTCACCGATGTCGCGGGCACCACGAGAGACGCCGTTGAGGAAAAGGTGCTCGTGGGCGATATCGTGCTCAGAATTGCCGACACGGCGGGAATAAGGCAGACCGACGACAAAGTTGAAAACATAGGCGTTGAAATCGCGAAGAAGCGCCTTGAGCGCGCCGAACTCGTGATTGCCGTGTTTGACGGCGCGGAAAAACTGACAGATGAAGACCGCGAAATAATCGCGCTGTGCAAAGGCAAAAAGAGCATTGCTCTTCTCAACAAGAGCGACCTTGCCCCCGAAGTGACGGCGCAGGAAACCGAGCAATACTTTGACAGGACGGTTACCATATCCGCCAAAACGGGCGAGGGCAGAGATGAATTCGAAAAGGCGCTCACCTCGCTTCTGCTTTCAAGCGGATTTGACAGCGAGGCGGCAAACCTCACCGGAGAGCGGCAGAGGGACTGCTGTCAGAGGGCCGTTAAGCACCTTGAGGAAGCGCTCGAAGCGCTGCACTCGGGCGTGACGCTTGACGCTGTAAATGTATGCGCCGACTGCGCGGTTGACGCCCTGCTTGAACTCACGGGCAAAAGGGCGAGCGCGGCGGTGGTTGACGAAGTATTCTCACGCTTCTGCGTAGGTAAATAAATAAAAAAATTAAACACTTGCGGCATAACATAAAAATGAAAAGGAGACGAACAAATGAAGTTTTACAAATGCGCCCACTGCGGAAATATAGTTGTTTACCTTGAAAACAAAGGCGTTCCCGTAATGTGCTGCGGTCAGAAAATGGAAGAAATCATCCCCGGCAGTGTGGATGCCGCCGTCGAAAAGCACGTTCCGGTAATCTTTGCCGCCGACGACAAGGTCACGGTAAAAGTGAGCGAGGTTGCCCATCCGATGATACCCGAGCACCATATCGCCTGGATTGTGCTGCAGACGAAGAGCGGCTATCAGATGAAGTATCTCGATCCGGAAGGCGAGCCCGAGGCGCAGTTCAGCGTGATGGATGATGAAATCGTCGCGGCATATGAATACTGCAATCTCCACGGCCTGTGGAAAAAGACGGTCGGGGCATAAAAGGCGAAAAGCGAAAAGACAATAGAGTTAAAAAGGACTGCGAGTTAGTAACTTGCAGTCCTTGATTATTGCTTGGCTATGTTTCTGAGGGTAAGCTGGATTGTGAGTGAAACGAGCAAGACGGGTGTGGACGATATAAACAACACAGGATATGCAGAGCATAATCATATCGGCGCTGTGCGCCCCTTAATTCTGCATTCTGCATTCTGAGTTCTGAATTCAATTCGCGCCCCTCAATTGCGAATTGCGCATTGATTTTATTACACTTAAAACCTGTTGACCGCCCATATTATTTCGGGTTATAATTATCTTATTAATACGGAAGGAGGGAATTCGTATGCAGCAGTTTTTACAGAAATTAACGGCGGCGTTTCTTTCCCTGCTCACCGTGCTCGGGCTGGCGGCGCCTCAGAGGCCCGTTGCGCCGGAACTTGAGCCGGTCGATATTCCTCAGCCCGATTACGCCGCGCTTGCCGCCGAAGAGGCGGACTGGCTGTGGAAACAGCAGCTCCCCAACGGAGCAATCGCGTTTTATTACCGCGATAACGGCGAGGTTACCGTCAACCCTTATTTTTCCGCCTTTGCCGCGATTGCGCTGACCGCCTATGACGGCTCGCCCAAAGCAGGGGAGAGGATAAAGCGCTTTATCGAGTGGTATTTTGCCCACCTGAATACAAAAAGCGGCAATATAATTCCCGGCACGATTTACGATTACACGGTCACCATGCAAAACGGCGAAATCGTTTCGGAAGAGTCCACCGGCAAATATGATTCCACCGATTCCTACAGCGCGTTTTTCCTTCGTCTGCTTTGGGATTACGCCGAGCGTTACGGAGACGTTTCTCTGTTGAAAGAGCACGCGGACGAAATCAGGACCGTGCTTAATGTAATATACGCCACAAGAGTTTTCGGCTACACTTTCGCAAAGCCCTCCGACCTTCATCTCTATCTTATGGATAACTGTGAGGTCTATGCGGGCGTGTGCGCGGCGGAGAAAATCGGTGAAGCAATCGGTGACACCGATATGCAGAAAAAAGCCGCAAAGGCCGCAGATTATTACCGCGCGCACTTTATGAAAGACTGGTACCGCGACGGCAGATTTACCTATCAGAAGGTCATTTTCGGGCCCTTCGGTCTTATTGATTATGACCCGCTTTTCTCCTGGGATAATTTCTACCCCGATGCCGCCGCACAGGTTTACCCCGTGCTGTGGGATCTGGTTTCACCGGACAGCGCGCAGGCGAAACTCGTATATGAAAACTTCTGCAGCAGCTGGAAATGGGAGTCAATGGAATATGTGCGCAGTGGCGCTGAAGTGTTTTACTGGGGAGCCCTCGCGCTCGCGGGCGCGAAAATGGGCGACACCGAAAGGGTAAACACCTATCTTTATTATTACGGTCAGCGCGTAAACCCCGGACGCGAATACCCGCTCTACTGCTTTGACTCGGCTATGGTGCTTATGGCGCTTATCACGATGATGAACGCGCAGGGCTGACGCTTTTATCCGCGAATAAACAAATGCGAAGAGGTAAAAAATGAAAAAACTTATTTATATATTTATCAGCACCAGTCCGCCGCCGCAAAGGATAATGCCGGCAATCTGCTTTGCCGTAATCTTTTTTTTATAGAAAATCATTGCCACAAAAATAAGCGCAACCGCAAGCGTGATGTTTGCCGTAACGGAAGCGGATTTCATCGCCCAGCCGTTGCGGTAGGCAAGAATATATCCGAGTTCAAGGCCTATAATCACAACACTCGATAAAAGCAAGATCGGCAGAATTGTCAACTTCGGTTCTGCGGCTATGCTGAATTCCACCAGGAAAAAGGTCAAAACCCAGGCGGACAAGGTGGGTATTCCCGTTGATGAAAAAGAATTTCATTGCCGCGGTGAGTTCAAAGGTCTCCACAAAGGCAGACCGGACGCGGAAGATATCAAAGCGGCAGCCGATTTTGCAAAAAAGTTTCTTGATAACCGGGTAAAATAAATACCCGGGTTTGGAAAAAGCTTACAGAGGAAAGAAAAATCAGCCATTAATCTTTTATCAGATTATTATTGAGAGGGAAAATATAAATGATTCAATTAACTTCTTTTATAATGACATTGATAATGTTTTTATTCCCGACAGTCAATGTGTCAAAAATCAATGTTGACAAAACAAATTGGAATACTGATTTTGATTATGTCTATGTTCACGGACTCAGCGGCTGGGGAAGCTATGATTTTCAAAACAACCTGCTCCCGTATTGGGGTATGTTCGGCGGAGATATGATTAAGAATCTGAATTCACTTGGATTCAAATGCCATTCTGCCTCCGTTGACCCCGATGGCAGCGCCTGGGACAGAGCGTGTGAGCTGTATGCGCAACTTACCGGCACAAAGACCGATTACGGAAAAGCGCACAGCGAAAAATACGGTCACAACAGATTCGGAAAGGATTTTTCAAGGAATCCGCTGATAAAGTCCTGGAGCAGTGAGGATAAAATAAACCTGCTCGGGCACTCATTCGGAGGTGTGACTGTCAGACTGCTTGCGGAACTTATGGCAAACGGAAGCGAGGAAGAACTTGCCGTTACAGAAACCGCTGATATTTCTCAGCTTTTTACCGGCGGTAAAGCGGACTGGATTTACAGCATAACAACTCTTGCCGCACCTACAAACGGCACTACTGCATACGGTTTTTCCGACCCGGAGAAACATGATAATCACGACACTGCCGCTTACGATATGTTTATTGACAACGCACTCGCGATAAATGAAAGAATATCGACTGACGAAAACACATATTATTTTGCCATTCCCTGCTCGGCAACCGTTCAGAATGAAGACGGCAGCTGGAGATTCGACGAAAACATAAATGTTGAATTCCCCGTGCGAAGCACAGGTGACAGAATAATGAACCTTACAGGCACCACACCGAAAGGTTATGTTGTGGATGAAAGCTGGCTGGAAAATGACGGTATGGTCAACACCATTTCCGCAGGAGCGCCGTTTAACGCGCCTTCAACCAATCTTGATATTGAAAGCATTGAGCCCGGCATCTGGAATGTCGCTCCGGTTTACAGAGGCGACCACATGGCGTTCTGCGGCGACCTGTTCCGCCCGAACAATATAAGACCGTTCTTTGCAGATTGGATGGATATGATTAATTCAATCTGAAAGATAGTCCGTTAGTTTAAAAAGGAGGCAGAAAATGAAAATCACTCTTAATCCTGATGAAGAAGTAGTAAGAATCATAAAAGAAGGGCTTGAGCGCAAAGGCGGATACTGCCCTTGCAGGCGCGAGCAGACACCTGACACAAAGTGTATGTGCAAAGAATTCCGCGATCAAATAAAAGACCCTGAGTTTGAAGGATTCTGTCACTGTATGCTTTATTATAAATCCCTTGAAAAGGAGAATGAAAATGGCTGAAATCAAAATCACAAACGATAATTTTGAAAGCGAAGTTATCAAATCGGAAAAGCCTGTTTTGGTTGATTTCTTTGCAACCTGGTGCGGGCCCTGCGCAGTCCTTGCCCCCATTATCTCAGAGATAGCGGATGAGAGGAGCGACATAAAGG
This sequence comes from Clostridiaceae bacterium, assembly GCA_016280595.1. GTDB lineage: Bacteria > Bacillota > Clostridia > Oscillospirales > Acutalibacteraceae > CAG-177. The sequence continues at coordinate 20,063 of JAEEHB010000021.1, read as the reverse complement.
TAGGAAAGGTTGATGTTGACGAAGCACCTGATCTTGCAAATCAGTTCGGCGTTCAGAATATCCCCACCCTTGTTTATTTCAAAGACGGTAAGGTCGTTAACAAGTTAATCGGTTATAATCCGAAAAAAAGAATCCTGGAACTTCTGAAATAATGTTATTCAGTAGATCAGCCGCCTGAAAATTCAGGCGGCTGATTATATTTGCAGGTATGAAAGCAATTTATTATAAGGGGTTCTCACCCCCGCTCATAAAGCAAAAAAGCCTGTCCTTTCAGACAGACTGTTTTTTTGGTGGTCGTTACAGACTTGAACCGCGTCGTCACGGGCTGCGCTTAATCGTTTACGCGCCCCGTAATCCCCGCCTCGCGCGAAAACTCATCCGCTCCGCCGCTCCTCCTCTTCCCCAACAAGTCTTTTGGACTTGCCGGGGGCCCCGGATTCGATTGGAGGTCACAGGTTCCGCGCCGGTCATAAAGCAAAAGAGACAAGCCAAATGGCTTGCCTCTTTTGTTGGTGGTCGTTACAGGACTTGAACCTGTGACCTCCCGCACGTCAAGCGGATGCGCTACCAGCTGCGCTAAACGACCTTTTGCACAGGTATTATATATTAGCCCCCGTGCTTTTGTCAAGTAAAATTTGAGCGGGGCGGGGGAGAGCGAAAAGCGATTCGGACAAAAGCGGAGTTTTGTTGAGATGCTTCTTTGATTTTTCCGGTTGATTTTTTGCATATTATATAGTAAAATAAAAGAACTGAAAACTTGGAGGCAATGTATGAAAAAACTGAATTCAATTATCGCTTTGCTGCTTGTGGCAACAATGCTCTTCGGCGTGTTTACCGTATGCTACGCCCAGGAGAATGAAGCAGCACAGAACGACACCAACGAAACGGATATTGTCGGCGAAGACAATAATCCTGATGATCCCGACGGGCAGACTGCCCAGCAGGAGCCCGGCGTGGAAGACGGCGAGGGCGAAGATGTGCAGACCGGAGAGCCGTCGGCTGAAGGTGACGGCGATGAAGTGCCCGATTCTCCCGAAGCAACCGGTATTGCCGGCATCCTTGCAGGCGTGAGAAAGGTGCTCAGAAACGGCGTGCCCACCCTCACTACCGACACTTTCATCAGAATCGTTGACGCTATCAGATATGTGAAGTTTATTCTCACCGGCAGAATTATCGGCGGCGCTCCCAGACACTTTGATGTGACCATGGACGAAGACGTTATCGCCGTGTGCAAGGCCATCAGCGACCAGAGCGCGCTCGATGTTTATAAACTTTTCACCAATCTTCCCGATATGAGCGACCCCGCGAGATTTGCGGGCAACGTGCTCAAACTCGATACCGCTCAGTATAAAGCCGACCTCTATGCGGCAAGGCAGAAGTATTCCAGCGAGGGCAACGAGGCTCTTGCCAACATCTGCTGGCTTATGGGCGCGTATATCGGCGGCATTGAGAGCGCCGAGATTCACCTTGAGCCGCTCAACGACCCCGCTTATCCCGGCTGCAGCGAAATAATTCTTGACGTTCATTATATGGACGGCTCAGTCGAAGTTTTCCACCCCGAAATCTATATTGACCCCGAGACCGGCGAGTGCTTCGGCCCCGACGAAAAGGGTATGCTCAGAATCGGCTTCAACTGCAACGCCAATGACGCGCTTGTTTATGCTCCGATGTACTGCTGGATGAAAGATTTCGGCTTCTGCGTTGAGTATGATATGCTCTGCTACGTGCTCCCGATGTACTGCTACAACACCCGCCGCTTCAGATTCGATTATGACGGCAGGGAGTGGATGGTCCAGATCTGGAAAGGCAATTATATGATTACCAACGGCGGTGAAGTGGGTATTTACAACCGCCCGGCAGGCTCCTTCGGCACATTCTACAATGTTGTTGACGATTCCGAGCGTATGCCTATGAGCCTTCAGATAAGCCATGACGGCGAACTGCTTGTAGATATCCCCGAGCAGACTCACTGGTGGGTAAACGGCTTCAAACTCGGCCGCAGGCTTTACAGTCCCCACACCCTTCAGATGACCTTCACCATCACCTTCCCGAACGAAGAAATGATGAACGCGTTTACCGCATCCGTCAGCAGAAACTTCTTCCACGATGTGACTTATGAAACCGACGGTCTTAAAGTGACCTTGGAGTGGGATACCTAATAATTAACCGGAGGTGCCGGAGGCTTGATTGAAGCTTTGACCGACCGCTTGGTTGAACTGTTTCAGGGTACTCTGCCCAGGGAACTGATTATCTTCATCATATCAATGCTGCCCATACTCGAACTCAGGGGCGGAATGATTGCCGCCAAACTGCTGGGCGTTTCACTCGGCAGGGCGTTTGTGATATGCTATCTGGGCAACATAGTTCCCATACCGTTCATCCTGCTGTTTATAAGAAAGATTTTCCGCCTGCTTTCAAAAACGAAACCGGGCGAAAAGATAGTTAAAAAACTCGAAAGCACCTCAAAGAAAAAAGAGGAACAGGTGCTCAGATATAAGCACATCGGCCTGCTTACCCTCGTGGCGATACCGCTGCCGGGCACAGGCGGCTGGACCGGCGCACTGGTTGCCGCGCTTATGGACCTTCGTATGCGCACATCGCTGCCGATTATCGCGCTCGGCGTGCTTATAGCGGACACTCTGATGGCTCTTATTTCCTATGGCCTTCTCGGTATATTCATTAAATAATCAGGGCAAAATTCAACGCCTGCCGGAATATTCCGGCAGGCGTTTTGCTGTGCTTTATTGAAGTTTATCCGTGTACTGATAGCATTTCACATAGTCTACTTTGAATGCTGCGGGCCAGTTTTCGGCGGGAGTTTTGCTTATTTCACCCGTGCCGTGTCTGTCGGAATTCTGCACTCCGTTTTCGCCTGCAAATTCAACCGAGAGCAGCAGGTATTCGGGATTCTGCGAGGTGTCGCCCTTGCCGAGCCTGCCCGTCTCTTTGCCGTTTATGTAGAAGATGTATTCATCCTCATTCCACTCAACGCCGTAGGTGTTGTATTCATTGTAAGGGTCGTTTTCGAGGTATTGCTTGCCTATCGAATCGCCCTTGTGGCCTTCACCGTAGCCGTCATAGTGTATGCCGGTGGAGATATAGTCTCCGCCGAAGGCGTAATCCTTGTAGTAAAAAGATTCAAACACATCCACCTCGGTGCCGTCTCTGCCGGAGCCGTCAACATTGTAAACGCCGTCGTCGTTCATCATCCAGAAGGCGCTCCACATACCGGTTGCCGCGGGCAGGATGCACCTGACCTCAAAGTAGCCGTATGTCTGCAGATACTTGTCTCTGGTGGTGATTACTCCGGTATACCAGCCGGGCTTGTAGGGCTTAATCCAGTCATATTCGTGGTAGCGGAAGGGCATGGGCTCGTCTTTGTATTCGGCGCTGATGATAAGGTTGCCGTCTTCCACGCGCACCATATCCTCGTGCCAGTAGCCGCCCTTGCGCTCGGTTATCCACCAGGAGTAGCCCCACTTTGAGGTGTCGAGCCTGTCGCCGTCGAAATTATCCTCCCACACGAGGGTGAATTTGCTCATATCGAGTTCATTTCCCTTAGTGTACGGGTTTCCGGTTATCGAGCCGGCGAGCGAAGCGAAAAATGTGCTGATGCTCATAAACAGGGCTATTGCCCCTTTGCATAAACTTCTTAACATATCTCAATTAACCGTTGTGGTTTTTGTTGGGTCTTCTGTTGCCCTTGCTGCCTCTGAAATCCTTGCGGGGAGCGGGATCGTTTTCGGGGGTGAGGCCTTCAACCTCAATGAGAGCGTCGCGGCGTGAGAAGTTGAGTCTGCCCTGGTCGTCCTTGGGAAGAACTTTGACTATGATTTCGTCGCCTACGTTTACGCAGTCTTCCACTTTTTCAACTCTCCTGACGTCGAGCTGGCTGATGTGGACCATGCCCTCTTTGCCGGGAGCGATTTCAACAAACGCGCCGAAACTCATCAGGCGGGTAACAACGCCCTTGTAGATTGCGCCCTCTTCGGGGTCATTGGCGATGGTTTCAACGATGAACTTCGCTCTGTTGGCCTGCTCAAGGTCGGTGCAGGAGATGAATACGTTGCCGTCTTCCTCAATGTCAATCTTACAGTCGCACTCGGTCTGAATCTTCTGTATAACTTTGCCCTGCTTGCCGATAACGTCGCCGATCTTCTCGGGGTCGATCTTTGTGGTGACCATCTTGGGAGCCCACTTGGAGAGTTCCTTGCGGGGCTCTGCAATAACGGGAGCCATTATTTCGTCAAGAATATAGCAGCGGGCCTTGTAAGTTTTGTCAAGAGCCTCTCTGATGATAGCGGGGGTAAGGCCGTGCACCTTGAGGTCCATCTGGATGGAGGTGATGCCCTTCTTTGTGCCGGCTACTTTGAAGTCCATATCGCCGAAGAAATCTTCAAGGCCCTGGATATCGACCATGGTCATAAAGCGATCGCCCTCGGTGATGAGGCCGCAGGAGATGCCTGCAACGGGGGCCTTGATGGGCACGCCTGCCGCCATAAGCGAAAGGGTGGAGCCGCATACGGAGCCCTGTGAGGTGGAGCCGTTTGATGAAAGAACTTCGGAAACAACTCTTATCGTGTAGGGGAATTCCTCAACGCTCGGAAGAACGGGGATGAGGGATCTCTCCGCGAGGGCGCCGTGGCCGATTTCACGCCTGCCGGGGCCTCTGGAGGGCTTGGTTTCGCCTACGGAGTAAGAGGGGAAATTGTAGTGGTGAATGTAACGCTTGCTTTCCTCTTCATCGAGGCCGTCAAGCAGCTGAGCGTCGCTCATGGGACCGAGTGTGGTGATTGAGAGCACCTGAGTCTGGCCTCTTGTGAACATGCCTGAGCCGTGAACTCTGTCAAGCAGGTCAATTTCGGCGTTGAGAGGTCTGATTTCGTTGATGCCTCTGCCGTCAACGCGCTTGCCGTCGTCAAGCAGCCAGCGGCGCACGACATACTTCTGTACCTTGTAGAGACATTCGTCGATTTTTACTTCCATTTCGGGGTAAACTTCGTCAAACTTCTCGTGAACTTTTTCGTAAACGGGCTTGAGTCTCTCGTCGCGGATTCTCTTGTCGTCCGTGTCAAGGGCAAGGCGGATATCCTCAATGGCGAAATCCTTGATTGCCTCGTACATTTCGGGGTCGGGATCGTTTGAGGGGAAGTCAACCTTGGCTTTGCCGCACTCTTCCTTGATTTTGTTGATGAATTCAACTATCTTCTGGTTTTCTTTATGAGCAAACATAATGCCTTCATACATATCGTCGTTGCTCACTTCGTTTGCGCCCGCCTCAATCATGGCAACAAGGTCGCTCGTGGAGGCAACGGTCACATACATATCGCTCTTTGCTCTCTGCTCAAGGGTGGGGTTGATAACGTATTCGCCGTCAACAAGTCCCACTACCACGCCGGAGATGGGGCCGTCCCAGGGAATCTCGGAGATGGAGATGGCGATGGAAACGCCGAGCATAGCGGTGATGCCGGGCTCGCAGTCGGGGTCAACCGACATAACGGTTGCCACAACGCCCACGTCGTTTCTCATATCCTTGGGGAAGAGGGGACGGATGGGTCTGTCGATAACTCTGGAGGCGAGAGTGGCCTTTTCGCTCGCTCTGCCTTCGCGGCGCTGGAATGAGCCGGGAATTCTGCCTACCGAGTAGAGTTTCTCTTCGTAGTCAACGGAGAGAGGAAAGAAGTCAACGCCGTCGCGGGGCTTGTCAGCCATAGTTGCGGTGCACAGCACGTTGGTCTCGCCGTAGCGTACAAGGCAGGAGCCGCCTGCAAGCTGAGCCATTTTGCCGACTTCCACTACGAAAGGTCTGCCGGCGATTTCTGTTTCGTACTTTTTGAACGCTTCAAAAAACATGTCTTTACCTCGTTTAATTTATTTCAACGGGTAATGCCGGCGTTTAGCAATAAATCCGGAGTAAAAAACTCTTTTGCCCCCGATTCATTGCTAACTTATCCGGGCATTCCCGATGATTGCGATTTTCCCGCTTAATACGGGAAATGCAGGCAGAAAAGAGACTTTCTGCCTGCACCGTGTGTTGAATTATTTACGCAGACCGAGTCTTGCAACGATTGAACGGTAACGCTCAATATCTACCTTCTGAAGGTATGCAAGGAGGTTCCTTCTGTGACCGACCATCTTGAGCAGGCCTCTGCGGCTGTGATTGTCTTTCTTGTGAACCTTAAGATGCTCATTGAGGTCGTTGATTCTCTTGGTGAGAACAGCGATCTGAACCTCGGGTGAACCGGTGTCGCCCTCGTGTGCTGCATACTCTTTGATGATTGCCTGTTTTTCTTCCTGTGTCATTGTTTTTCACCTCGTTTAATTATTTGCCGTCTTCTCAGTGCGGGGCAGGTGAAATCCTCTTTGAGGCATACCCCCCGGACCGGGACAGAGGCAGATTGCAAACGGGATTATATCACAAGAAAAAGGGCTTGTAAAGAGTTTTTTTTATTATTTAAGTAATTTTCTTTATTTCTCTATTCAGCAGGGGAGTTCCGCATACACGAAAATTCCCACAAGCAAGGCGGTTACTCCGCAGATAAGCAGTGTCATTTTTTCTTCCTCCCGGTTATTTGTGTCACTTATATGTGACTCTTCCGGGGCAAAGTGTTGCACCGCTTATAAAATTATTTTACGCGCGGGAGTTTTTTCAGCTCCGCCATCACCTCGTCCGCCGCCTGTGCGGCGCGGGTGAAGGAGTTGTTTTTCCAGTAAGAGAGCAGGGCTGAAGCGACCGCAATCACAATCCCCGCAATGTTTCCGCCGTCTCCGAGAGCGGAGAGGGGGCTGCGCCCGAATATGATAAGCGCCGTGTTTACAAGCGCCGCAATCAGCACCGCGAGTCTTGCCCAGGTGCCCGCGCTCACGTCTTTAAGATTCATTGAGTTTATCCTCCATCATCTGTATTTTCATTTCGCTTACGGTCATTCTTTCCACAAGATTGTTGTGCTTGTTCACCTTTTCCTCAAGCCTTTCAAGTCGGTAGTTGGTGAGTTTCTGGCTCGCGAGTATGCCCGCTATGCAGCCGGTTGCCGAGCCCAGAAAAGAAAACAGAATTTCCCAGTTCATTTCTTCGCCCTCCTGCATCCTTTTTCAAGGTTTACCCAGCCGCCGCCCGGCAGTCTGCCCCATTTTCCGTTTTTCGCCGTGATTGTCACCTTGAAATTTTCGCCTTTTGCGAGCCGTCTTATTTCGGGGCTGTCCGCATCAGCCGTGCTTCTCACGGCGATGTTGCAGGCGGTCACCTCGTAATGAGTGTTTTCCGCAAGCGCCTTTTCAAGCCCTTTCGCAAGCGCTTCGCCGCAGGCCTTCGCACCTTCGGGAGTTTTCACTTTTTCAAGGTCGCTGTCGCAGTCGATGAACACTGTTTCAATCAGCACGGCGCAGGGTTTCGACTGACGGATAAAGCCGAAGTAATCCCTTCCTGCGGAGTTGAGCCTGATTTTGGGCCCTCTGTTTCGTATTTTCAGCGCCCCGCTTATGCTTTTGCTCACCTCGTCCGCCGCGCGTTTTCCGGTGGGGGAGCCGTGGTAGTAATAGGTTTCCGTGCCCGTGCCTCCGCCCGCGTTAAGGTGAATTTCCGCCGCGAAGCCGTAGTTTCCCGCGTTCACATCCCTTATCCTTTCGGCGAGACATCTGTTTCCGTTTTCGTTGATTATATCGCACTGCAGATACTCCGCGGCATACCGTGCAATCTCCCTTGCTATGCGGTGCTCGTGGTATTTCCTGTCCCTGCTCACAGCGCCCGGGTCATATTTTCCGGCGGCGTTTTTGCCGTGACCTACGGATATTACAATATCTCCTCTCATTCGCTTACCTCGCTCAGCAACAGCCTTATGAGCTCTGCACCCGAGTGCACCGAAACCGTGCACGAGCCGGAGTTTACCCTCACGATGTAAAGGCAGGCGCGTGTGAATTCAGCCGCAGGCGTGACCACGAGATGCGTAATATTTTCATCGGGCTCAACGCTCTCGATTATGTGATTTATAAGGCCCGCCGCTTCGTCCGCCGAAGCGGGGCAGTAGAGCCTTGTGCTGCCGTCGCGCTTTGATACGAGCGAGGCGCAGACCGCCGCCGCGACCAGGTCGTAGTCCGTGTTCAGCAGGGCTTCCTCCGCGATATCAAGGCGGGCTTCAATGCTGTCAAGAGCGGAGAAAACGCCGCTGTATTCCTCACTCATCACGGTAAACGCCTGCCCGAGCGATTCGCCGAATGACAGGCGGGCAACGCCCGATTTAACCTCCCTTTCTTCTTCGCCCTGCGTATATACGGCGGTCACCTGCACCGCAAGGTTTCCGGACTGCGTCAAAGACGCCGTGAGCGGGCAGTAAATATATCCTTCGCTTATGAAGGCGGGGCGGCAGTTTTCGTTTGTGATTTCATTTGAAACCACCGTGTTTCCGGGCGAGATTTCAAAGGTCACAAAGTATCTTCCCGCTCCCTGCATATCGGTATTTTCAAGGCGGATTTTCAGGCAGTTTGCATCGTTTTCCCCGGTGTAACCGCAGCAGGCGGCGAAGGTGAGCGCCCTGTTTTCACCTATATTCCCCTCAATGTACCTGTGCATGCCTGTCACCCCCATAATAGTTCCAAAGCAGGTCCGCCGTCTCAAGCGTGTCCCTGCGCTCGCGGTAGAGCACATTCAGTTCATCCCGCAGTATGCCGGCTTCTCTGCTCCCTTTGCCGAGTTTGTTAAGTCTTCTTCGCCTCTCGGCTATTCTCTGCGCCACGATGTCCGCGCCGCGGTAATAACTCAGGGCAAGTTCTTTAAGATCTTTCATCACATCATCATCCTTTCAGTTTATAACACCATACACTTCACAAAGCCCGAGCACTTCCCGGGCAAGCGGTTCCACCCTGCCTGCCTCAATATCCAGCAGACGCTCTATGCCTATGCCGAGCGCTTTTGCGGCGGCAGAGGTATTCACGGCTCTCGCGCTTCGCAATTCTTTGAGCCGTGTGCCGACATCTTCGCTCCTGCAGTGCCGCGCCCCGATAATATGCAGGGCGTATTCCGTAAACGCTTCCGTCTGAGCCCCGCCTTCAAGCGAATTCTGGTAGATTACGGCGTAACCGAGAGCCCTGCGCAGTTTTTCCTTTGCCCTTGTGAGAGCCGCGCATACAACAGAGCGTGAAACTCCTTTTTCACCGGCGATTTCACCCGTGCTTCTGCCCTCATAATAGTATGCCTTTATGTACGCTTTTTCCGCTTCGCTGAGTACCTCTTCAACTGCTCTCCCGGTCAGTCCGGCGAGGTCCAGCATCCGCTTTCTCCAGGCGTATTCAACGGGCGTTTCACACTCGTGACAGCACCTTCCGCAGCAGATTTTAACGGCTTCTTTCATCTCTTCCTCACTCGGCAGAGAGATGTCGGCAGTGCCGTTATCAATAGTAATATTCATTAAATCACCTCGATTCCGTGCAAAAATACGAGCACCACTAATAATTTTAGACCCGAAAATTGAGTCTGTCAATAGGAAAAATAATTTTTTGCGATTTTCGCTTGACTTTTTCAATAGAATGCCTCATAATATAGGCTGAATAATAGCACGCGGAATTATCGGACTGTTTTTTCATTCCCCGGGCAGGTCAATAAATCTGCTCTTAAAAGAACGGAGGAACACTATGAATAACATAAGATTACTCAGAAAAAAGGCCAGCCTTTCCCAGCTCGAACTCGCCGAACTCTGCGGAGTGCATCAGACGGCAATCAGCCAGTGGGAAAAGGGCAGGACCAATCCGGATACCGATATGCTCATCGCCCTGAGCCAGATTTTTCACTGCTCCATCGGCGCGATTCTCGGGCTTGACACCCCCGACGACCCCGTGATGATTCCCGTAAAGGGCTTCGTGCAGGCAGGCGAAATGACATTTATAGAAGACGAGGATGTGTGCGAGTTTGTCGCCATCTCACCCGAACTCGCGAGGCGCGGCGAATACTGTGCGCTTACCGTGAAGGGGCAGAGCATGTATCCTATGTTTCAGAGCGGCGACACTCTCGTAGTCAGAATCCAGAGCCAGGTGGAGGATAACGACATCGTCGTTGCAATGGAGAGCGGCGAAAATTCAACCCTCAAGCGCCTCAAAGTGCTCAAAAACGGCATACTGCTCATGGCGGAAAATCCGGAGTATAACTCGATTTTCTATACGAGGGAGCAGGTGGCGAAACTGCCGGTCACTTTCTTCGGAAAGGTAGTGGAGCTCCGCCGCGAAATCTGATCTTCGGTCGGCGAATATACGGCAAAAAACGAAAAGACAATATAGTTAAGAAGGGCTGCGAGTTTGCAACTTGCAGTCCTTGAATTTTGTTTGTTCTTTTTGCTATAAGGAATATTTTGTTATTGTCTTTTCTCGGAGCCTTTGCTCACTAGCCGTACTTCAGTACTGTCTTTGTTCGCAAATGCTCCGTTTTTGCTCGTCTCTTCGCCTCCCTAAGTGCCGCTCAGGAAGCAACATCAAAAACAATTATGTTTTTAACAAGTACTTGACCCGTAGGGGTGCGGGTGTCCGGTGGACACCTTCGCGTAGCGAAAGCACCGACTGAACCGACAGGTGAGACCGGATACCATCCGCCCGCATTCAAGGATATGCGTGAGCATAATATAATCGGCGCCTGGCGCCCCTTAATTCCGCATTGCGAATTGCGCATTTCGCATTGAACTCAATATGGTATTGACAAAATAAAAAATGCATATTATAATATAGCAGATAAACTATGGGATGATTGCGCCCTTTTTGCAATTCTTATTTTATAAATTACATCGGCGCGCATCTCCGTCAATATATTAGCAAAGGAAAGTGGTTAAAATGTCCGTTAAAAAACTCAAGTATTTCGCAGGCGGTCAGTGGCTTGATTCCGCCACCGAAAAATATATGGATGTCTACAATCCTTCCACCGGCGAAGTGATTGCCCAGACTCCCTGCTGCACCAAAGAAGAGGTTGACTACGCAGTTGAGTGCGCCAAAAAGGCGTTCCCCGCATGGAGCAACACTCCCGTTATGAAGAGAGTGCAGATAATCTACGATTTCCGCGATCTCCTCATCGCTCATATGGATGAGCTCACAGAGCTCTGTGCAAGAGAAGAAGGCAAGGTATGGGGCGAAGCCAAGGGCGACATCCTCAAGGTTAAAGAGCCCGTTGAACTTGCTCTTTCCGCTCCCTCGCTCCTGATGGGCGAAAGCATCCGCGATACTTCCTCCGGATATGACACCACTCTTTACAGAGAGCCCGTCGGCGTTTTCGCCGGCATCGCTCCTTTCAATTTCCCCGGCATGATTCCCATGGGCTGGATGACTCCTATGTGCATCGCCTGCGGCAACACCATCGTCATCAAGGCCGCTTCCATGACCCCGATGACCTGCATGCGCATCGCCGAACTCTGGCAGGAGGCAGGCCTCCCCGACGGCGTTGTGAATATCGTTACCTGCTCCAGGCACGAAGCGGACCTTCTGCTTGAGCATCCCGATGTAAGGGGCGTCACCTTTGTCGGCTCCACTTCCGTAGGCCTTCACATCTTCTCAAGAGCCGCCGAAAACGGCAAGAGAGTTCAGTGCCTGTGCGAAGCCAAGAATCACGGCCTTGTGCTTGAGGATGCCGCGCTCGAGAGAAGCGCCAGGGGCATCATCAACTCATCCTTCGGCTGCGCGGGCGAGCGCTGCATGGCACTGCCCGTTATTGTCGCTCAGGAGAGCATCGCCGATAAGCTCGTTGAGTATCTCGTTAAATTCGCGAGCGAGCTCAAAATCGGCCCCGCTTATGAAAAAGACAGCCAGCTCGGCCCCGTTGTTTCCGCGGAGCACAAAAAGAGCGTTATAGATTGGATTAACAAGGGCATCGAAGAGGGCGCAACCCTCGTGCTTGACGGCAGAGATACCGTGGTGCCCGGCTACGAAGGCGGCTTCTATGTAGGCCCCACCATCCTTGACAATGTCACTCCCGAGATGACAGTCGGCACCCGCGAGATTTTCGGGCCCGTGCTCTGCATCAAGAGAGTTAAGGACTTTGAAGAAGGCCTCGCGATTATGAACGCAAATCCCTTCGCAAACGGCAGCGTCATCTTCACCCAGAGCGGCTACTACGCCAGAGAGTTCACCAAGAGGACCGATGGCGGCATGGTCGGCGTAAACGTCGGCATCCCCGTTCCCGTAGGCGTGTTCCCGTTCACCGGCCACAAGAAGTCATTCTTCGGCGACCTGCACTGCCTGGGCAAAGACGGCTTCCGCTTCTATACCGAGACCAAAGCGGTCACAACCCGCTGGTTTGATGAGGAAGAAATGAAAGCCAAGCACGTTGATACCTGGGACGGCTCCGTAGGCGGAGACCTGAAATAATGCAGAACAAATGAATTGCATGCAATTCGATTTATGATGATGCAGTCATCAATTCATTACCTTGGTTAAAATTCTCCGGCTTGGAATCCGGGGATAAGATAACAAGCTCACAAAGAAAGAAGGAAAACTGATGAAGAAAATGAACAAAAGGCTCATTTCCATCCTGCTGAGTATCGCTTTGGTATTCGGCTGTGTGGCACTTGCCGTACCCGCATTCGCAGAGGGCGAATGGAACTGCGAAACAGACGGTCACGAAGTTGTTGAAGATTCTTACAGGCCAAAGAACTCTTCAAGCCATTATTTTACTTGCAGTCATTGCGGAGAAAAAACAGAGGATCACGTATTCGCAGATGGCAGTACCAATGGCCAGTGTACAAAGTGCGGATACATTTATGATTGTTCAACAAAGGGTCATTGGGGCGGAGAATATGGTGTTTATTCAGGCACTTGTAATGACAAAACCCACTCAACTGTTTGTAAAGCGTGCAGTCAGACTTGGGAAAGACCTCACGATTTTCCAAAGGATGGAGACGGCAAGGCAGTAGTGGAGGGAGCTTGTTCGGAATGCGGTCTTGAGTATGAAGGCTGCGGAACGGATAATCATTTTTATGAAGACAATAAAGACGGCACCCATACATGTATATATTGTCTAGATACCGTTTCTCACAAGTTGAACGCTTTTGGCGATTGTACTGCTTGCGGGTTCCATGATTGCGAAAACTTCAGCCACAGTTTTAAAGGTGGCTTTGAACATGATGACTACTATCACTGGAAAGTTTGTGAATACTGCGACAAAGTTACCGTCGACGAAAAAGAGATTTTTGATTCTGTGGATGATATCCCGGAAGAAACAAAGCTTCATAAAGATGATAACAAAGACGGAAAATGTGATGTCTGCGGATTCTTCTGCGGTCACAAATGGCAGTTGTCTCTGCACACCGAACCAACCTGTACTACTGCCGGTTTGGATACTTATACATGTATAATTTGCGGTGAAACACAAGAGAACACTATCCCTGCACTCGGGCATTATTGGTTTAACGATGCCGGAATTGATGGCGCACAGAGAGAATATGTTAATTTTGAATTCAGCTCTAATTATGAGTCATGCACATTGACATTCAAATGTAAGCGCCCCGAATGCGGCCATACCGTTTCTTATACGGTTTACACGAGCCCGAGTGATAATGGTGCTGTTTACGCCAACTCGGAAACGAGCAAGCCTCTTGCTGTAAACGCTGACCCGGATTGTGAATCCGGCTCAGGAATAGCTTACTATGCAATTTTCACTATCGGACAGATTATTGTCGATATGGGCTTGGATGATTCGGAAATAGATACTATTGCAAATCAAATTGATAAGGATTCAAACTCAACACTCAAGAAATCAATTGAAGAAAATCCGCTTGATCCTCGTATCAATGTGAACGATAAAGGCTTTATTTGTCAGCTTAAAAAAGAGGACGGAGAGAAAGCCGCTCTTGGTCATAAATACGAAAATAAAGAATATATGCGTTATCAGGATGAAGACGGAAACTGGGTGGAAGGAGATAAGTACAAGCCCAACGGAGATGCAAGCTGCACCAAGGACGGCACCAGAACCGCTCCCTGTGACAGATGCGGACATGTTTCGGATGCTGTCCCCGATGTTGGCTCTGCAAAAGGTCATGATTGGGGCGGGGGACAAGACGGAAAAGATGAAGAAGGTTGGTTCGTTACTCAAGCAGGTGATTGTACCACTCCTAAAATAGAAAAACGTGTTTGCGGAAGATGTTTTGAAGAAGAAACAAAAACTACTCTTACTAATCATGATACTACCGGTAATCAAGGAACACCTCATCCTGCTACATGTGTAGAGGAAGGTTATACTGAAACTTTGTGTAATGTGTGCGGACAATTAGTGAAAGACAACTTCACTCCCGCTCTCGGCCACAACTGGGGCGAGTGGCATGTAACCAAGGATCCCGATTGTACCAATACCGGCAAGCGCGAGCGCGCATGCCAGAGATGCGGCGACACCCAGACCGAAGATTACGGCGCGGCTCTCGGCCACAGCTTCGTTTACTCCTCAACCGATGACGGCTCGGGCCACATTGCAAAATGTGAGAGATGTGGCTACACTTTGGGCTCATCACTTGCTCACGTTGACGCTGACTACGACTTCCTCTGCGACGGCTGCGGCGCCGAACTCAAATTCTGGCAGCACTGGCTCCATTATATGGTAGGTCTGCCCACTCACGCCGGCGTTATTATGTCCAGAGCCTTCGGTGATTTCTTCACCAAGGTTGTAGGCTTCTTCACCAAATATATGATTAACTTCTGATTCGGAGGAATAATCTTATGAAAAAACTTCTCGCAGTTCTTTTAGCCCTTTCAATCCTCTTCGCTTTTGCCGCCTGCGGCAGCAAATCCGCCGGCAACGAAGAAACAGAGCCCGCTCCCTGGGAAACTACGGATGAAGCGGAAAGCACCTCCGCCGAGGCGGAATCCACCGAAGCGGTAACAGACGAAAGCGCGCCCGCCGAAACAAGCGAGGCGGCCGAGACTTCCGAAAGCGCCTCAGAAGAGTCAACCTCCGAAGAGGAGACAACCGAAGCGGCTAAGAAACCCGAAACCACAGCTGAAATTCTCGCCGCTTACACAGAGGTTATGGATCAGGCCAAGAAGGATGCCCCCGGCTTTACCAAGGTTGAGTATCAGGAGCTTCCCTCCGACAGCGCTTCAAGGCAGGTTTCAAAGGGCGGCACAGTTGTCAACGCGGCTCTCAAACTCGCCGACCACTTCATGACCACCGAGGCAGACGCAAAAGCGGACCCCGAAGTTCAGCAGAAGGGCAACAATATGCGCTCCTGGCCCGTATGCAAGACCCCGAAGGGCTGCATGCTTACCGATACCAGCGGTATCAAGAGCGCGAAATGCGAGGAACTTTCAAACGGCAATTATAAGATTACGATAGTCCTCAAAGCAGAGGATAACCCCGAGCCCGCCCCCGACGGAGGCACAAGCGCACCCAGCAAGCACGGTGCCGTGTTCAGCCCCCTGTCCAGAGCGGAGATAGATGAAAACCTCAACGGCGGCTTCGTTTCCGCAGTTGCAAAAGAGATTTCCTACAACATCACCTATCACGACTGCGAAACAGTGCTGGTTTATAACCCCAAGGATAACCACGTTGTTTCCCTCGACCAGACCACCCACACCACAATCAAGGGTCAGGGCAAGGTCGCCGGCTTGCAGATGGTAGTTGACAAGCAGGAACTCATCGACTACATGCACATCTACAATATCAAATACTGATATTAAATCACTCACACCGGGCTGTCGCTCATAGCGGCAGCCCGAATGTATAATAAGAGAAGTAAGTATATGCTGATATCATCGGCTGTCTGAACAATGCAGAAGCCGATAAGATGCACCGCATCCCGTAGGGGCGGATACCATCCGCCCGCCGCACAGGATATGCGGAGCATAAAACGGAGTCTGTCAATCACGATTGAACTTTGCAGTCTCAAACGAGAAAAACGACCGTAGTAATTCGTAGGGGCGGATACCATCCGCCCGCCTTACAAGGATATGCGAAGCATAAAAAACAGTTTGCCTCACGGCGAATGACGGCAGAGCCGCCATTCCGGGCGGATAATATCCGCCCCTACGGGGCAACAGAATTACTTATAACAGGATTAAATGGAAGAAAAACTGCCGGAACGAAAGCCCAACAGGCTGAAAACAATTGAATATAAAGAAAACGGCATTTATTTTATTACGTTATGCACGGAAAACCATAAGCAGTTACTTTCTTCGGTTGTTTCCGGCTCAGGCAAAAACTATATGCCCGATATAGTTCTTAAACCATATGGCAAAATTGTTGAAAATGCAATTCTGCAAATCGAACAGCATTATGAAAACGTCTCGGTTGATAACTATATTATAATGCCCAATCATATTCATTTATTGCTTCATATGTATGGCGAAAACTGCAAATCTGTTTCCGTAATAATAGGCGGATTAAAGCGGTGGGTTTCGCATAAATGCGGTAAAAGTATATGGCAGAAAGGCTTTTATGACCACGTGATTCGTGATGAGGAAGACCTTGAAATAAAATGGAATTATATAAATGACAATCCCGTCAGCTGGATTATGAAGAAAGACGAGTATTATCCGGATTAACAATTAGTCAAGCAGGTGAAACTGGACAATGCCTGTTAGTAAACGTAGTATCCCGTAGGGGCGGATACCATCCGCCAGCCGCACAGGATATGCGGGGCATAATACAATCGGCGCTATGCGCCCCTTATTAAATATAAAACAATCTGAATTATCATATACACGAAACGGAGAGTTATTATGGAAAAAATCAGAACCGAAGGCAGAAAATTCACCGACGAATACGGCAGGCAGAGGCTGTTCAACGGCGTAAATCTCTGCGACAAGGGCGATTACCCTCAGGGCAGCAAGCAGCGAATATACTCCCTCGATTTTGACGAGCGCACCGTTTCGCGCCTTGCCGACAACGGCTTCAATATCGTGCGTCTCGGCATAATCTGGGACGCGATTGAGCCGCAGCCCGGCAAATACAACGAAGAATATATCGACAAAGTGCAGGCGGTTGCCGACCTGTGCGCAAAATACGGCATTTATTTTTACCTTGATATGCATCAGGATCTTTTCAGCGGCCGCGACAACGGCGCGGGCGGCGACGGCGCACCCAACTGGGCGTGTATGACCGGCGGCGCCGAATTTCAGCCTGCGCGCTTCGTGTGGGCGGAAGGCTATTTCTGGGGCAAGGCGGTACAGAATTCCTTCACCGCGTTCTGGAACAACGAGAAATACAAGGGCGTGCCCCTTCAGACCTATTTCCGCAATATGTGGAAGCACGTTGCCGAGCGTTTTAAAGATCATCCCGCTCTCTTCGGTTTTGACCTTTTCAACGAGCCATATCCCGGTGTTGACGGCGGTAAGGTGTTCAAAAAACTCATAGCCGGCGCAGTGAAAACAGGTCTTCTTGACAAGCGCTTCAGCGTGAAGCAGGCGGCAAAGAATCTGCTTAACAAAGATGTAATCAAGTGCCTCGATCCGTTTGACGATTTCACTCTTTTCCGCAAGGCGACCTCAGGCGCGGACGACATTATTAAGAAATTCGATACCGGCGTTTACTCCGATTTCCTCAACGCCACAGCCGCCGCCATCCGCGAGGTGACTGACAACGGCATCATAATGATGGAAAACAGCTATTACTCCAATCTCGGTATTCCCTACTCCACTCCCGCCGTCACCGTTAACGGCGAAAAAGAGGCGAAACTCTGCTTCGCCCCGCACGCCTATGACCTGATGGTTGACACGCCCGCTTACAAATACGCGAGCAACGGCAGGGTAGGCGGCATATTCGATGAGCACAGAAGAAGCCAGCAGCGCCTTGATGTGCCCCTGCTTGTGGGCGAATGGGGCGGCACGAGCGACGGCACGGACTGGCTGCATCATATCAGATATCTGCTTGATAAATTTGACTCCTTCCAGTGGAGCCAGACTTACTGGGCATACTACGACGGCCTGCTTGACGCTCCGATTATGGGCGAACTGCGCAGAACCTACGCGAGGGCCGTCACGGGCGATATCGACTCTTACTCCTACAGCAGAGACACAAAGACCTACACACTCGAATACACCCAGCAGGGCAAATTCACAAAGCCCACCGAGATTTACCTGCACGCCGAGCCGACGAGCATTGAGGCGAGCGGCAAGTATGAAATCGAGGGCGATGTGCTTAAACTCAAAACAAAAGCAGGCAAAAACAAAATCACGATTGTATTCTGACAGAGGATATAAATATAATGAAAAAGGGTATTAAAATAGGAAAATACACGCTTGCTCCGAGGTTTGTGATTGCCGTTGCGGCAATTCTAATCCTCGTGATTGTGCTGTGCGCGGCAGTCTCAGCCGTGAGGGCGTCAAAGGCAAGAAAAGCCGCTGAGCAGCTCGGCTGCACCTTTGATACCGACGGCTTTGCCGAAGTTGCAAACGTCGAATACCTCGGCGGTGACATAAACGTATTCACCGACAAGCAGGGCAAAATGGGAATCATGAAACCCGACGGCACTATTACCGAAGAGGCGAGGCAGGATAAAATATATACCGTCAGCGACGCCTGGCGCAGTGTGAAATATGTGTGCGAAGGCCCCCTCTCCGAATACCGCCTGCTGATTGACCCCGAAACTGCAACAGTCACCTCGCGCCAGTATCACGGCATCACAGAGCCCGAAAAAACGGCATACTGGAGCAGCACGGGCAACCACCTTGCCTGGTATGACGAACTCGGCTACGCGGGCGAAGTGGTTAAGAACGAAGTGAGCCTCGAAAACGGGCTTTACCCCGTGCAGACAGCGCCCGAAGACGGCAAAAAATTCGGCTTCATAAACGAAAACCTGAGTCTTGAAATCGCTCTGCTCTATGACGGCGCACTCGATTTTTCGGAAGGTCTCGCCCCCGTTATGAGAAACGGCAAATGGGGCTACATCAATGAAAACGGCGTCACCGCGGTGGATTTCCAGTATGAACCGGCAGGGGAGAGCGGCGCTTTTCCGTTTGCGGACGGACTCGCTCCCGTGAAGAAAAACGGTATGTGCGGCATCATAAACCGCAAGGGCAAGGCAGTGGTAGCCTTTGAGTTTGATATGATACTGCCGGGCTCCGGCGGCAAGTTTATTGCCAAAAAGGGGAGCGCCTGGGGGCTTATCACCGTAAACAAGGATATCCTTGACGCGGAGACCACCGCAGCCACTACCACAACGAAGCCCGAAAACCTTGTGGTACAAGGGAATTACAAGGTTGTGACTGCGGGCAGTTCGCTCAACCTGAGGGCTACGGCGGACACTTCATCCGCAGTGCTCGCGCGCATTCCCAACGGCACCGTGATCACCGTTACGAAGTCCGTTGACGGCTGGGCATACACCACCTACAACTCCGCTTCCGGCTGGGTGAGCGCGGATTACATCCGCGAAATTCCGACTGAAACTTCGGCTGTTCCCGAGTCTTCGGATTCAGCCGTATCGGGCGCCGCGCAGGGCTGACGCAGAGTCAACTATCAAAAAAAACTTGACAACAGACAAAGATATGCTATAATAATCTTGCAAGTGCTAAACTTGTATTTGTGAGCAACAAATGAAAAGCCATCCGGTAAAATGCGTAGAATGCCAGTCGTTCTGCGCATTTTACCATTTAGGGGGACGCCCCGGCAGAATTACCATACCCATCTTGACAGACTATTTTCCGTCCGCTATCGTCTCGAAATCTTGCAATACACAAAGTATTACTGCAATTTCTCGACTTCAGCGGGCAAAAAATCCTCTCGCCAATCTGAGCATGTCAACTCTGCCGTGGCGCCCCTATCGTTTTGTCTTTAACAGCACTCCGGTATCCGTGTGCCGTTGCGGAAACTCCTCGGAATACACAAAGTATTCCTTCGGCCTTTACGATTAGGCACACAAAAAATCTGCTTGCCGTGCGCAGCACCGCTCATCACTCATCGTATTCGATGGGTGTTTTTTTATCCCATAGGAGCGGATAAACCCGTGCCCTACTGTTATCCTGAGCGAGCAGAGCGAGTCGAAGGATCTATGAGTGAGATTCCTCGACTTTCCCCTCAGAAACATAGTCGTCTCACTCGCTGGTTCGCGTCGTGATACTCCTTGTTTCTTCATCTCAGCGTAACGCCTTTATCTGCCACCGGCAGCGGCGTCACG
>JAEEHB010000020.1 GCA_016280595.1 Clostridiaceae bacterium | reverse complement strand
GTAAAAACCACAGAAATTTAAAAACTGATATCTAACATCTGACATCTTCATTTCATCATACATCCCGTGAATATTCCGATGAACTGAAAAATGCTGCCGAGCAGTATGAAAATGTGAAAAATGCTGTGGAACCAGCGTTTGTTTCTGCCGAGCCCGTAAAAAATCATGCCGAAAGTGTAAAAGCATCCGCCAACGAGAAGCCAGAGAAAAAACGGCAGACCGAACGCGAGAATGATATACCGCACGGCGAAAATCGCGCACCAGCCGACAATGAAATAGCAGGCGTGTGAAATAACTCTGTAACGGTGAAAATCAATGGCAGTAAAGGTTACGCCGACCGCGGTGCCGGCGCTGATAACGCAAAGAATAATCAGCGCGACTTTTGGGTAGCAGTCATAAAGGCCGGTGAGAAGCACGGGAACATAGGTGCCGAAAATCAGCGCGTAAATGCTGCAGTGGTCAAGCACCTGCATAACCTTCTTCGCCTTCACGGCTTTCAGACCGTGATAGACGCTTGAAACGGTATATAAATAAATCATCGTCAGGCCGTAAACAATTCCGCCTGCCAGCGCGAACCTGTCGCGGCGGATAATCGAAAACACGGCACACAGAATAAGCGCAACAACACCGAAACCGCCTCCGGCAATGTGCGACACCATGTTGAATATTTCTTCGCCCCTTGTGTAACCGGGCAGCTTTCTGTCATCCAGTTTCGTTCTCAGAATAAAACCTCCTTTATGTGCCTCTCGGGCACGGATTCATTTATTGTTCCGCAATAATTTTACAGCCGCAGCCCCGGAAAGTAAACCTACTGTTAAAAACGCGGCTCTACTGTTTGAAAATCGTCTCTACCGTCGGTAGAATCCCTTGTGTATCAAGCCGTTCGCATGGCGTTTGCGATTGCCCGCAAAAAGTGCAAAAAAAGACCTGCGGGTTATCAGTTCCCGCAGGTTCGTCGAGTTTCTTTATTATTTTCTCTTTTTTCTGCCGACGAGACTTCCCGCGCCGGGAAGCATAAGGTTGAGCGCCGTCTTTTTCAGGGTGTCGGTAACTTCCGCCTGAGTGCCTTTGCGCTCCTCTTTGAGGGCGCGCTGGGCGTCCATCTGCATCATCATGATTTTCAGCGCCTGCTCGCTCTTTACAAGCTCCGCTATCTGTTCGGCGACGGACGCTCCGCATTCCGTGCAGAGTTTTTCGTCGTTGACTTCAACGGTCGCACCGCAGTCGGGGCACTTGACCGTTCTTATCCCCTTCGTAATGGCAGGCGCACCGTTCTGCGAGCCGTCTGTTCCCTGCCCGCTTAACTGCAGCTTGGTTTCGTTGAGGAACATCGCCTCTTTTGTGGACATCACAAGCGGACTTCCGCCTTTGTCATCCTTGATTTCGGGGCGCTTGAACTCAACCTGGTGGTTGCGAAGGTAATAAACAAGCCCCGCAATAATAATGCCGGCTACAAAAACAAACACAATAAGTTTGCCGATATCCATAAAAGCGCCTCCGTTCTTAACTGAAATTCTTAAGCACCTTTGAGAAGGTGTCCGCAATGCATTTCTGAGTGTTCGGTCCCATGGAGTTCGTTTCGTGGTAGTGGTTTTTGTCAAACCTGTCGCGGTAACCGTTGAGATACGGCTGAGTGGGGTTCAGAATAAAATCGTTGGGCGGCACAACATAACCCGTCATATCGTTCGTGACGCCGAAGGTTATCATTGTGTCATCGCCCGCCGTTACCGCAAGCGGTTCGGGGTTTATTTCGGGACCTTTGCCCGTGGCTGAGTTTTCGGCCGTGTTGTATGCTCCGTAAACAGTGGAAACAAAGTTTTCACCGGGCAGGCACAGAATTTTCTGACTGCCCAGGGTTAAATAGGTCATCTCAGTTTCCATCTTTATGCCGAGTTCGCTCTCGCCGGGAGCGGCGGGATACGCCCTGAAGCTCATGACTCCCCTTGTGGCGAGCAGGGTAAGCACATTGTTGTCAACCGGCATATAGAACGGCTGATTTATAAACCTGATTTTCGGCTCAAGTTCTTTTTCTTCCTCAACCTTCTGTGAATATTCACAGAGCATTCTGCCCTGAAGCTTGACACAGTTGAGGTTGTCATCCTTATCGTTTTCGGCGGCGTCCATTCCGCCTACCGCGCCCACGCCGAAAAGCACATCAGCGCCGCATTCGGCTTTTATCTGCTCGCGCATAAAGTAGGGATATTCGCCGCTCAGCATACGGTTGCCGCCTCCGAGTGAATTCGGGTGGCCGCCGAAATTGAGAATCCATATTTCATCCGTGCCGTCATCGGGCGCAAAGCGGATTTTTGAAAGATACTCGTGCTTGTCAACAAAATCGCGTTTGGCGAGAAGCCCGCCGGGAACAAGAACCCTGCCCGAATAAAGCGCGCCGGGTTTTCTGCCGCGGTATGCTTCCTCGCTGACCTCAACCGCCTTTTTCATCAGCATATCCATGTAGTTTTTGTCTTTGCCGTCGGAGGGTATGCTCACAAGGTTCGGCTTGCCCCAGTAGCCCAGGGTGTCAATGCCCGAGTGGCTGTGTGTGCAGCTGAAATTTATGTGGCGGCAGCCCTTGATTACGGGCGAGGCCAGAATCATCGAGCGGATTTTATTGACCTCAATTCTGGTTAAGCCGACAATGTCGGCGCTCAGCCAGAGTATGCCTTCATCCGTGCCGCAGTCAAGCCAGACCGCGTGAATATAGACAGGTGAAATAACGCCCTCCATAACATGACCGGAGCCGTGACCTGCTATGTAGTAGGTCTTTTCGCCGATTTCTCCGGGCATGATTTCGGCTCTTGCGAATCCCGCGCTCCAGCGCGGACCGTCAATCTCAACGGGGGAGGCATCGGGAATATCGGGCGCAACAG
>JAEEHB010000019.1 GCA_016280595.1 Clostridiaceae bacterium | reverse complement strand
GGGAGCGGAAATAACAACTTTTCTTGCGCCTGCATTGATGTGAGCCTGGCTCTTCTCTTTGGAGCAGTAGAAACCGGTGCACTCAAGAACAACGTCAACGCCGAGTTCGCCCCAGGGGCAGTTGTTGGCGTCGGTGATAGCATAAATCTTAAGAGTTTTGCCGTCTACGGTGATGGTGCCTGCTTCGTCGTCTGCGGAAACGGTGTGAAGGCCTTCGCCTATTCTGCCGCAGTAGCCGCCCTGAGCGGTGTCATACTTGAGAAGATGTGCAAGCATTGAGGGCTTGGTAAGATCGTTGATGGCTACGATTTCATAACCTTCTGCGTCAAACATCTGACGGAAAGCAAGACGACCGATGCGGCCGAAACCGTTAATAGCAACTTTAACTGACATTTGGATTACCTCCGATTAAAAATTTATATTTTTTGACCGTACTCATTTTACCATTATTATACAAATTTGCAACAGTTTTTTTGTACATTACGCAATATTTGTTATTATAAACAAAAAAAGAGGCGCGCCGGGAAAAAAGCACTTGAAAATAACCAATGAAAGTCATTTGTGGTATTTGCCCGATGAGGAAATCATAAACGCTCTGTAAATCTGCTCAAGCAGCATAACCCTCGCGAGCTGGTGAGGGAAAGTCATACGGCTCATTGAAAGGCGGAGCTTTGCCGAGGCCTTTATTTCAGGGTCAAGCCCGTATGAACTGCCTATCACAAATACGAGGCTGCTCTCACCCGAGAGGGCGAAATTGTCAATTTCCTCCGAGAGTTTTTCGGATGTGAGTTCTTTGCCCTCAATGCAAAGAGCAATCACGCTCTCGCCTTTGCCGATGCAGGCCTCAATCTTTTTCGCCTCTTCTTTGAGGGCACAGGCAATCTGCGTTTCATTGGGGTTATCGGGCAGCTTCGCGGGGGAGAGTTCGGTTACGGTCAGTTTGCAGAACGCGCCGAGCCGTTTGATGTATTCCGCGCAGGCATCGCGCAGGTAATTTTCTTTCAGTTTGCCGAGGCAGATTATTTTGATATTAAGCATATTCTTACCTCAAAGTATCACGGGTTTGTTGTAATCGAGCGCAACGCTCAGCAGATAGTCCTTATTCTCCTGTGCTCCGAGAGCGGAAAAAGCGGCTTTGGTCGTTTCGTATGCGAGGCCCGGTATGTTGTTTTCTTTGCTCAGGTGGCCGAGTATGAATCTCGAAGTGCCGCCCTCGAGCAGCACGCCTGCGAGCTCGGATGCCTTTTCGTTGTTGAGATGCCCCGTGTCCGAAAGAATTCTCTTTTTGAGATAGAAGGGATAGGAGCCGTTTTGCAGCATCCTCACATCGTGATTTGATTCAAGTAAAACAAGGTCGCAGCCGTAGAGCGCGTTTGTGACCGTTTCGGTCACGGTGCCCATATCCGTTGCCACGGCAAGACGTTTGCCGTCCGGCGTCATCACGGTGAAACCGCAGGATTCGAGGCTGTCGTGCGGGGTGCGGAAAGGCCTTACGAATATGCCGTCAACCTCCGTGCCCTTTTCGGGCATAACATAAGCCTTTATGTCGGCTTTTTCAAAGACACCCGCGTAACTCATTCCGTCAAGGGTGCCCTCCGTAGCGTAAACGGGCACGCGGTGGCGCGCGGCGAATACCCTTACCCCGTTTATGTGGTCCGTGTGCTCGTGAGTAATAAACACAGCCCTGATTTCACCGGGGTCAACGCCGATGTCTTTAAGCGCGTCCTCCGTCTTTTTGGCGCTCACGCCTATGTCGATGAGAATGCCGCCGGCGGATGTGCCGATATATGTGCAGTTGCCGCTGCTTGATGAAAAAAGAGAACAGAATTTTGCCATACTATCATTTCTCCGGAAATTCCGATTTCATATAAAACGCTGATTAAATCCGTGTGCCGTGCGGCGCAACCCGATTTAATCAGCGCTGAATCCGTTTTGATTTTTTCAGCCTGCGCTGTCTTTCGAGAAAGGCTCAACGCAGTAAACTCTTCTGATGTCGCCGCCGAGATTGCCGAATTTTTCAACCACATTCTCATAGCCTCTGTCAATGTAGAGAATGTCTTCAATCTCTGTTTTGCCGCTTGCGGCAAGGCCCGCGATTATCATTGCGGCGCCTGCTCTGAGGTCATCCGCCCTTACGGGCGCGCCCCTTAGCGCCTCAACACCGTGTATCACCGCAAGCTGACCGTCAACCGTGATTGACGCGCCCATACGCAGAAGCTGCTCGGTGTATCTGAATCTGTTGGACCATATGCTTTCGGACACGATGCTTGTGCCCTCCGCAAGCGCGAGAAGGACCGCCATCTGCGGCTGCATATCGGTCGGGAAGCCCGGATGGGGCATAGTCTTTATGTTGCATTTGCCGGGGCGGCGGTTCATGGAAACCCTGATTTCTTCGTCGAATTCCTCAATCTCCGCTCCGCACTCGATGAGTTTTGAAGAGATGGATTCAAGGTGCTTGGGTATGATGTTTTTGATAAGCACATCGCCCCTTGTGGCCGCGGCGGCTACCATAAAGGTGCCCGCCTCAATCTGATCGGGGATTATCGAATAAGTGCAGCCGTGGAGGTTTTCAACGCCCTTGATTTTTATGACATCCGTGCCCGCGCCTCTGATATCCGCGCCCATTGAGTTGAGGAAGTTTGCGAGGTCAACTATATGGGGCTCTTTGGCGGCGTTTTCAATCACGGTCATGCCCTGCGCTCTTGCGGCGGCGAGCATAATGTTGACTGTGGCGCCTACGGAAACAACGTCAAGGTAAATCGGGTTGCCGATAAGTTCGTTTGCGGTGGCCTCAACTATAGCGTTATCTTCAATCGTGACCTTTGCACCGAGCGCCTCGAAGCCTTTTATATGCTGGTCAATCGGTCTCGGGCCGAGGTAGCATCCGCCGGGCATGGCAACTCTCGCCCTGTGAAACCTTCCGAGCAGGGCGCCGATAAAATAATAGGAAGCCCTGAGATACTTTGTCATATCGTGTGAAATGACATAGGAATTCACAAAGCGGGAATCAATTTCGATTGTGGATCTGTCTATGAGTCTGACGCCGGCACCTATATGCTTGAGCGTCTTTATCATAAAACTCACATCGCTGATGGATGTGGGTACATTTTCGATTCTGCACACATCGTGGGAAAGGATTGCGGCGGGAATAATCGCAAGCGCGGCGTTTTTGGCGCCGCTTACGGTCACTTCACCCCTGAGGGGCTGACCGCCGTTGATAACGAATTTCTCCAAGGTGCTATCCCTCTTTCGTCAATTTATCATAAGAAACCGCCGCGGCGGTTTCGGAAGAAAGTCTGTACATACAAAGAGAGTATAACATATAAAAAATCATTTGAAAAGACTTTGAAGAAAGTTTTTTTGAAAAAAACGAAAAAATGTAAAGGCATTTTACTTTATGTAAAGTAAAATGCCTTTACAAGAGGTATTACCATCTGTTTTCTACATATTCGCAGAATGCGTACATGTCTTTAATTTCAAGCTTTGTGCCGTCGTCAAGGGTTACGGTGCCGTTCCAGATGCCGTGAACCTGATGACTGTTCATCCTCATCACGAGGGCGTTGGTGTCGCCGTGATTATCGTAAAACGGCTCCATCGTCATATCAAATCTGCCGTCTTCCGAAACGAAGTGCCAGGGCTTCATATAGCCGTCCGGTTTCGGGAAATCCTTAACGTCAACCGCGCCGAATTTGTGCGCCTTGCCGTCATAGAAGATGCAGGTTTCGGTGGCATTGCTCTCGTCGCCTATACCCCAGGTGATTTCGAAGCCGAAGATGTGTTTTTCTCCGTTTTCATCGGTGAGGTAAGTCGCTCCGTTGCCCCAGTACCACACGAGGCTGTAGGGCGTGCACACTCTGCCCCAGTCCAGCACGGCAAAGGAATCTTCCTTTGAGAAGGAAAAGACCTCGTCGCCGAGTTTGTATGTGCCCTCGCACGGCATACAGTTTTGCTTGGTGGTCATAAAGTATCTGTCCTTGTATCCTGCGAAGGGGAGCACGGTGGTGATGTTTTCGTGGTCCGGGAGAATATCCATTTTGAAGTTGCACTCGACGTTGCCCATTTTGAAGTAAAGCGTGCGGTATGTTTCGTGAGTGTCAAACTCAAAGTCCGCGCCGCTTATCGTCCACTTCACATTGTTGGGCACATCGCCTTTCGGGGGCAGGACGTATTTGTCTTTGCCGCCCAGGAAAAACGCCGCCTTGTTTTTGAGCGTTTTGCCTTTCTGCAGGTCAACTATCGCCGCCGCGACATAGCCGCCCAGGGAAATGTTTGCAAAGCTTATCTGCACCACGAATTTGCCGTTTGAAATCTGATAGAATTCCCATTCCTTGCGGCGCATTTTCGCCTTTACCTTGTTACGGTCATACTCGAAAACATTGTGCCTTGCCCAGCCTTTCGCGAGCAGGGTGCCGTCGTCCGCAAGCAGGGGAGTGGGCTCCGTGTATTCTTTCTGACTGCTTTTCCAGGTGCCTTTCATCCAGCTTTCATAGGTCTTTTCCATAGTTATCCTCCTCATATTTTATCAAAAAGATTTGCAAATTTTCCGGTGTGCGCGAGTGAAAGAAATCCGTCTGTGCCCGTTATTATATGGTCCGCGAGCGCTATGCCCGTTTCGGCAAGCAGTTTGCCCGTCTCCTTTGTGAGCGCTATGTCTTCGGGCGAAGGGGCGGCGGGTGCATTCGGATGATTGTGCGCTATTATCACTTTGTCCGCGTCCTGCGAAAAAGCAAATTCGAGTATCGCCCGCTTGTCTGCGGTCACTCCGTCGGGCCCGCCCTCGCAGAGCACTTTGCCCGCGGTCATCATGCCGAGCGAATTGAGGCAGGCGGCGTAAAAGACTTCGTTTTCCCGGTCCTTTATATCGAGACATATTCTTTCAATTATATCTTCGTGCCGCGTGAGGCATACGGGAGGCAGTTTGCCGCCCTCAACCCGCTTTGATATTTCGCCGAGCATACTCAGCAGCAGAGCGGAGTTTTCGCCGAGCCCGTCAATCTTTTCGAGCGCGGAAGCATCCGCCCCGGCAACGCCTTTGAGCGAGCCGTATTCCGAAAGAAGCAGGTCGGCAAGCGGTTTCGTATCCTTGCGCGGAATCGCGTAAAACAGGAGCAGCTCGAGAATTGCGGCGTCCGGCATATTCGCGGTGCCGTTTTTTCTGAATTGCGCCCTTACCCTCTGCCTGTGGTCGCGGTGGGGATATATCTTTTTATCCATAGCATCAGTCCTTGCCGTTTATCTTTTTCATTATAATAAAGAATTGCGTAAAAATCAATATTACGCTTACCGCCTTTTCACAATCTTTTTTCTTTTTAATCAAGATAAATTCACATTTGCGCGCTAATATGAGATACGGGTTCAAAAACAGTTGAATTTTGAAAAAAACTGTGATAGAATCAATCGTGATTTTAAATCGGGAACCCACGCACGCACCCCCTCTCAGGTCTGCACGCAATTCCCGAAAATGCAGAATGGAGGTCCTTACCAATGAGAATTAGAAAACAGAAACTCGGCGACAGAAACATTGTCGGCAGAGTTGTTGAAGAAAGGCGCAAAGCACTTAACATGAAGCAGAAAGACTTGCTCACCCAGCTTCAGATAAAGGGCATTGAAATAAATTCGTCCGGCCTTTCCAAAATCGAAGGTCAGCTTCGCTCGGTAAACGATTACGAGCTGAAAGCCTTATCAGAGATTCTCAACATCAGCGTAAACGAAATGCTCGGTATGGATAAATAATCCCGAAGGGGCTGTTACAGGTCAATTTGCAACAGCCTCTCATTTTTTTGAAAACGGAGGCACAGATTATGAAAAAACTTATATCTGTAATAATCGCGGCCCTGTTGTGCGCGTGTCTTACCGCCTGCGGGTCCGTAAGCCTTGTCATAACCGAAAAATCCACCACAAAGCAGGAATTCGATCAGGAAGAATTCGATAAGGAGTTTTACCGCACATCCGTCGCCGCCGAAAGCGAAACGGCACAGGCTGAAGAAAGCACCGAAGAATCAACTTCCGGGGCGAAGACAGAAGAGCAGGCAACCACCGCCGCTCCCGAGAGCACGAGCGTAAAACCCTCCGAAACCGCAAAGGAAACGCAGACGGCATCAACCACCGCGAAAGATAAAGCGGATTCACCCTCACTGCTTTCAATCAAAATAACCACAACCACCAAAAAGTATGTTGTGGACACCAAGACAGAAACGAAAGAAACCAAGAGCGATTACAAATACGGCATAAAGAAAATCGACGTTGTTTCAACCTATTATGACATCTATTCCGACGGCTCAAAGGTGCAGACGGATAAGAAATCCTATGTGAAATATGACACATCGGGCTACAAGGCCTCCACAAACGACCTGCTGAGCGAGGCGAAGTCAAACAAGGCCGCCAACGCCTCCGAGATAAGGTCGGCGGCAAACAAGGTAAACGGCTACCGCTCCTCCGCGGACAAGAGCGAACTTACTTTCAGCGACGACCTGTGCACGGCGGCGAGCGTGAGAGCCACCGAGATGGCTTACAGCGGCAAGCTCTCAAGCACAAGGCCCGGCGGCTCAAATTATTCAACCGTGCTCAAAGACCTCGGCATCGAATATACAAACTGTATTGAACTCACCTGCAAGGGCTATTCGAGCGGCGCGGAGGCAATGGACGCGCTCAAATCGAAGTCGCAGAATCTTTCGCTTATGACGAGCGGGGAGTATAAGAAGATCGGGGTGGGGGTAGCGAAGTCGCCCGACGGAATGTACTATTGGTCCATAATCCTCACTGACTGAGGTCGGTCGGGACATAAAAGGCGAAAACCGAAAAGACAAATAATAAAGAAGTTCGGGTTTTTAACTCGGACTTCTTTTCTTTATGCCGTTTGATTTGCTATAAGGAATGCTTGATTATTGTCTTTTCTCGGAGCCTTTGCTCACTCGCCGTACTTCAGTACTGTCTTCATTCGCAAATGCTCCGTTTTCATCCTTTTCTGTTCCCTCCCTAAGTGCCTTTGAGGCAGCTACATCTGAAACAATTTGTCTTTTCGCCTTTGCCGTATCCTGATACTGTCTTCAGTCCGGAAAGAGCCGTTTTCATCCGTTTCTTCGTCCTCCCTAAGTGCCTTTGAGGCAGCAACATCAAAAACAATTTTGTTTTTAACAAGTACTTGACCCGTAGGGGTGCGGGTGTCCGGTGGACACCTTCGCGTAGCGAAAGCACCGACCGAACCGACAGGTGAGACCGGATATCATCCCGCCCGCCACACAGGATATGCGGAGCATAATCATTATCGGCGCCTTGCGCCCCTTAATTCTGCATTCTTAATTCTGAATTCTGAATTAAAAAAGGACTGCGGTTGCAGTCCTTTTTGCTCTTATTCTTCCGCCGCGGCTTTTTGTGCGGCGAGTCCTTTTTTGTAGTTTTCTATGAACTTCGCGTAGCCTTCAACATCCTGTTGGCCGGGCTTCACTTCGGTGAATTTCTGTGCCGAGAAAATCACGCTGTCGAGGTAGTCTTCGAGGCTTTGGCCTTCGTCTTTGCCGAGCATATAGCCCGCGAGCACCGCCTGGCCCCAGGGGCCGCCTTCGCCTGCCGTTTCGGCAACGGATATCGGGGTGTTGAGCGCCGCCGCCATAATCGCCTGCCCCGCGAGGGGCGCTTTGAAATAGCCGCCGTGACCGAGTATGCGGTCAATCTTCACGTTTTCGCCGTCAAGGATTTCCTTGCCTATGCTCAGCGTAGCCGCCGCGGATGAAACCTGCAGGCGGGCAAAGTTTTCGGCGGTGAATTTCGCGTCCGGGTCGCGGAAAAACATCGGCTTTCCTTTTTCGAGCCCGGTTATCACTTCGCCCGAAATGTAGTTGTAGCCCACAAGTCCGCCGCAGTCCTTATCGCCTCTGAGCGAAAGTTCAAACATCTTGTCAAGCACGGCGTAAAGGCTCACGTCAAAGCCGAGTTCTTTGCACATTGAGGTGAAGAGCCCCGCCCAGGCGTCTATTTCGCCGGAGCAGTTGTTGCAGTGCACCATCGCCACGGGTGAGCCTGAAGGCGTTGTGACCATATCGATTTCGGGGTAGAGTTTTGAGAGCGCCTTTTCAAGCACGACCATAAGGAAAATGGAGGTGCCTGCGGAGATGTTGCCCGTCTTCTGCCTTACGGAATTTGTCGCCACCATACCTGTGCCCGCGTCGCCTTCGGGAGGGCAGAGGGGTATGCCGCTCTCAAGGTCGCCCTCGGGGTCGAGCATCAGCGCTCCTTCGGGAGTGAGAGAGCCCGCGTTTTCGCCCGCGACAAGCACCTTCGGCAGTATATCGGATATACTCCGGGGCATACCGGCCGAGAGGGCTGCGAATTTTTCAAGCATTGAGGCGTCATAATCGTTTATATTGCTGTCAATCGGAAACATACCGCTCGCTTCGCCTATGCCCGCAACTCTTTCGCCGGTGAGTCTGTAGTGAATATATGTCGCGAGGGTGTGCATGGAGGCGATGTCTTTCACGTGGCTCTCGCCTTTAAGCATCGCCTGATAAAGGTGCGCTATGCTCCAGCGCTGAGGAATATTGAAGCCGAATGCGGCGCTGAGTTTTTCAGCCGCCTCTGCGGTCATTGTGTTTCTCCAGGTGCGGAATTCGGCAAGCTGCGCGCCGTCTTTGTCAAACACAAGGTAGCCGTGCATCATACCGCTTATGCCGAGCGCGCCCGTGCGGGTAAGAGTGACGGAGTATTTTTCTTTCACGTCTTTTTTGAGCGAGGCATAGCACTCTCTGAGCCCTTCAAACGCCTTTTCGAGCGGATAGGTCCACACGCCGTTTTTAAGTTCGTTTTCCCATTTGTATGAGCCGCCCGCAAGCACGCGGCCGCTTTCGTCAATAAGCACGGCCTTGATTCTCGTGGAGCCGAGTTCTATGCCGAGCGAAGTTTTTCCGCTCTTGATAATATCGATTGTATTCTGCGTAAAAATCACTCCAATACCTTATTGTTTATCGGATTTCCAACGTAAATATTTTATTATAAAGTGATAAATCCGTCAAGGAAAATGTTCCCCGCGTTCTCTCTTTTGTATATTTTCCGTATTGACAGTAATCCGCCCGGTATGGTATATTTTTTTCAAATATGAGCGGCGCGGAAACGGGGCAATTCACAGCCTGTTTTCAGCGCGGAGAATGGAGAGCAGATATGTATTCCGATTATCTTGATACCATTGAATTTGTTAAGAAATATGACCCCGCCGTCGCGGACGCTATGAACCTTGAACTCGGCAGGCAGAGGCATAATCTTGAACTCATCGCCTCCGAAAATATTGTTTCCCCCGCGGTTATGGCGGCAATGGGAAGCGTGCTTACAAACAAATACGCCGAAGGCTACCCCGGCAAGAGATATTACGGCGGCTGTGAGTATGTTGATATAGTTGAGCAGATTGCCATTGACAGAGCAAAAGAACTTTTCGGCGCAGAGGGGGCAAATGTGCAGGCTCACTCCGGCGCGCAGGCAAATATGGCGGCGTATTCCGCAGTGCTTCAGCCCGGCGATACCGTAATGGGTATGAGCCTTGCTCACGGCGGCCATCTTTCACACGGCTCGCCCGTAAACGCCAGCGGCAAACTCTATCATTTCATCCCTTACGGCGTCAATGATGACGGCTTCATTGATTATGATGAACTTCAGAAACTCGCCGACGAAAATAAGCCCAAGATGATAGTCGCGGGCGCGTCGGCATACCCCAGAATCATAGATTTCGAGCGCATCGGCAAAATCGCGAAATCCGTGGGCGCTTACTTCATGGTGGATATGGCTCACATCGCAGGTCTCGTGGCGGCAGGCCTTCATCCCTCGCCCGTGCCCTATGCGAATATAGTAACCACCACCACTCACAAAACTCTTCGCGGTCCGAGAGGCGGCCTGATTCTCTGCAGAGAGGAACTTCTGCCCGCAATCAACAAAGCAATCTTCCCCGGCAACCAGGGCGGCCCGCTTATGCACGTGATAGCCGCAAAGGCGGTCTGCTTCGGCGAGGCTCTCAAGCCCGAATTCAAAGAGTATCAGAAACAGCTTCTCGCAAACTCGAAGGCGCTTGCCGACTGTCTCACCTCAAGAGGGCTCAACCTCGTGAGCGGCGGCACTGACAATCACCTTATGCTCCTTGACCTCAGAGGCACGGGAGTTACGGGCAAAGAACTTGAGCACAGGCTTGACAGCGTGAATATCACAGCCAACAAAAACGCTGTGCCCAACGACCCCGAAAAACCGTTTGTCACCAGCGGCGTAAGGCTCGGCTCGGCGGCGGTTACCACCAGAGGCCTCAAGGAAGAGGATATGGCGAAAATCGCGGAATACATTTTCCTTTGCGTCACGGATTTCGAGGCAAAGAAAGATGAAATCAAGAGCGGCGTAGCAGAGATTTGTACCAAGTACCCCTTATACGAGTAATTCAGTCGGGGCATAAAAGGCGAAAAGCGAAAAGACAATAAAGTTAAGAAGGACTGCGAGTTTGTAACTTGCAGTCCTTGATTTTTATTTGTTCTGATTTGTTATAAGGAATGTTTTGTTATTGTCTTTTCTCAACGCCTTTATTCGCTCGCCGTACCTTAGTACTGTCTTCGCTCATAAATGCGTTGTTTTCATCCTTTTCTGCTCCCTCCCTAAGTGCCTTTGAGGAAGTGACATCAAAAACTATTTGGATTGAAAACGATTGTCATCCTGAGCGAACGGAGTGAGCCGAAGGATCTACGCCAAGATTCCTCGACAGGCTCGGAATGACAGAGTGTTGTTTTCAGCACTTGCCCCGTAGGGGCGGATATTATCCGCCCGCCATCAAGGATATGCGTGAGCATTGGCCCTCTCCATGTTCGGGGTCGAACCGCCGAAGCGCCGCCGGTGGCGGATGAAGCGAGGCGGTGAGAGGAAGAAACAAGGAGAACTGCGAAGCGAACCAGCGAGCAGGGCGACTATGTTTCTGAGGGCAAGGTGGCAAAGAGGAACGCAGTGACGATGTGACGGGTGTGGACGATATAAATCGACATTATTCCGAGCCTGCGGCACGGACGGAACGTCGAAACGGCGTTCCCTACAATTAATATTTTCACTCCTAAAACCTAAATGGACTGCGAGTTACAAACCCGCAGTCCTTATTTTTATTCTTTTGCCACTTTCACAAGCAGGAGTCTGCCTTCTTTCACGCTCACTTTTGCCGTTTCGCCCGGGAGCGGCTCATTGCTTATGCCGTATTGATAGTCGGGTTTTATCTCCGCGTTTTCGAGAGGGTAGAGCGCGCCCGAAATATTCACGCCCTTCGCCTGACCGAAAAGGCAGAGGAGCGAAAAATACGGGTAGGAGTCTTCGATGTATTTTTCTTTATCCGTCAGGATTTCCATTTCGCAGTAATCGTCCGCGAGCATCGCTTTTACGCCCGCGTTTTCGAGCATAAGCAGGGCGGAAATGTTGCCTGCGGTATGGTCGATTCTTCCGCCGGCGCAGCCGAGCATCACGCAGGAGTCAAAGCCGCGTTTTATCACTTCTTTTACGGCAAAAACCGTGTCCGTGTCGTCTTTCATATGCGGCAGGACTATGGTCTCCGCACTGCTGTGCGGATTTTCGTGAGAATCGAAATCGCCGATTATGAGATTCGGCTTTATGCCGAGTTTTTCGCTGTGGGCAAGCCCGCTGTCGCAGAAGATTATATAATCGTTTTCATCAATAAACGAGCGTGCGCGCTTGTAATCCGAAACGGGCGCTCCGCCGATTATTACCGCCTTCGTCATATCATCACTTCCTTGCTGTCAGATAATAACGGTTTCACCTGTTGAAATATAATGAATCTTACCGGTGATACTGCTGAGATATTCGTATTGCGGCACGCCTGTGCAGTGGCAGGTATAATACTCCGTGCCGTAAAACTTCAGATGCTCCGCGCAGTCCGCAAGCGTGTTTTCGTCGTTGATTTTTGACAGATGAAAACCGCCGATAAGTACATACGGCCTGAAACGGGCGGCGATGCTTACGATTCCCTTATGAGAGCATCCGCTTATGAGTATACGCTTTCCGCCCTCCTCAATCATCAGATACTGCTCGTGCCTGAAATCATCGGGCACTTTTTCTGTGCCGCGCATTACGGTAAGCCCCGATTCGGGCAGGGCAAAAACTTCCCGCACTTCGTCTGCCGGGTACAGGGTAAGGCCTTCGCCGATTGCGGTTTTTCCGTCTGTAAGTATTACGCGGCTGTTATCTTTAATTTCAGGATTGATGCCTATGTATTTTTCGCCGTTGTAATAGTTTTCAAACGCGTGACGGCTTATATACACGGGCGCTGTTTTGTTGATGCAGAAAAAGGTTTCAAGCCCGCCGCCGTGGTCATAATGGCCGTGAGATAAAACGGCGATACCGGCTTGCGTCAGGTCAATGCCGAGCGTCTGCGCGTTGCGGGCGAAAATATCCGTCTGCCCGGCGTCAAACAGAATTTTATGCTCCTGCGTTTCAATAAACAGGCTGAGCCCGTGCTCGCACGGAAGTCCCGTTTTGCAGGTGTTTTCATTGAGAACCGTTATTTTCATTATTTCGCCTTTGAAAAGTTTTATATAGTATTTCCGACAGTATATCCCTCATAGACAGCACCCGGCAGGATTCCTCCGCCGTTTGAGTCGCCTATGTTGTATATTTCCTTCACTTCGTCCTTGAGCGAATCGTAGAGCGAGGAATCCGGCCTTTCGCCTATTGCCATAACAACCGTATCCGCTTTAACGGCAAATTCTTTTCCGTCACTGCCGGTGCAGATTACGCTGTCCGCCGTGATTTTCTGAGCGCGGCACTGCGTGAGAATGCGCACCTTGTAGCCTTTGAGGTGACCGAGCAGAATGGTCTGCGCCGTTTTGCCTGTGTTTGCCGCGAGAGTATCTGTAACCTCAATTATCGTTACATCCTTGCCCTGCATTGCAAGAAGTTCGGCTGTTTCACTGCCCGTTGAGCCGCCGCCTATCACGGCAACGCTCTTTCCTGTTTTTGCGCCTGCGAGCACATCCTTTGCGAAAACGGCTCTTTCCGCGCCCTCAATCCTGAGCGAAACGGGTTTTGACCCCGTGGCGCAGACAACAGCGTCGACGCCCAGGCCGAGCACATCTTCTTTGGTGAGCGCTTTGCCCAAATGGACATTCACGCCCGTGAGTTCAAGCTGCCTCTCAAGATAAGGTTTCAGCAGGGTGAAATGGTCTTTGAACGGAGGCTTGTCGGCAAGGTTAATCTGGCCGCCGATTTCGTCCGACGCCTCATACAAATCCACCGTATGGCCTCTGAGCGCGGCAATTCTCGCCGCCTCAACCCCCGCGACACCCGCGCCTATCACGGCAACGCGTTTTTTGACTTGAGCAGGCTTAATGCTGTAATCATTGTCGCCTCTCGCGAGTACGGCGTTACCCGAGCAGATTGCTCTTTCGCCGTGCTGCAGCTGATGGTTTATACAGTGACCGCAGCCGATGCAGGGCCTTATTTCGTCCTCTCTGCCTTCTTCAACGAGTTTGACAAGGTCGGGCTGTACGAGCAGGCCGTGACCGATGAATATGAAATCGCATTTGCCCGACGCAAGGGCTTTCTCCGCTTTTGCCGGGTCCTGAGCGCGTCCGCCGCCGATGAGCGGCAGTTTTTTATATCCGCCGCCTGTTAAAAGAAGTCCTGCGTTTACCACCTGACACAGGGGCACCGCCATACAGTCGGGGTAAGCGGACTCGGGCTTTTCGTGTTTGCCGGGCTCTCCCGACCACTTGCCCGCGAGCACCTCTATTGCGTCAACGCCCGCTTTCTGAAACTGCCTGCTGTAATATATGCCGTCGGGTATGGAGATGCCGCCGTCGGGGCCCTGCTCCACAACCGAGAGTTTTACTATAACCGCAAAATCTTTTCCGCATAGTTCACGGATTCTGCGCACGATATTGAGATGAAAGCGGATTCTGTTTTTTCTGCTTCCGCCGTATTCGTCGGTGCGCACATTTGCGGTGGATGAAAGAACCTGCTGGCCGAGATAGTAGCCGACGCAGTGAATTTCCACTCCGTCAAAGCCCG
>JAEEHB010000018.1 GCA_016280595.1 Clostridiaceae bacterium | reverse complement strand
TTAACCCCGGCAAAGAAGTAAACACAAAACTCCTTAACGCCGACGGTACGCCGAGAATCTTCTATCACGGCACAGCAAACGACTTTGATGTATTCAATATGAACGAAGGCGCTTACGGAAAAGGCGCATACTTTACGACCTCAACCGCAGAAGCGGCAGATTACGCTATTGCCGCGCTTGAAGCCGCCGGAATTGAAGTGCCTTCTGATTATGATGACATTGAAGACCGGCTGTTTGATAACGGATAACCATTTACAAATTTCTCCACATAAATCGCCATTATATATTTACATTTCCTTTTTGCTCGTATATACTCTGTGTATAAAACTTTTTGCGGATTATTAAGTTTTCTTTTGAGAAGGTGTTTTTGTGAAAAGAATGATTTGCCTTATACTCAGCGTCGTGCTTGCTTTCTCCTGCTGTATGATTGTCAGCGCCGCAGAAGACGACACGCCGGTTATTTTTGTGCCCGGATTTATTGAAACAGTTTTGGGAATAAATGTTGATGAAAAAGGTGAGGAACAGCTTTGGCCTTTCACCGTACCGACCGTTGCCGGAAAACTTGCTTCGGATTCTCCTGCTCTGACTACTCTCATCGCAGGCCTGCTTTTCGGTAATTTTGACAGCCTCGGAGCAAGGCTCGGAAAGGACGCAGAGGAAGTTCTTCATAAACTTACCTGCAACCCCGACGGAAGTTCCCCTTACGGAGTCGAATCTTTTCCGCAGGATCCCGCAAAGTGCAATGTGGGCTGTCTTACAAAGCACAAAAACGGCAAATATCTTGCCATGGTTGATATTGCCAAAGATGTTGCTTCAAAAACCGACCCGGACAGAACTTTCGTATTTTGCTACAACAGTCAGCTGGACAGCCTTGAACTTTCCTCACAGTTAAGGTCATTTATCAAAGCCGTAAAGGAATATACAGGCTCCAAGAAGGTAAGGCTCTGCTCGCACAGTTACGGCGGTCAGATAATTGCCGCATACTTTTACAGGTATCACGAATACCGCGATGTGGAAAAAGCGGTTATGATTTACCCCGCCCTTGCCGGAACGGATGCCATAAAGCATATTCTCGAAGCCGATACCGATGTGCCCCTTGACGATATCCTTACATTTGTGGAAAACCTTCTCGAAAGTCCCACAGAGATTGAAAAACTGTGCATAAAAGACCTTTTCCATTATATCAATGAGTTCGCGGACGGCGGACTTGAAGAACTCAGCAGTATGTGGCGCTACTGGGGAAGTATGTATTCGCTTTGCTCAAACGAGTATTATGAACTGCTCAAAAAGGAATTTCTCGATCCGGTTGAAAGCGCGCCGATTATAAAGGCAAATGACATTATCCATTATGATATGATGCCGAAACTGAGAAGCATATTTAAAAAATGTCAGTCTCGGGGAATTGATGTTTCAATAATCGGCGGTAGCGGTATTCAGGAGTGCCTGGGAGGGGACGACAACACGGATGTTCTTCTTCCCGTAAAATATTCCACCGGCGCATACTGCTCAAAATACGGCGAGCATTTCAGCGACGGTTATAAGGCGAAAGGCACCGTGTGCGGCAATAAGAAACACAATCACGTTTCACCCGCTATGAATATTGACGCGTCGACTGCGTTTCTCCCCGAAAACACCTGGTTTGTTGAAGGGGCGTTTCACGGAGCCTATCCCAATCAGGACTACACAATGACTCTCATTGAAAAACTTCTGCTGACAGACGATATAAAAGACGTTTATTCAGACTCCGCATATCCGCAGTTCGGCTTTTCGGACAATGTGAATATGGGTATAAGTTTCGGCTTTGACAAATCAAAGACCGGTTTCGTTTCTTCGGATGACAGTTGCCTGATTATAAAAAATCTGAACAATGTTTCGCCGGTAAAGATTATGTCGGTAACCGCCTCGGGCCTTGATATAAAATTCGACGCGGTTCAGTCAACAGTTATCCTTCCCGGGAAATCGGTAAAAATAAAGTTCGGCGGGGATATCCCGAAAGTAAAGGCCACGCTCACCGAGATTACCGTGAAATATGTTGAAGGAGCGTCTGTCAACACCCTGAAAAGAGGTTTTACGGTTGACAATCTGTGAACGGATTAAACCTTAAAGCAACGGTTTTTTATTGACAAATCTTTTACCATTTGTTATCCTTTTTTTGACAGAAGCATTGTGAGACTAGATGGGAGTCTTTTGACTTACCCTACTAACCGGTGCTTCTGTCTTTTATTTGACTTTTATACAGAAAATGTGTATAATACAGATGGAAATAATCCGCTGGCGAAAAGTCTGTGCCTTTTAAGGTCAGTCCCGCCCTTTCGGCTCTGTTTCCCGGAGTGCTGTTTCCAGAGCGTAACCTACGGGCCGCTCCACATCGTTAATTCGGTGGGCAGCACTCTTTTTTATACACAATCCTCCGGTTTTGCCTGTATGATTTTGCGGCGGAATTGTTGTATAATAACTCTGCAAAAATATTTACTCAAAGGAGAAAATACTATGAAAAAAACATTATCAGTTTTCTTTGCGCTTCTCTTCGCTCTTTCGGCGGTTATAGGCGCAAGCGCAATCGGCCTTGTAAACGAATCTACCCTCAAGAGCAATGTCGCTTCCTATATGGGCTATGACGAGAGCAAACTTCAGGATTTCAATTACAACAAGTCCACGCAGAATATGCTCGATTACTACACCGTGACCTTCAAGTATAACGGCGTAAACTACACAATCGGCGTAAATGCTCTGGGCGTTTATGACAATTACAGTTACAGCGCAAACAAGGTTATCGTTCCCGCCGCGGCAAAGGATATCTGCATCACCGAACTCGAGGCAAAAGGCTACGCTCTCAAAGAGGCGGACACTTCTTCATCCGACGCAATCTTCAAGAGCGAAAAATTCGCTGTCAAAAACGGCACACCCGTTTACTCCTACGATTTCCTGAGCAAGACAGCCGAGTGGAATGTTGATGTCAGCGGCCTTTCCGGCAGCATCATCAATTCCTCCCACGCCGACAAGAACCCCATCGCCATGATTTTCATCCGCCTGTTTGCAAAGATTCTCGCAATCTTCGGCTGATAACTCACATAACTGTGCCGCTCATTTTCAAGAATGAGCGGCTGTTTTTTTGTATAAAAATATTGTAATCGCATATGTAAATATGTTACAATATTTTTCAGTGAAAAAGACGGAGGAATGATTATGAAAATCTTTAAAAAGAGTTTATCAATCCTGCTTGCTCTGCTGATGCTTACGGGCGCACTCGCTGCCGGCGGCTATGTCGCCCTGGCTGAAGAGGGCGGCTCTTACTCCGCAGGGGATACCATTCAATACGGCACCTATCCTCAGAGCAGAGTTGAAGCGACGGATGCTCTCGCTTCTGCCGCGGAAAACGCGACCTGGAAGAGCTACGGCTATTACAGCGGCACGGGACGGTATTATGACGGCAATATGAGCGCAGGCGATTTTGCCGAATATGCCGATTTTGTTCTCGACGGCGTCAAATACCGCGCCGTGCGTTTCTCCGCCTACCGTCCGTATATAACCGGCTTCGGTACATTTGCCGAGGATTCCTATGTTTATGATAACGGCTACGAACTTAACACCGTATATTATTTCAAATACGAGCCCATCGTGTGGAAAGTCCTTGACCCCGATACCGGTTTTGTTGTCAGCGCGAAACACATTGACGCTCAGGCTTTCAACAATTATCTTGTGCATTCAGGGCCTGAAGCATACGGCGACAGCGCCTGTGAGAATTTTGCCAACGATTATAATACAAGCAGCATAAAGACCTGGCTCAACTCGGATTTTTATAACACCGCGTTTACAGAGGATCAGAAGGCGAATATTGCCCCCGATGCGTCTCTCGGCTGTATTTTCCTGCTTTCCAAAGATGAAAACACCGGGTATGCTTCCGTGATTTCCGTGCCCGAAGGCACAGCATACGCCGAGTGCCAGGGCCTTCACAATTACCCTGACAAAGGTGGCTGCTGGCGCTGGACAAGGACTCCCACAGTTCGTTCCGAATATCCGTATCCCGTTTCCGATGCCGGCGGGTCTACCACGGGCGATTCGGCAAACTACTCCTGCTTCGGAGTCTGCCCGGCAATGAGACTCAGCACACTCAAAGATGACACAGTTGTCTCCTGCGGAACCGATGCCCATATTCCCGGCACTTTTACAAATTATGATGAAGACAATCATAAAGCCGTGTGCCAGAGCTGCGGTGAGGCTGTAATTGCTCCTCATACCTGGAATGAACCCTCCTGGGACTGGACCGACCCGGAGAATCCTGTATATTCAACAACCTGCCCGGTTTGCAGTGCCGAAAAGAGCGGCGCAGCGGACTATGCCTGGTACAAACCCCACGCCGTGACTCTTGAAAGCGATGCATATATCGATTATTTTGCCAGGGTTACTCTCGGCTCGCAAACTTACGAGGGAACTTATCACCGTGTGTTTGAGGGCTCTATGAATACGGCAAGGAAAATGGCGTTTAATCAATATGTAAACGGCAAAAAGCAGGAGGCCGCCGCGCTTGCGCTTGAAACCGACGGTCAGCTTTGCGCGCAGGCGATTGCGGATGCTCAGGCTCAGCTTGACGCGCTCGAATATGATAAAGATAAATCATATGAGGAAAACTGCGCTTCGGCAAACGGAATAATCTCCGCTCTCGCGGACAAACTCGCAGAGATCCGCACCGTTTACACGGCGGTATTTCTTGCCGACGGCGAGAAGGTCGGTGAAGTTCCCTATACCATTGAAACTCAGAGCATCACCACACCCGATGTGCCTCACAAGGAAGGTTATACCGGAAAGTGGGAGGACTTCACCCTCCTCAAGGACGGCATTACGGTAAACGCGGTCTATACCGCCGTTACGCCCGATGTCATTGACGACCCCGACAATCCGGACAATCCCGATGATCCCGATAACCCGGATATCCCCGAAAACGCCTGCCCGCTGGACGGCCTCGTTCACGGCACCGACCTCAAGGGCAGAATCATATCGTTTATTCACACTCTCTTCTATAATGTATGCAAATTCTTCGGAATGAAGGTTTATTTCAAGATAGGGTGAGAGCCATAATCATTACGGGAGCGGAACGAAAATTCCGCTCTCTTTTATTTTGTTCCCGCCCGGAATGTTTCACCCCTTGAACAAATGCTTTTATTATGATAATATATTTTTATACCATCTCCGAGGAGGTTGAATATGGCTGATATCGGCAAAAAAGTCAGCGGCTTCGTTCACGAAGTGAAGGACCACTGGAAGACTCCCGCCGAAGGAAAGTATGTTCCCTACAGGGAATATAAAGATATCTTCCTTGCGGTAGGCTTCAACTATTCGGGCAACAAGACTCTCGAATACATCGTTTTTGCGGCATCCTGCTACCTGATGATGTATCACTACAAGCTGCCCTACCTCACTTTCTCCGTGATCAACATTATCAATATGCCGCTCAACTACATCTGGACCATGATGACCTGGTATATTGCGGACAATCTCGGTTTCATGAAAAAGAAGACCGAGCGCAAGTTTTACTTCGTCTATATGCTCCTTATCGTGGCAGGCATCGCCCTGATTGTGACTGATCCTTCGCGTCTGTTTAACCCGGGCAGCAGATTTGTCACTTATATGAACTCGCTCGAGGGCATCAACTGCGCCTCCGCGTTCAAGATTCTGGGCACGCATATCCTGTGGAACGGCTGGTTCGGCGCGAGAAATATTTTCTGGCGCAAGAAACTCGTGCCAAAATACGGCAGATACAAATACGGTCTTTACTGCAACGCTATTCC
Source organism: Clostridiaceae bacterium (assembly GCA_016280595.1). GTDB lineage: Bacteria > Bacillota > Clostridia > Oscillospirales > Acutalibacteraceae > CAG-177. The sequence continues at coordinate 43,978 of JAEEHB010000018.1, read as the reverse complement.
CAAGAGCATCGCCGTTATCGCCATCGGCTGGCTCCCGTTTTACAATATCCCCGATGTTATCACCAGAGTGTGGGTCGCAAACCTTATGTTTGCCATCTACAACCTCTTCCCGTTTGATAATTCGCTTGAAATGTGCGCGCAGAATATCAGCCCCAATGTGCGCGAGCGCATCTGGGTGCGCACCATACCCATCAAACTTTCGCACTTCCTCAACTCAATCGTCGCGATTGTTATGCCGGTGTTTATCGGTATGCTCCGCTACGAGTGGGCTGATATAAACCTTTTCAAATACATCATACCCGGCTTCTTCGTATTCTGCGTTATAGTCACCATGCTCTTTGCCGGCAGAATCAAGGAGCGTATTCCCCAGCCGCCTATTGAGAAAAAGGTGAACATCAGTTTCTGGGACGGTATGTTCGGCGTAATGCGCAATAAATACAAATGGGTAAACACCGTTGTCGGCCTTATTGACTCGCTCGGAAACGGTATGCTGCCCTTCGCCACCATCCTTTATCTTTACACCTTCCGTCTGAGCGGACTTATTTACAGCCTGCTCGTGGCGCTGGTTTCCTTTGCGGGCACGCCGCCCGATTTCTTCGCGCCCTACTTCCTCAAACGCTTTTCCTACAAGCAGCTGATGATTTTCTACCAGCTGTCAAGGGCAATCGGCAACGGCGTAATCGTGCTCGCCCTTCTGTTCCTCGGAGACAGAGTAAACCTCTGCGGCACGGTCTGCGTAATCACCCTCATCTTTATGGAGATGACAAAGACCATTCCCGTTACCGCCGGGCACGATATGGATATACGTATCAACGACTATCAGATGTATCTCTCCGGCGAGCGCCTCGAAAACTTCTCGGGCGTATTCGGCTGGTTTACGGGCCCCATCACTTCGTTTGTGGGCCTGATTATCCCGCTTATGCTTCTCAGATACGGCTTCAACAGCAACTGGGATGTGCTCTTTGTTGATTCCTCGCGTATCAAGATTATCGTTGTGCCCATAATCATCGATATCATCGGCTATGTGCTTATGACCATTCCCTATATCTTCTGGGATTATGATGACGAAAAGCAGGCAAAGGTTATGGAGGTGCTCAAAGCCCGTGAAGCGGCAACAGGCGGCAGCCTTGACGGCTCTCACGGCGATAGCGCGCCGGAGGAAGACGCCTTGCCCGAAGCCCCCGAAACCGCGGAAAGTGAGGTAACGGTATGAGCAGGAAACCGAAGACGGACAACACCGTATACGAAAACATAAAACTCGATATCCCCGCGGGCGAGGAATGGACCTATCAGATAGAGGGTATGAAGGCGCCCGTAATCGGCAAACCCGTTGAAGACGCGGTAAAGAAAAAGGTGATTGTGGTCATCGTGCTCGTTATCGCGATTGCGCTCTCAATCTTTTTCTCCGTGCGCGCCGTGCACAGCGACACTTATAACTTCGAGCAGCTCGAAAACGGCTGGCAGTTTTCCAAATTCTCAAACCCCGGCGACATAACCGAAATCACCGTTGATTACGCCGAGGGCGACACCTCGAAGCCCATCACCGAAATCCGCGAATACGCCTTCAACTGCGATGACAAACTCACAAGCATCACAATCGGCAAAACCGTTGAAAAGATTGACGGCAAGTCGTTTTACAGCGTGTGGAATCTGCAGAATATTTACGTTGACAAAGAAAACGAAAACTACTGCGATGTTGACGGCGTGCTCTACAATAAAGATATGACCGAGGTCATCTGCTACCCGATAGACCACGATTTCTATCTCAGGGAAAAGGCGGGATACAAAGAGGAACTCTGGAAAGACAGCGAAGACTACGATGAGAAATATATCGAGTCCGTGCAGACCTACAAAATTCCCGAAACGGTAGTGAAAATCGGCGAACTCGCCTTCAACTACGCAAACCTCGTGACCGTCTATTTCCCCGAAGGGCTTGAAACTGTTGAAACAATGGCGTTCTTCAAGTGCTGGGATCTCGCGCACATCATCACCTACGGCGCGAAAGGGGAGTATAACTCCCTTCCCGATACCCTCAGATACATCGGCTCGGACGCCTTTGCCTACAACCAGGGGCTCGATTATATGTTCATCCCCGCGAGCGTTGAATATATCGGCCACCACGCGTTCTGGGACACCGTCTATAAAGAGGACGGCGAACTTAAAGGCGTGAGCGTGATGAACGTTGAGAGAAGCGAAGAAGACTTCAAGGCGTCGGTTGAGAGCGGCGACCACTGGCTGCCGAGTTATGACTGGAAACTGCTCAAAAAGACAATCTCAGTCAACTATTCTTCAGTCAGAGATCCGCTCGGGGCATAAAAGGCGAAAACCGAAAAGACAAGAGTTTAACGGAAGTGCGAGTTTCAGGCTCGCACTTCTTTTCTTTGTTTGATATGGTTTTTATAAGGAATAATTGTTTTGTCTTTTCTCGGCGTTCTTTCGGCCTTGCCGTATCCCGATACTGTCGTCGGCCGAAATAATCGCCGTTTTCATCCTTTTCTGCTCCCTCCCTGAGTGCCTTTGAGTTACCAAGATTAATACTTGTTTTTTTTGTAAATGCCTACCCGTAGGGGTGCGGGTGTCCGGTGGACACCTTCGCGTAGCGAAAGCACCGACCGAACCGACAGGTGAGACCGGATACCATCCGCCCGCAACACAGGATATGCGGAGCATTGTAGGGAGCGCCGTTCCGGCGTTCCGTCCGTGCCGCAGGCGCGGAATTGCAGGGCAAGCATATATGCTTGCCGGATATAAACGGCACGGATGTATCCGTGCCCTGCATATTAAAATCCACGTTACAAAACTATATCTTTTGTCACTTTTTTCGTTAAATTCCCGATTTGTCACCGCAAACGGGGTGACAAAACCCCCTGTTTCAGCCTTAGGGTGAAGGGGGTTTACTTCCAACACAGAATATGCGGAGCATTCACCTGACTCCTGATTGACCTAACCCCTAACCCCCATTACGGCGCAAGCCGTAAAAACGAAAAACGGTTTATCCGTTTTTTCACTCCGGGCGATATTATAATAATAATCTAATTCAGTATTACTCATTCAGTATTGATATTTCAGTATTATTCTTTCAGTATTAATTCCCCTCATAATTTGCGGGTCTGGAACCGCAAAAATTAATGTTCCGGAACCTCAAAAATTAACGGTCTTGAACCGCAAAAAATGATGTTCTTGAACCTCACAAAATGAGGGTTTAAGCCCGAAAATCGCAGTTATTCACAAGTTATTCACGCAGTTATTCACGCTTTGGCAGGGCATTACGGGTGGTATGTGCCCTACTGTCATCCTGAACGAGCGGAGCGAGTCGAAGGATCTACGCTTAGATTCCTCGACAGGCTCGGAATGACAGTTTGTTGTTTTATAGTGCGCGCCCCTACGGGATGAGTGCTGACCAATAACACTCTGTCATCCTGGGTCGAAGCGTAACGCCGCTGCGTGTGGCAGATAAAGGCGTTACGCTGAGATGAAGAAACAAGGAGAACTGCGAAACGAACCGGTGAGCAGGGCGACTATGTTTCTGAGGGGTTGCGGAGCGAGTAGAAGGATCTATGTGCAGATTCCCCGACAGGTCCGGAATGACAGTACTTCTTACCCCTATATTATTATTTCCCTATTAATACTATTTCTATTTGACAATCTTATATATAAAGTTATATAATAAACTGAAATACTGTTGAGGTTTTTCTTATATGACGGATACTTACGCCTTTGCCGAAAAAATAATAGAAATCACCGGGCTGTATCAGGATATTCACGATATGTGCGCGCCTTACCGCTGCGGCGGAAATCCCGATTTTGCGGCTGAGGTTTCGCCCGCAGATATCGAATTCGAGCGCGCGAAAGCACAGCGCGAGGCGGCGCTTGAGGGCATAACTTTCACCGACCATCCCGATTCCTTTTTTGAGCAGTTTGCCGTTTACCGCAAAATCTGTGAGAAGATGCCCTATTACGGCACGGTGCTGTTTCACTCTTCGGCTCTTGCCGTTGACGGCGAGGCTTATCTCTTCACGGCGAAAAGCGGCACGGGCAAATCCACTCACGCCGCACTGTGGAAGCAGCTGCTCGGCGACGAGGCGGTTATCATCAACGACGATAAACCTCTTATTCATATTGAAAACGGCAGAGTCACCGCTTACGGCACCCCGTGGGACGGCAAGCATCACCTGAGCGCGAATATTTCGGCTCCCGTGAGGGCAGTCTGTATCCTGGAAAGAGCGGATGAAAACCGCATTGTGCCCGTTACCAAAAGCGAGGCGCTGCCCATGCTCATTCAGCAGACTTACCGCCCGGCTGACAGTGCCGCCCTTGAGCGCACTCTGGCTCTGGTTGATTCGCTCGCGTCTTCGGTTATGCTTTACCGCCTGTCGTGCACGCCCGATATTGATGCCGCGCGGCTTGCATATGAAACACTGAGAGGATAATAAAATGAAAATCAAAAGCAACTTTATCTCATACAATACGGCTGATGAATCCCTGCTTGTGCCTGCGGGCGGCTCGGATTTCGCCGGGCTTATCAAGGGCAACGCCACCTTCGGCGCGATAATTTCCCTGCTTAAAAGCGAGATTACCCGCGAGGCGCTTATTGACGCTATGCTTGAGCGCTTTGACGCGCCGCGCGAAACAATAGAAAAAGATGTTGACAGTGTGCTTGCCGCCCTGAGAGAAACAGGTGCCCTCGATGAATAAACTCACCGATATTGAGGCGTATCTCAATGAAAACGGCAGCGTCACTTACTCAAACACCGGCACGAGTATGAAACCTCTGCTCAGGCAGGGTAAAGATGTTTTCACCGTTGAAAATCTTCCGCCGCCTTACAGCCCCGGCGATGTGGTGCTTTACCGCAGGGCTTCCGGCGCACTTGTGCTTCACAGGATAGTCGGCAAAGACGAAAACGGCTATATCCTGCTCGGCGATAATCTCACAAAGCGGGAATACGGCGTGAAGGAGGAAAACATACTCGGGGTGATGACCTCGTTTACGCGCGGCGGCAAAACCTACAGCGTAAAAGACGCGCCCTACCGGCTTTACAGCGCTTTCTGCACCCGGCTTTTCCCGGTGAGAATCGCCCTCAAAAAGGCCGCGCACTTATCAAAAAACATATTTTCTCATAAATGAAATTCGCAAATTACGGAGGTATAAAAAATGAAAGCAAATCTCAGAAAACTCATTTCCGTTTCGCTCTGCCTTCTGCTCCTGCTCGGCTCGGTTGCCGCAGGCGGCGCGGGCATTTCTGAGGCGCTTGATTCTTTCACCCTCAAGGCCTCGGCAGAAAACGACAGTGAAGATTTCACCTTCAGTTATGAAGAGGATTACGCTGTTGTCACGGCTTATACCGGTGAGAGCGAATCCATCACCATCCCGGAGGAGGCCGAAGGCCTGCCGGTAAAGGAAATCGGAGCCGGCGCGTTCAGCGGCGTGAATTATATCGATAAGCTTTTCATCCCGGCAAGCGTTGTCTCTGTCGGAGCAAACGCATTTGACGGCTGCAGATTATCGGATATTTATTATTACGGGCGTCCCGGCGCTCTGGCGGTTGACAGCACGGGTAACGATTCGTTTAATCAGTCAGCCATAAAATATTATTACGCTCCTTTTACTTTCACCGTAAACGAAACCGACTCAACAGCCGAAATAACAGACTGCGACAAATCCGTGACCGGTGTTCCGGAGGTTCCGTCTGAGATTTACTCTTATACCGTTACCTCTTTGCGTCAATATTCTTTCGATTACTGCGGCGGCATCACAGGAGTAATTCTTCCGTCAACCCTTAAAACTATTGGATATAGGTCATTTTATCATTGTCAATCTCTCAAGGAGGTTGCCGTCCCCGAGGGCGTGACAGAGATTGCTGAGGGTGCCTTCAAAGCTTGCAATTCTCTTGAAAGAGTATCGTTCCCTTCAACTGCCGTGTCAATTGACCGATCTGCACTTGACAGATGCACATCTCTGAAATATATTACCGTTGCCGAGGGTAACGCTAAGTATAAGGCGGTGGAAAACTGCCTGATTGACACCGAGACAAAAACGCTTATGAAGGGCACAAACCTTTCTGTTACTCCCTCCGGAGTGGAGATTACCTCTATTGCTGAGAGTGCGTTCAATAGTTATGCGTCGATGACCGCTTTCGGCATTCCCGACACGGTCACATCAATCGGCGATTACGCTTTTCAAAACACATCACTGCTCAGCATCACCATTCCGGCCGGCGTAACCGAAATAGGAGTTGAGGCTTTCAACAACTGCGAATCGCTGAATGTTATAGCCGTCAACAGTGACAGTATCAGACGCATCGGTCCAAACGCGTTTAAAAACTGCGGATATTGCAATGACGCTTCCAATGCGGAAAACGGTGTTTTTTATATTTCATCACGAAATGTATCATACGCTGTTGTTGCGGTGCCGGATATTGAGGGCAAAGTAACGCTGAAAAATAACACCGTCTGTATTGCGGATAATGTTTTTGAATACAGAAGAAATATTACGCAAGCAGTTTTACCCTCGGGGCTTGAAACGATTGGCGGAGGTGTATTTTATGCCTGCTCCGGACTCGGCAGCATCAATATCCCTGCAAGTGTTACCGGAATAGATTCATATGCCTTTGTGGATTGTGATTCTCTGTCGGAGGCCTTTTATGAGGGCACCCGTGAGCAGTGGAACGCCGTTAATGTAAGTCAGCACGGAAACGATGCCCTGTTCAACGCCCTGCGTTTCGCTGATGACAGCATTGAAATCCGCGCGGTGAATTTCACTCTCGGCGGAGACATCGGCGTTAACCTCTATTTCAAAATACCTGATGCCGATGAACAGACCTACACAAAGTTTTCTTATGACGGTAAAACAATTAACGCCCCGATAAACCTTGACTCTGAAAAAAATATTGACGGCGGGGAAGAGGGAATTTTTTACAGATTCACCTGTACCGTTCCTGCCGCGGATGTTTCAAAGACGATCAGCGTTACGGTGGTTACCGGAAGCGGATACAAATTTGCCGGTGAACTTTCGGTAAACAACTGCCTTGAGTATTTACAGTATGATTCGCAATACAGCAATGATGCCGATCTTATGAATCTTATAGGCGCGCTTGCCGATTACGGCAGGTATGCTCACGAGCTGTTTGAGCCGCAGGAGGATTTTGACAGCGCAACCATCAGATCTTATCAGGACAGCATTGATTCGGTTACTGCCGCATCGGCGGCAAACAATCCGCTCACTCTTGAAAACAACGGCGGAGTTAAATATGCCGGCATGAGCCTCGTGCTTCGCACCAAGACGGCAATCAGGTTTTATTTCACCCTGCCCAAGGGCAAGAGCATTGAAGATTATTCATTCACCGCCGCCGGACCCGGCCTCGGCGATGACGGCGCGGCGCTTACTCCGGTGCAGAAGGGCTCACGCTGGTATGTTGAAATCAGCGATATTCCTTCGGCTGAACTCGGAACAAATTACACAGTCAGTGTGTATGAGGGCGAAAATGCCGTGAACACCTGGACGGGCAGTGCGTTCAGCTATGTGAATCAGGTGCTCGGCGCTCCCGAAGGCACTTTCGGCTCCGCGCTTATAAACGCCTGCAAAGCGCTTTATAACTACGGCAAGTATGCCGCTGTCTATTTTGCCTGACATCCGTGACAGGCGGTTGAATTCCTGCTTATCGAAAAATATTTTTTCGCATAGATAAAATACGAAATACGGAGGTATAAAAATGAAAGCAAATTTCAAAAAACTCATTTCCGTTTCGCTCTGCCTTCTGCTCCTGCTCGGCTCGGTTGCCGCAGGCGGCGCAGGCATTCCGGAGGTGCTTGATTCCTTCACCCTCAGGGCCTCGGCGGAAGTTTACGGCGCTTATGAGTATGATTACAATTACGACAATACCGCCACCATCACCAAGTATAACGGCGCGGGCGGCAACATCACCGTTCCCGATATGGTCAACGGTATTCCTGTTATCGCGATAGCAGGAGCGGCATTTAAAAACTGCGACACAATCACGGGCGTCTCCTTTGACTGCAATATTGTTTCCATAGGTGACGGCGCTTTTATGAATTGTACGAATATGACGTACATTAATATCCCCTCAACTGTCACTGAGATAGGCCATTCGGCGTTTTCGGGCTGCGAATCATTATTATCTGTTAACATTCCTTCGGGCGTTACCGCAATAGTAGATGAAACATTCGCCGAATGTATTAGCCTCGAATCCGTTACTTTGCCCGACACCGTTGAGACAATAGGTTATAAGGCATTTCTCAGTTGCTTCTCTTTAACCTCAATCACTCTGCCTTCGGGCCTTGAGTCAATAGGAGAATCTGCGTTTTTCAGATGCGACAGTTTGCAGTCCGTTGTTATCCCTCCGAGCGTTGAAAGCACTCAGAATATCGGAGACTTTGCTTTTAACGCATGCAATAGTTTAGAAACATTTTATGTGCCGTATTCCGCCGATATTTCGGATTATGATACGGAATATGCCAGGGTGTCCAATTCACATGGAAGAATGATAACATACGGTGTAACCGGTGGTAGAATTGAGATAATAGGGGCTTACGGCAAAACAGATGACACAGCAATAGAAATCCCCTCACAGATTCTTTCAAGAAATGTATCTTCAATAGCGCAGGGCGCTTTCGCTTCCTATACAAATTTAACCACTGCCTTTGTGCCGGATTGCACTCTGACAAACGCGTTTCCCTCTACGGCGGTGCTGTTTGTTTCGGGCGGCGAATCGCTCAAAGGAAATCTTAACGCCTCAACGGTTACAATCCCTTCAACCGTCACATATATTGCGGACAGCGCCTTCAAGGGCTTACCCAATCTTTCCGGGCTTTATGTTGAAGACGGAAACAGTTCCTTCATTGCCGAAGACTGGGTTTTATTTACCCGTGACGGAAACGGCAACCCCGAAAAACTGATCTGTTATCCCCAGCAAAGGCAGGATTACAGTTATTCAATACCGGACGGCGTGACCGCGATAGGCGATTATGCTTTCTTCAATAACGCATATCTGCGCTCTTTAACCATACCCGACAGCGTTGAATCGATCGGCGACGGAGCCTTTGCCGGCTGCACCACTCTGTGGAGTATAGTCCTGTCTGAAAACAACAGCAATTTTACCGTTAATGACGGAGTGCTTTACTCAAAAGATGCCGCAGGCAGCCCCGAAGAACTTATTTACTGCCTTTACGGTTACTACGCGGGCAAAGATGATTATGAAGTGCCCGCCACCGTGACCGCAATCAAAGATTACGCGTTTCAGCATTACGGAAACCTCAAAACAATCACTCTGCCCGCAAGTATCGGCGAAATCGGCGCTTACGCTTTTGACACCTGCGGCGGCATTACCGATGTTTATTTCAGCGGCACTCCCGCTCAGTGGAGCGCGATAAATATTGAAACCGGCAACGATAATCTTTCAAACGCCGATCTTCATTTCCCCGACGGCAGTATTCAGATAGGAGCGGTGAACTTCACTCTCGGCGGCGACATCGGCTTCAATGTATATATTGATGTTCCGGGCGCAAATGCCGACACCTACGCAAGATTCACTTATGATGATAAAACCTCCACCTCTGCCATCTCACTAAATTCCGCTGAAAACATTCAGGGCCTTAACGGCGAAACTCTTTACAAATTCACCTGCTCGGTCCCCGCGGCGGATATTTCCAAGGAGATAACCGTTGCCGTCAACACAGGCACCGGCTTTATCGTATGCGGAGAGATGACCGTTAACGAATTCCTTGAGCAGACAGTTCAGGATTATGCAGATAACGCGGACCTTGTCAAAGTGTGCGGCGCGCTTGCCGAATACGGTTACCGCGCTCACGAACTCTTTGACCCGCAGGGCGATTTTACCCCTGCCGTTATCACCGCTTATACCGACACCCTTGATAACGCAACCGCAGGAACCTGCCCGCTCACTCTCGAAAACAACGGCGGTGTTGACTATGTGGGTATGAGCCTCGTGCTTCTCACAAAGACTTCAATCAGGTATTATTTCACCCTGCCCGAAGGCAAGAGCATTGACGGTTATATCTTCAGGGCTTACGGCGATAAATACGGCGAAACAGGTGCACAGCTTACACCGGTAGAGAAAAACGGCAAATGGTATGTTGAACTCACCGATATCGCTTCGCCCAACCTGAGCACCACATACACCGTGCGCGTGTATGACGGCAGCATGTCAAATAACGTGAACACCTGGTCCGGCTGCGCGCTCAGCTACGCATATCAGGTGCTTACCGCTCCCGAGGGCACTTTCTCAGACGCTCTTATCAACGTCTGCAAAGCGCTGTGCAACTACTCGAAGTACGCCGAACTTTATTTCGGCAGTCAGACCAGCGGTAACGGCGGCGGCAACGGCGGCGATGGGCCTGCGATAGGCCCCGCAAATCCGTAAAAAAACAATTTAACACAAAAAGGGACTGCGAGTTTAACGCTCGCAGTCCTTGATTTTACACTTTTTACGCGTCTTTTTCGTCTGCCATCATTTTTTCCATAAGCGCTCTCTTTGACCTTGCTTTTTCGAGGTCGAGGTACATGCGCTCTCTGGTGTCTTTATCGATATTATAGAAGATCATCGGGAGCAGAGCGAGGAAGTCAAAAATGAGGTGAGGGCCGAACGCTATGAGGAAAAGGCGCCATTTTGTTTCCTGAGTCTGTATGGCTGTTTCGCCTATTTCGTAGTTTGCCCAGTCCTGAAGCAGATGCGCGTTTACGATTCTTAAAATCGCGTCTTTAATCTTGGTGAAGTAGTTGCTCATAAGTTTTATGGTTGCTTCCACGCGGAAATCATTTTTCCACTCGCAGTAGTCGAGCACTTCAAACTCAATCTCTTTGCCGACTATACCCTTTGTGGCGTAGAAGACCATTTCGAGTATATTGCCCGCGCCGAAGGCGATTGACATAGGCAGTTTCTTCTGATAAAAGCCCTTTTCTTTGCCGCCTATAAGACCCGTCAGGAAGAAGAGCGCTTCGCTGACGAAGATTGAGCCGCTTGAAAAATACCAGAGCATCTTGGTTGAAAATCTCTCCCTGAATTTCGGGGCGAGGGCGTATGAAGCGTATGAAACTGGCATTCCCGGTATGCCGGCAACGGTAGGCAGCATATTGAAGCGCAGCACGTCGTTGTAGTAAAGGTCTTCGCCCGAGCCTATGTCTATGCCGCCGATAAGGCCCGTGAGCGTGTAGATGAGCAGAGGTCTGTTGCGGAATACGGAGAGTATGCCTTTTAACGGGTGAGGCGGTTTTTCGCTCTGCGGTACTCTCTCTTTGCTGACAAAAATCCAGAAGATGTTTGGTATCAGAGCGATAATCCATATGATGGTTTTGAATATCACAAAGATTTTCGTGATGCTGGCTTTCATTTTGCCGTTTGCTATCAGGTCATAGAGCACACCCATAATCTGACCGGGCAGTTTGGTGATAAAACTCGAAACGAAATTTGACGAAACGAGCAGGCTCGTTCGTTCATTGGGATTGGGCGTAAACACATTTTCGATATATCCGCCGCCCCCGAAAAACGCGCCTATGGTTTCGTTGAAATACTGAAGCACCATATAGGCTATCAGTTTCTGCCCCGTGCTCAGCCCGAAGTAGGTGGCAATCAGCGGCAGGAAGCAGGTGTAAAGGCCCGAGATTATGCTCGGTATGAGAGAGAGATACTGAAACGGCTTAAACTTGCCCCAGCGTGTGCGCATATTATCTATGATGGCGGCTGAGACGGGGTCGTTTACCATATCGTAAACGGCAAGAGCGGCTGTCGCCTTGGCGTATCCTTTGGGCTCAACGCCGAGAATTTTGTAAAGCCAGATATCCGAGCCGACATCGAATTTATCGAGTTTCAGTTCGCCCAGTGCCTTTGTGCCGATATAGGCGATGCGCTCTTTGGTGGTGCAGAAAAGGCGGTTCATATACGCCTGATTCATATTGAGAGATTCGGATTCTCTGTTGATTTCATCAGCCATTATCCTGCACCTCGCTTTCGCTTTCTTTATCGTCTTCTTTTTCTTTTTCCTGTGCCTGCGCCTCGTTTGCTTTCGCGATTTCTTTTTCTTTTTCGTCCTGAATCGCCTGCAGGCGTTTATACTGCTCTGCCCTTATTTCTTCGGGGCTCATCGTCTTTTGCAGTTCAAAATATTCTTCTATCGGTATGCCGCCCACATAGCACTGCTTGTGATGAACGGGTATGCCCTGTTTAAGCACAATGAAATCGATAATCACATTGATAAGCTGCAGAGCAAGGTAAAGGTAAAACCCGATCGCGGGCTTGCCGCTGAGCACAGCGTCCGACTTATCGGCAATAAAAACGAAAAACGAGCCGAAAGAGGTGAGCAGGATAAGAGCATTCACGATTATCGCTCTGCCCTTTGCCCGCTTTGAGCAGGCGAGCATAAGCAGTAAAAAGTGAATAAGCCACAGCGCGATTGAAAGCAGCAGCAGAGCGATGCTCACGAGCAGGAGCCTGTCACTGCCGAGAAAGCCGTCCTGCGTCACAACGTCGATGTTGTTATAAGCCGTGATAAATGAGATGTTGCCGCTGTAAGATGAGAAGCGGGGATTGAGCGCGGCGTTTATCACGGGCAGAAACAGGGCGAAAACGGGAATAAACGAGGTGATAATCCTGACCACCGCAAGTTTACTGCCTATGAAGGACGCTTTGAGCCTGTCAATCTTTTTCTGAAAATGATAGTGCTGCACCTCCGCTATATCCGCCTGCTGCATAAGCCGCTCCTGCAGGTCGTAAACCACGATGTTAACCCCGCAGTGAGGGCAGTGCTGCCGCCAGTCCGATATTTTGAGATGCTCGCCGCATTTCGGGCAAACCGCCATACCTTTCCCTCCTTGATTTATTTCAGTTTATATTGTAGTTCATAGAGGTTTTTATATATTCCGCCGTATTCCATCAGTTCTTCGTGAGTGCCGGATTCAACTGCTTTGCCGTCTGTAATCACAAAGATTCTGTCGGCGTTTCTTATGGTCGAAAGCCTGTGCGCCACCACGATGCAGGTCCTGCCCTCGCAGAGTTTGTCAAGCGACTGCTGTATAAGTATTTCGGTGCTGCTGTCGAGCGCGCTTGTCGCTTCGTCGAGTATGAGCACGGACGGATTTTTGAGGAATACTCTCGCTATTGATATGCGCTGTTTCTGACCGCCGGAAAGTTTTACGCCTCTTTCGCCTATCTGCGTGTCGTAGCCGTCGGGCAGGGAAATTGCGAATTCGTGAATATTCGCTTTCTTTGCCGCTTCCACAACTTCCTCATCGCTCGCGTTTTTGCAGCCGTAAAGGATGTTTTCGCGTATTGTGCCCGCGAAGAGAAATACATCCTGCTGCACTATGCCGATATTGCGCCTGAGGGAATCCATAGTAATATTTCTTATGTCTTCGCCGTCAATGAGTATCTTGCCGTCTTTTTCGCCGAGTTTGTAAAAATCCGGTATAAGATTGCAGATGGTGGTTTTGCCGCCGCCCGAAGGACCTACAAGTGCGACTTTTTCGCCCGCTTTTATGTCGAGCGAGATTTCGTCAAGTATTTCGCGGCTGCCGTTTCCGTTATATGAAAAGCAGATATTCCTGAGCGAGATGTCGCCTTTTACTCTGTCGATTTCTTTCGCTCCGGGCGCGTCTTCCTCTTCGGGCTCATCCATTATCTCTATGAACCGCTGAAAGCCCGTCACACCGTTTTGCCACTGCTCCATAAAGGATATCAGCGTCTGCACGGGAGAGATAAAGAGGTTAACGGCAACTATGAAAGCGGAGTATTCGCCGAAATTGATTTTGCCCAGATACAGAAACATACCGCCCGCGATAAGGATGATTACATTGAACACATCCGTCACGAAATTGGTGGACGAATGAAATTTACCCATCGCCTTGTATGAGAGGGCTGAGGCGTCGATGAATTTCCTGTTGCCTATTTCAAATTTTCTGAGTTCTTCGTCCGCGTTGGTATAAGCCTTTGTAACCCTCACGCCCGTGATTGAACTTTCGAGCGCGGCGTTTATAACTGCGTTGCTCTGACGCCTTTCGGTGAAGGCTTTGCGCATAAGTTTTCTGTAGTGAACGGACACAACCGCGAGCACGGGCACGCAGGCGAAAATAATAAGCGTGCGGGGCACATTGAGCGTGCACAGATAAGTGAAACTCAGCACAATCATCACGCTGCTCGTGAGCAGATTTTCGGGCCCGTGATGGGCAAGTTCGCTCACCTCAAACAAATCGTTTGTCATGCGCGTCATAATCGAGCCCGTTTCGTTGTTGTCAAAGAAAGAGAAGGGCAGTTTTTCGAGATGCGAAAACAGTTCTCTTCTCATTTGCGCCTGCATATATGTGCCTATGATATGGCCCTGATACTGCACAAAGTAGCGCAGATACATTCTCACAAAGTAGAGCGCAAGCACCGTGACTCCCGCGATGATAATGTAGCGGTAGTTTCTGTCGGGTATGAAATCATTGAGCATTTTGTTGGTGATTACGGGATAGACCATACCCAGCACGGATATTGCGAGAGACGCCGCCATATCGAGGGCAAACAGTTTCTTGTGCGGCGCGTAGTAAGCGATAAATCTTTTCAGCATTTTCTTTTCCCCGGATTGTTTATATTTTCGCGCGCGCAAAGCCGATGCATTCTCTTCCCCTCAGCATATCGGCCCTGTTTCTCGCGTTGAAATAGAGTCTGAGTTCATCGCCGTATTTTACAAGATGGCTCGCGTAAACATACTGCGCCATCCAGGTGATGGCAGGGTCGGGCTCGAGCAGCATCTTAGCAAATTCAAAAGAGATGCCGTCGCGTGAAGTGAGCAGCATTATTGCCGAGCGGCTTTCGCCGTCAAGCGAATAAATGCCGTTCTGAATACCGATGAAGCCGTCGCTGACTTTGCAGACCTTGAGACAGCCGCTGCAGAGATTGGTATATCTGCCTGCGGGGTCGGGTGAGATAATCGGTTTCTCTTCGCTCACAAAACCGCCGATAGGCGATTTGCTCCTCGCGAGGCTTATATAAGTCGGCTCGCAGAAGCCGCAGTCCTTTATGAAGGTGAGCCCGCACGAATAGTACAGCCTGTATTCGTCACCTTCTTTAAGCAGAAACGGATTCGAAATCGAAACGCCTCTCTCGCTCTTTTCATACTCGCGCGTGTGAGTTATCACCGCTTCGGGCTCGCTCCAGTTTACGAGGTCCTCGCTTTCGGTAACATAGATTTCCGAATTCCATTTCGCAAGGCCTGCAATATTGAGCGCATTGAACAAAAGCGGGCGGGTGTGCTCATAATAGAGCAGATTTTTTCCGTCAACACAGTTTATGTCCGGCCTCATTGCGCGCGGGCAGATTTTTTCGCTTTTTCCAAACTTTATGCCGTCTGCGGATGAAGCGTGCCATACGCCGAAAGTGGTGTGAAAGAAGATATGCCACAGCCCGTCGGGGGATTTGTCGGGCGTGAGCAGTGAAGGGTCGGCAACTATGGGCGACGCGCCGGAATTCTTTATGACGGGGTTTGATTCATAAAGAGTAAACTCCGCCGAAAGTATTTGATTTACACTCAGATTATTCATACGCTTTTTCCGCTTAAAAATTCTTTGAGCGCGCCGAGCCTTGCTTCGCCCTGCGCAAGCCCTTTTTCATAGGTGCGTTTTATCTTTTCAAGGTTTCTTTCCGTCCTGCCGATTCCGAGCGGAGCGGGAGGCCTGATAATGAAAACTCTGCCTTCGCTCTCGAGTTTTTCAAGTTCTCTCACGGTGCTGTTATACTCATTGTGCCTGTCCATTATCCTGTCCGCGAAAGCGGGATATTTGCGGTAAACATATCTTGTGGGAAAGGCGGGCATCGGAGACTTCCTGTAAGAGCCGTCTCTCGTGAGCACTACAACAAGTTTATCGTAGCCGAGCTCGAACATCTTGCGGTATGGGATGCTGTCCGCCACGCCGCCGTCAAGGTAGGGCTTGCCGTTAAGCATCACGGGCTTTGTGACAAAGGGGAGGGAGGCGGAGGCTCTGAGGGCCTCCATACCGAAATCAAAATCTTCTATCTCGAAATATTCGGCATCGCCCGTTTCCATATTGGTGACAGCCGCGTAAAACGGTATGCCTGTTTTATGAAAAGTTTCTTCGTCAAAAGGATAATATTTTACGGGCACGGTGTAGTAGGCGAAATCTTTGCCGATAAGGTCGCCCGTCTTTATGAGGTTGCCTATGCCCATATAGCGCTTGTCTTTTATGAAATCGAGCGTGTAGCCGATTGCTCTGCCTTTTTGCTTTGACGGATAGTTTATGCCGATAACCGCGCCTGCGGAAACTCCGATTGCGCCGTCAAACTTTATGTCATTGTCAATAAAAACATCAATTACTCCGGCGGTGAACATTCCCCTCATTGCGCCGCCTTCAAGCACAAGTCCGTATTTCGGACAGATGTTATCCATAGTTATCACCTCGGGTCGCTTAAATTAATACACAATAATTATAATATATTTCCGGCAAAAAATCTATATCGGAAATTATCTATTCATACATACGCGCAAGATTGTCGCATAAACCGCTTTTAACGCCTTACCGCTTGAAAAGAAAACGCGGGCTGTGATATAATTTTCAGGAAAAGTAAGAATCCGGAAAATGAGAGAAGATTTTCGGACTCAATGCGTGTTATAGTGTAATCACAGAAGAAAGAATCGGGAGGGCTGATATGAAATTACTGCACACTTCTGACTGGCATCTCGGCAGAGCGCTCACAAACACCCGCAACTACGATGCGGACCACAGGCATTTCTTTGAGCGCCTTTACGGGATTATCGAAAAAGAAAAGATTGACGCCGTGCTTATCGCGGGCGACGTGTATGACAGCAGCGTATCAAACGCTCAGGCGATCAACCTCTATAACGAGGTTATCACAAAAATCTGCCTCGATATGCGCATTCCGGCTATTGTTATCGCCGGCAATCATGACAGCGGACCGAGGCTTGCCTCCTGCAGGGAACTGCTCAAAGGCGCGGGCCTGTATCTTTACGGCAGAATCAGCGCGGACTTAAGCCCCGTGCATATCGGCGACGCGGACATTTACGCCCTGCCTTATTTCAGCAAAGAGGAAGTCGCGGCTCTCTTCCCCGAAAAGAAGGATGAGATTTCTTCCGCCTCCGACGCAATGAAAGCGGTGTGCGATATAATCCGCGAAAAGATGGACAAAAGCAAAAGAAACATCCTCGTTTCTCATTCGCTTGTGCAGAATGTCGAACTCTCCGATTCCGACCACTCGGCGCAGATAGGCACCGCCTCCGCGATTTCGAAGGATGTGTTTGAGGGCTTTGACTATGTCGCACTCGGTCACATTCACAAGCCCCAGCAGGTAAGTGACAAAATCAGATACTCGGGCAGCCCCGTAAAGTATTCCTTCGGCAAAGAGGAAAAGCAGGAAAAGGGCGTTGTGATAATCGACACCGGAGATATGTCGCAGGAATTCGTTGTGATTGAAGAGCTGCACGGGCGCCGCACGGTTACGGGCACCTATGACGAAATTCTCGCCATGAAGGGGCTCGAAAACGATTATCTCGATATCTATGTTACCGATAAAGTCAACGCCTCGGGCTTTTACGCCGAGTTTGCCGAAAAATTCCCCTATATGATAGGGCTTCACGGCAGCGACACCAAAGCGGCGGGCGATGGCAAATCAATCAGCGCCGTGGATGTTGACAAACTTGACGATTACGCGATACTCGCCGGCTTTATGAAAGATGTTTTCGGCGAAGAGCCCGGAGAAGCGGAGCGCGCGCTGTTTAATCTTGCACTCGAAGAGTGCGATAAGGAGGCTGCGGAAAATTGAAACCCGTTTCACTCAGATTCAAAAACTTCGGTCCTTTTATCAAGGAGCAGTATATAGACTTCGCAAGGCTTGAAAAAAGCGGACTTTTCCTTATTTACGGCAACACGGGCAGCGGCAAAACCTCCCTGCTTGACGCCATCTGCTGCGCCCTTTACTGCGAATCGAGCAGCGGCGTAAGATACGGCGGCGGCGGAACGGATTCTTTCAATAAAATGCGCTGCCAGCAGGCCCCCGCAAACGAAGAAACCTTTGTTGAATTCATTTTTGAAAACGGAGAGCGCAAATACAGATTTTACCGTGAAATGAAACTCAACACGCGCGGCGTAAACTTCAATTACAATCACACCTGCGGCGAATATGACGGCGAAAACTATGTGCCGTTCGAAGCAAACCTCACTATGGAAAAGGTGAGCGCCTACGCCGAAAAAATAACAGGGCTCACCGCAAACCAGTTCAGGCAGGTAGTGATTCTTCCGCAGGGTCAGTTTGAAAAACTTCTCACCTCCACAAGCAAGGAAAAAGAAACAATCCTCTCCGGCATATTCGATGTGGAAAGATGGGACAGGATTACAACCTTTATCGCCAAAAAGGTGAGCGAAAAAGAAAAGATGCTTGCCGCCGAAAAAGCCTCTTTTGCAAACGTGCTCGGCAAGTACGGCTGTGATTCTTCCGATAAACTCGGTGAGTTGATTGAGAGCGAAAAGCAAAGACTCGAAGAGAATAAAGAAACCGAAAAAGCCCTTTCGGAAGAGATTGATAAACTCGAAAAGGGAAAAGAGGCGCTTCTCGACCTTGAAGGAAAGTTTAAAGAACTCGACAAGAGAAACCGCGCCCTTGAAGAAATTGCCGAAGAGAAAAAGAATTCCGGCGAGGAGGCCGCCCTGCTTGACAGAGCCGAAGAGGCGCTGAAAATAAAGCCCGTTTACGACAAGAGCATTGAGAGCGCAGATGCCGAAAAGGCCGGAAAAAGCAAAGCGGATGAGGCAGGCAAAAAAGCGGAAGAATCCGCAAAGGCTTTTGAAAACGCAAAGAAAGCAAAAGAAGACCACGATGCAAAGAAAGAAAGCATCAGGGAAAAAGCGGACAGAAAAGCGCTCTGCATAAGCAAGAAAAATGTATATGCAGATATAGACGAAAAGGCAAAGGCTCTTGCCGGAGCAAAAGCCGCGTATGAGAGCGCGGAAAAGAGCGAAAAGAAAGCGCAGGACGATCATAAAAAGACCGCCGAAGAATTCGAAAAAAGCATGGCTTCGCTTGATATAGCCCAGACCGCTTTCAGCGAATTAAGGCGCGAGTATGACAAAAACATCTGCGGCGTTATCGCATCAGAACTTGAAGACGGAAAGCCCTGCCCGGTGTGCGGCAGCACCTCTCATCCGAAACCCGCTTCACATCAGGGCAAAGCGGTGAGCAAAGAAGATGTTGACCTTGCCGAAGAGGCAAAAAATGAAGCGGAAAAGGCATATAAAGCCCTTCGCGAAAAAACCGAAAAGACCAAAGAAAAGGCGGATAACGAAAAGCAGGCTCTCTCTCAGGCGAAAAGCCGTATGGATCTTGCGCAGAGCGAACTTGATTCCGTTATGAATGCCACGCTCGACGGCATCGCAAGCCTTGATGAACTCGAAAGAGCGATAAGGGCGCTCGAAAAAGAAATTGACGCTTTTGATAAAGAAGAAGAAAACCTCACGAAGAAATACAATGAGGCACAGGGCGACAGCGCGTCCGCCGAAGCAATAAGCAAAAAGGCGAAGGAAGATTACGAGTCCGCCCGCAAAACAGCCGACGCCGATAAAAAGGCGTGGCTCGACGCTCTTGAGAAGAGCACCTTCGACGATGAGAAGTCATTTAAAGGCGCCGTGATAGAGCGCGAGGATATCAACCGCAGAAGAAAGGAACTTGACTCTCTTGACGGCAGATATGACCAGGCAAAGCACAATGCCGAGGAGCAGAAGAAACTCCTCGAAGGCAAAGAGAGACCGGACATCGCCTCTCATAACGAAGTGCTTGAAGGCAAAAAACAGGAGTGCCAGACTCTCAGCAACGGCAACGCTGTGCTTGCCGGAAAAATCGGCGATATGCAGGAGGACGAAAAAGACCTTTCCGTGCGTATGAAATCCTATAACGAAGAGAGCGCGAAGTACGACCTCGAAAAACTGTTCTCAGACCGTATCAGCGGCAAAAACGGCATAGGCGTCAAGAGATATGTGCTCGGCGTTATGCTTGACCTTGTCACAAACCGTGCAAACGAAATGCTCTCAAACATCTACGGCGGCAGATACAAACTGCTCAGAAGCAACGAAAAAGCCGGCAGCGAAAGAAACTCGGGTCTAGCGTTTGTGGTTGAGGATCATCAGTGCGGCAGAACGAGGTTCACCTCGGATATTTCGGGCGGCGAAAAATTCCTCGTTTCGCTCAGCCTCGCAATCGGACTTTCCGATGTGGTGCGCGCACGCGGAAGCGGCATTAACCTTGAGGCGATTTTCATAGACGAAGGCTTCGGCACTCTCGATAAAGAATGCCTTGCGGATGCCCTGTATGTGCTGCAGGCCGTCAGGGAGAAAAACGGTATGGTCGGCGTTATTTCACACGTTGATGAACTTGCCGAAACCATAAACGCCAAGATAGAAACCTACAAGGGCGAAAACGGCAACAGGTGCGAAGTGTTTTACGAATAAGGAGAGAAAGGTATGAATCTGAGCAAATCCAGATACTGCAAAGGTGTTCAGTGCCCCAAGATGCTTTGGATGGATAAGTATATGCCCGAGAAGGCGGCGGACCTTAACAACGAGAGAATCTTTGAAACCGGCAATATCGTGGGCGACCTCGCTATGGGCTACTTCGGCGATTTCACCGAAGTGCCCTATGCCGACAATAAATCGGAGATGGTTGAGGAGACGGCAAAACTTCTTGCCGCAGGCACGCAGAATATCTGCGAAGCGTCGTTTGTGTGCGACGGGCTTTTCTGCGCCGTTGATATCCTGCATAAAAACGGCGACGGCTGGGATATAGTAGAGGTCAAGAGTTCAACCGAACTTCACGAAATCTATCTGCACGATATGGCTTTTCAGTGCTATGTGCTCAGAAAAAACGGCCTCAATATCAAAGGCGTATTCAACCTGCATATCAATAACTCTTATGTCAGATACGGCGACCTTGACCTCAAAGGTCTTTTCACGCTTGAGGACTGCACCGAAACCGTGTTTGCCATGCAGGACGATGTGCCCGG
Source organism: Clostridiaceae bacterium (assembly GCA_016280595.1). Classification (GTDB taxonomy): domain Bacteria; phylum Bacillota; class Clostridia; order Oscillospirales; family Acutalibacteraceae; genus CAG-177. The sequence goes on along the minus strand of JAEEHB010000018.1, from coordinate 22,951 downwards.
CAATATAGAATACATAAACGCCTATATTGACTCTGCCGGCGAAAACGAGCCCGAGATGGATATTTCGCTCAGCTGTCAGAATCCTTATGAGTGCGCCTACTGGCCCTGGTGTGCGAGGCATCTGCCCTCACCGAGCGTCTTTGATATTTCGCGCCTTCCCGCAAAGAAAAAGTTTGAAATGTATGACAGCGGCATCACCGGTTACGGCGATGTGATTGACAAAAAGCCGAAACTCAGCAAAAACCAGTTAAGGCAGGTCGAAGCGGCGTTTTATCATCTGCCCGATGAAATCGACAAAGAGGGGATAAGGGAGTGCCTTGCCGGGTTTACCTATCCGCTCTATCACCTTGACTTTGAAACCACGCAGTACGCGATTCCGCCCTATGACGGGATGAAACCGTATCAGCAGATGCCTTTCCAGTATTCGCTTCACGTGCAGGAGTTTGCGGGAGCGGAGCCGGAGCATTACGAGTTTCTCGGCAAAGAGGGCACGGACCCGCGCAGGGCTCTTGCCGAAAGGCTGTGTGAGGATATACCCGAAGATGTGTGCGTGCTCGCCTACAATATGGGCTTCGAAAAGGGACGCATAAAAGAACTTGCCGACCTTTACCCCGACCTCGCGCCGCATCTTATGAAGATTCACGATAACATAAAGGATCTTATGATTCCTTTCCAGAAGCAGTATTATTACAGCGAAAAACTCTGCGGCTCATATTCCATAAAGTATGTGCTTCCCGCTCTTTGCCCCGGTGACCCCGAGCTCGATTACCACGCGCTTGAGGGCGTGCACAAGGGAGATGAAGCGAGCGCGGCATTCGCCGACCTGCCTAATCACACTCCGGAGGAGATTGCCGTAATACGCAAAAACCTGCTTGCTTACTGCCGCCTTGACACCCTCGCTATGGTCAAGGTGCTCGAAAGACTCCGTGAAATGATTTCATTAAAATAAACGGGCTGCCGTTTAAAACGACAGCCCGCTCTCTTTCTTTTTTAAGTGAGAGAATAGTTCTTCGCGAACTTTTTCTCCCAGGTTTCTTCAATTCCCGCGCGCCAGTCAAGCACCGCGTCCGTCAGTTCTCTGCAGATTTCGGGGTATTCATCCGCGAGGTTGTGCTTTTCGCCGGGGTCAGTGCCGAGATCCGAGAGGAAAACTTCCGCTCGCGGCTCCTCGCCCTCAACGAGTTTGCCGTTAAGCACAAGTTTCCAGTCGCCCTTTCTTACGGCATTCTGCCCTTCCATTTCCCAGAAAAGCATATCGTGGCATTTTTCTTCTCCGCCGAGCAGTGTGCTCAGTATGCTTTCGCCGTCTGTTTCATAGCCGGCGGGGTTTCCTCCGCAGGCTTCAAGCAGGGTGGGGAATATGTCGGTAGCGATATGCGGCGCTTCCGAAACGCGGGCAGGGAAATGCCCCTTGCGGCTGATTATCGCGGGCACGCGTATTCCGCCCTCAAACAGGCTGTACTTATGCCCCGTAAAGATTCCGCCCGAGCCTCCGTAGTAGGGGTCGGGTGTGCCGTCAAGGAAGTTTCTGCTCTCCCTCGAGGGTCCGTTATCGCTCTGAAAATATATAATCGTGTTTTCCGTAAGACCGAGTTTGTCAAGCGTACCGGTTATTTCGCCCACGCCGTCGTCAACCGCCGCAATCATAGCCGCCATAATGCGCCTGCTCCACGGCAGGTCGGGGAAGCGGTCAAGGTATTTCTGCGGAGCGTGCATCGGGTAATGCGGAGCATTGTAGGCAACATACAGGAAAAACGGCTCATCCTTATGCCTGTTTATGAAATCAACGCTCTTGCGCGTGATTCTTTCGGTCAGGTATTCGCCGTTTGCGTAAACCTCTTTGTCGTTTTCCCACAGGTCGTGCGTCGGGTCAAATTTGCCGTCCGCCATTCCGTAGTAAAAGATGTGCGAGTAGTAATCGAGGCAGCCTGCGAGAAAGCCGCTGAATTCATCAAAACCGTTAGCATTCGGACGGCATTCGTCTTTAAGGCCGAGATGCCATTTGCCCGAAATCCCGGTAGCGTAGCCGAGCTTTTTGAGAGCGGAGGCGATTGTCGGCACTTCGGGTGTAAGTCCGCTCGCTTTTCTGTTGCCCGCGAGTATCGCTCTCACGCCCGCGTTGCCCGGGTATCTGCCCGTGAGCAGAGCCGCCCTTGACGGCGAGCAGACGGGGGAGGCGGAATACATCGACTTAAACAGCACGCCGCCTTCCGCGAGCGAATCGATATTCGGTGTTTTGAGGTCACCGGAGCCCATACAGCCGAGGTCGGCGTAGCCCTGGTCATCCGTCATGATGACTACCACATTCGGTCTGTCCATTTTTATCCTTCTTTCTCTTGCAAAAAATGCTTATCTAAATTATACTATTGCTGTGATTAATGTCAACAGGGAAGATAATAATGAAAAATCTTGTTTTGCTCGTAAAGCCTGCCGCGGGCCTTTGCAATATGCAGTGCAGATACTGCTTTTATAAATCAGCAAGCAGTGGCAGAGAAAACAGAATAATGACACCGGAAACGGTTGATGAACTGATACGGAAAATAAAGGAATACGCTCCGTCCTCGCTCTCGGTAATGTTTCAGGGCGGTGAGCCCACCCTTGCCGGCATCGGCTTTTTCAGTGATTTTGTAAAGCGCGTAAAAGAGAGTATAGATGCTCCCGTCGCTTATTCCATTCAGACAAACGGCCTGCTTGTTGACGATGAGTTTGCCCGCTTCTTTAAGGAAAACGGTTTTCTCGTCGGAGTTTCGCTTGACGGAAACCGCAAAACAAATGACAGATACCGCCTTGACAAAAACGGCGAAAGCGTGCTTGCCCGCGTACTCACGGCAATTTCAATTCTCGGAAAGCACCGCGTTGATTATAACATTTTATCCGTTATTGATGACGAAAACGCCCGCGATATCGAAAGCACATATAAGTATTTCGCAAAGCATAATTTCGGCTATCTGCAGTTTATCCCGTTTGTGGATGAAGGCGGCGGAGTTTCGCTTTCAAACGAAAACTATGAAACTTATCTTAAAAAAATATTCGATTTATGGTATGAAGATTTTATGAGCGGAAAATACGTTTCCGTGAGGCATATCGATAATTATATCGGCATTCTTACAGGCAGAAACCCCGAAAACTGCGCAATGTGCGGCACCTGCGGCCACTATTTCGTCGTTGAGGCAAACGGCGACATCTATCCCTGCGATTTCTACTGCGCGGATGAATACAAAACAGGCTCCGTATATGATGACAGCCCGTTTGAGCTCAGCGATAAACACAAAAAGTTTATTGAGGAATCCTTTGCCGTGCGTGAAAAATGTGCGGACTGCAGATATTACAATCTCTGCCGCGGCGGCTGTAAAAGAGACCGCATAAACGGTTACACCGAAAACAGATACTGCAAGGCTTATTACGGCTTTTTTGAATACGCCTTTGAGCGTATGGAAAAAATCGCTCACATCCTTAAAAACAACGGAGTAGACAGATGAAAATACTGTTAAGACTGCTTCTTTTTCTTACTGGAAGCGCGCTTATAATTCTTGACATAGGCCCGTTTTTCATTTCGGGCGAAATAAATATCGGTCTTATCGCCGGCGTTGCTCTGGGCGCTGTGCTTATTCTTTACGCCCTGCTTTTCAGGCGGATAAATTCGCTTATCGCAAAGGCGTTTTCACACATTCCGGGCAGGGTTATCCTTTCCGCCGCCGCGCTCTTTCTTTCAGCGGCTGTTGCCGTGAGCGGCTTTACCCTTGCAAACATCGTGAAATACAGCAAAGAAACGGATAAAAGAACAGAGTATATAATCGTGCTCGGCTGTATGGTCAATTCCACCGTGCCGGGCAGACACCTTTCCGCCCGCATAAGCAGGGCTTATGAATACCTTACCGAAAATCCGGGCAGCAAGGCGATTCTCTCGGGCGGTCAGGGCAGAGGGGAGGATATAACCGAAGCGAGGTGTATGTTTAATGAACTCACCGCGCGAGGCATCTCGCCGGACAGACTTATTCTCGAAGAAAAATCAACCTCTACCATAGAGAATTTTGAAAACTCGCGGATTATCCTTGACGCGATGGGAATTAATATTGACGAGATAACGGTAGTGACAAATGATTTCCACGAATACCGCGCCTCAAGGTTTGCCGCGCGCAATAATCTCAAGGCATACCCTTACCCCGCAAAAACCGCTTGGACAGGCTACCTGCCCTTTGCCTTCAGGGAAATATTTGCCATAGGTTATCAGGTCTATCTCGGCAGAAACAATCTCACAAACTGATTACGGGGCGTCCTTTTCTCAAGGGCGCCTTTTCTTAAATTTTGTGCCGTTCTTTGTAGATTTTTTTGTTTTAATCTGTTACAATAAATAAGTAAACCGGAATCTGTTTTCGGAGTTGATTGATATGAGCAGAATTATCGCGTTTTTGCTCTCGCTTCTTACCGTTATCAGCGGCGCATTCGGCTTTTACCGCCCGGGTAAAGAGGCGGATTTCAGGGCGGAATATCCGCGCGGAGAAAGAGATATGGAAAAATATCACGGCATTTATACCTGCGCGGGAGACTGCGGCGGAGTCCCGGCTCTTTTTGTAAACGGCGAGCCTTATCCCGCGGCGGCATATATGACCTACCTTGAAGAGTATAACAATTACAGCGAGTTTGCGGATGCGGGCTGCAAACTGTTTTCCGTGCCCGTGCTTTTCGCGGGCAGATGGATAAACGCAAACGAGGCGGCTAAACCTTTTCACGCGGGCATATTCGACAGTAAAGATGCGCCCGATTATTCAACGCTCGATTCCTCGATTGACCGTATTCTTTCCGCCTGCCCCGATGCTCTTATAATCCCGAGAGTCAATCTTTCGATGCCGCTCTGGTGGATTGAGGAAAACCCGGATTGTACCGACGGCACGGGCAAGCGCGAATCCCTCTTTTCGCCCGAATACCGCGAAACCGCTTCTCAGATGCTCATAAAAGTGATTGAGCACATAAACGCGAGCGAATATGTTTCGCATATAGCCGGCTATCATCTCGCGGGCGGCAACACCGAAGAGTGGTTTCATTTTGACCTTAACGCAGGTTACGGTGAAAGCGCCGAAAAGGCTTACCGCGAATATATCGAAAAGTATTATCCCGGCACGGAGTACAAAGGCCTGCCCGATTTATCACTTCTCAAAGGTAAAGGCCCTTATCACAAGGATGAAAACCTTGCGCGCTATCTTGAATTTGCGTCAAACGCCGTGGCGGATGATATATGTTATTTCAGTTATGTTGCCAAAGAAGCAACCGGAAGAAATCTTGCAGTAGGCACTTTTTACGGCTACTCACTCGAAGTGAGTTCGCCCCTTTACGGCACACACGCTCTTAAAGTGATTCTTGACTGCGACGATATCGATTTCATCTCTTCGCCCAATTCCTACACGGGCACCCGCAGTCCCGACCTTGACTGGACCGAGATGTATCCTGCGGATTCCGTGCGGCTTCACGGCAAAATCTGTATGCAGGAGTGCGACTTGCGCACTCACCTCACAAAGCCCCTTTCGGAGTGCGCGCCCGGATATGACGACGGCGGCTATTACTCCGCGCCTATATGGCAGCCCCTCTCGGGGAAAGAGCAGACGCTGTATCAGCTGCGCAAATCATTCAGCCGTCAGCTCATAAAAGGCAACGGCTTCTGGTGGTTTGATATGTGGGGAGGATGGTATAACGACCCCGAAATCCTTTCGCTTATGAGCAATATGCGAAATGTATATAGCGAGTCTCTTTCAAAGCAGGTGAGGAGCAGCACCGCCGAAACCGCCGTGTTTGTTGACGAGAGCGCCTTTAAGTATATGACCGATTGCCCTCTTCGAAACACCGCTTTCAATCAGAGAAACGCGCTCGGACTTATGGGCGCGCCCTATGATATTTACGACGTAAGCGATTTCGAACAGGTTTACGCAAAATACAAAGCAATCATTTTCCTCTCGGATTTAAAAACGGATAATATGTCCCGCGCGCTTGAAATATGCCGTGAAAGCGGCGTGAAATATATTTCCGCGTCAAATCTCAAAAAAGAGTTTTCCGCCCCTCAGCTGCGGGCGTTCTGCTCGGCGCAGGGCGTTCACATTTACTGCGGGAGCGATGATATAATATACGCAAACGGCAACTATATAGCGCTCTGCAGTATTGACGGCGGCGCAAAGGAAATCACCCTCGGCGGCAACTTTGCTTACCGTGAACTGCTTGCGGAAAACGGAATTGAGGGCAGGGGAAACACAATAAAGGTTCAGATGAACGCGCACGAAACCAGGCTCTTTGAACTCACATCAGATTAAAAAACAAAACGAAAGGAAGTATTGATTATGTGGAAAGTATTAATGATTTTCGCTATGCCTCTTTCTTATCCGTTCCTTATCGGATACGGACTGCTTATGAACATACTCGGTCCTCTCGGCGTGCCCGATTTTCTCGGACTTATGACAAATATGTAAGGCGTTAATACACTTTGATTTTAATTCTGCAAAACTACAAAGGAGGGTAATCTATGTTATTCGGTGACGGCTCCGCGGCTGCAAAAGCGGCGGCTGAAGCGGCAAAAGCGGCAGTCAGGAGCACAGCAAACTTCAACTGGACCTTTATCGCAATTCTGGCAGTGGTTATTGTCGGAATCTGGATTCCTCAGTGGAAAAAGAAAAACTACAACGGTATGGCGGCGGCTCTCGCTCTTTACGGAGTGCACTGGATTTATGAAATAGCAAACGCCGTTATCTGCCATTTTTCAGGCTATGCCCTGTGGCATGTTTCACCCGAAAGCACAAGTTTCATTCTGCTTGTCGGCGTGTCGTGGGAACTTTCGATGATGTTTTCCGTGGCGGGCTTTATGAGCGTTGAACTTCTGCCTGAGGATAAGGACAAAAAGATTCTCGGCATCAACAACAGAATTGCCTTTGCAATCGGCAACGCGCTGTTTTTCTCGCTTTTCGAGATTTTCCTCGCATCAACTCCCGCGTTTATCTGGGTCTACAAATGGTGGGGCGCTCTTCCCGTATTCATCACCACTTATATTCCCTTCTTCCTTGCGGCAAACCTGATTTACGACAAGCCCCGTAAAACACAGAAGAGATTTCTCATCGGCCTGTGGGGCACGGTCGCCGTGCTGCTTGCCGTGCTTATTCCTCTCGGAATTATCTGATAAAACCGCATAAAACATAAAGATAAACATCTGCCGGTGTGTAATGCGCCGCGCAGATGTTTGTCAAGTTAACCGCTTTTTTCGTTTTTTGAAATAACGTACGGTGAGGCAATATGAACTATAAAATCGTAGATATGGAAACCTACTACCGCAAGGGCGTTTTCCGTCATTTCTCCGAGGACTGCAAATGCTCAACCTCTATGACGGCAAGGATTGATGTCACAGCGCTCGCGGAGTATTCCGAAAAGACAAATACAAAATTCTATATCAATTTTCTCTATCTTCTCTCAAAGGTGCTCAATTCCCGCGAGGATTACAGGATGGGCTATCTGTGGCAGACGGGCGAAGTTATCTGCTACGATGTGATAAACCCGACGCAGTATGTTTTTCACGAGGATACCGAAACCTGCTCCCCGGTGTATTCCGAATACTGCGAAGACTACGGCACGTTTTATGAAAACGCCCTGCGCGATCTTGAAAACGCGAAGAAGACAAGGGAATACGCTCTCGACGCGGCAAATCACCCCAACTGGTTTGACGCCTCCTATCTTTCCTGGCTGTCGTATGATTCGCTCAATATCGAACTGCCCGACGGCTATCTCTATTTTGCTCCGATAGTCAACTGGGGCAGATACCGTGAGGAAAACGGCAGGCTGCTTATGCCCGTGAGCGTAAGGCTCAACCACGCGATTGCGGACGGCTACCTGATTGCAAATGTATTCCGCCTGCTCGAAAAAGAAATTTCGCTTTTCACAAAGGCCTGATAATATGAAACAATACAAAAAGTTTTTGCTTCCCGCTCTGATGCTTCTCATATTCGAAGCGGTGGCAGTTACCCTGTGGCTCACAAAAGACAACATTTTTTATCTCTTCAATTTCAGTTATATCGGCTTTTCTGTTGCGCTCGGTATATTCCTGTATATGAAGGGTTATAAACACGCGAGGCGCATTGTCCAGCTGCTTGTGGGCCTTTATATGCTCGTTTATCTCGGGCTTATCAAAAATGAAAATATGCAGATTGAAGGCTTCTGGTATTATCTTTTCACGGGCACATTCGAGGCGGCTGTGATTCATTACGCTGTTGCCAAAATCTTCGGTCCGCTCATCTTCGGGCGCGGCTGGTGCGGCTACGCCTGCTGGACTGCAATGGTGCTCGATTTTCTGCCCTATAAGGTGCCCTCACAGCCGAGGAAAAAACTCGGGTGGATAAGATATGTCACTTTCGCTTTGTCGCTCGTTTTCGTCGCGGCGCTGTTTCTCGCGAAAGCGGGCAATATTGAAAAGATAATGTTTTGGGCGTTTATTATAGGCAATACTCTTTATTACGCCGCCGGCATTATCCTCGCCTTCGCGTTTAAGGATAACAGAGCATTCTGCAAATACATCTGCCCCGTTACCGTTTTTCTCAAACCCGCGAGTTACTTTTCGCTTTTCCGTATCAAGTGCGATAAGGAGAAATGCGTTTCCTGCGGCAAATGTAAAAAGGTCTGCCCGATGGATGTTGACGTAACCGACAATTCGAGAAAAAGACTCAACGCAACAGAGTGCATACTCTGTATGGAGTGCGTTAAAAACTGCCCGAAAGACGCGCTTTGACTTTTAATCAAGAGGTGGGGCAACAGCGGGTTGCTTGTAATATCGCCGCGCCGGTATTAGAATAACAGCGGAGGTGGAATTATGGATACTAAAAGCGTAATTTATGAACTCAGGACCAAAAACGGACTCTCGCAGGATGACCTCGCGGAGAAGGTGTTTGTCACCCGCCAGGCGGTCTCACGCTGGGAAACGGGCGAAACGGTGCCCGGCACCGAAACCCTCAAACTCCTTTCCTCACTTTTCGGCGTTTCAATCAACACTCTGCTCGGCTCGCCGCAGAAACTCAGATGTCAGTGCTGCGGTATGCCGCTTGAGGATGAAATGATAGGCAGAAACAAAGACGGCTCACTCAACGAGGAATACTGCAAGTGGTGCTATGCCGACGGCACATATACATACAGCGATATGGATGAACTGATTGAAGTGTGCGTAAAGCATATGGCAAACGAAAACTTCTCCGAAGAGCAGGCGCGCGATTATATGAAGCAGATGCTGCCCACTCTCAATTACTGGAAGAAATATGAAGAACTCGGCGATAACGGCGAATTCGATAAATTCAAGGCTCAGCTGATTGACGAAATCAACGCTCTCGGAATCGAGGGAATGCCGAAGGTTGAAAGCCTCAACGCCCTTGTCGGCGCGTATGTAAACCTTGAGTATCCTCTGCCCGGCGGAGAGAAGGCGAAATTCCTTGATGACGGCACAACCTATCTCGGCACTCAGCTCGAGTGTGAATTCGGAGGGGACAGATGCTTCGGCGTGCTCGCGAATATGGATTTCATACTCATCTGCACTTATGAAGCGCAGGGCGAAAACCCCGAACTCCTGCTTTTCAAAAAAAGATAATCTATGATAACTTGATATATAATATTCCCCGCATACCTGTAGGTATGCGGGGAATTGTTTATTGATTTATATTGCCGTCTTTTCTATCCAGCGGGCGACAAGAGAGGTGAGTTTCATCCGCTGCCCGGCAAAACTGTGGCCGCTCATTATGCTGCTGTATTCAACACAGGCATTTGCTTCAGAGAGTTTTTCATAAAGCGGTTTCATCATCTTTTCTGCGGGAGCTACCGTGTCAAGAGATGCCTCCGTAAGAAGCACATTGCGGTCTGCAAGTTTTTCATATCCGTTGAGAATGCTCAGTTCATCGCGGTTGTTCAGCGCGTTTTCATATACTTCGCTTGCCGAGTTCATATTAAGGCACTGCCCCTCTGTTTCTATCATAAGAAACAGGTCTTTTTCCATATTGTATCTGAATGCGGCACCTATGTCATAAGCCGCCAGAGCCGCAACACCGCGTATAAACGGCAATTCTTTTGCCGCGTTCAGCACCGAAAGGCCGCCCATACTGTGACCGACAAGAAAGATGTTATCGGGGTCAATATCATACTGCTCCGATATTGCGGGGCTATGCGCCCACTTTGCGATTGCGATAAGGTCGTCCTTAAGATTTGTGAACAGATACTTGCCTTCGCTTCCCCACGCGCCGCGGTGATTCATATGGATAACCACGCATCCCGTTCTCATAAGCGCCAGTTCAAGGTCGTTGTTTGTGGTGTAACCCGGAAATCCGTGCGACATTATTACGGCAGGGAAGGGCTTTTCGTTTCTTTTATCAGGGGAGAGCAGATAACCGTAAAGCCTGCACCCTCCGCTGATTATATTCAGTTCAAACACTTCGGGAGCCGATTCAATGCTGTCCGATTCAAATTCCGTAAATGCTTTTTCCGCTTTCATTTTCTCTCCGCTTAATCTTTTTATTTCAGAGTGTATTTCATTATTTCGGGGTGGCACAGAGTGCCGCGCTTGCCGCAGGTGCAGCAATAGACCGCTATCTTCGGCGAACTGTCCCAATCCATTGCCTGCCAGCCGGTGTGTTTATAGTATTCCGGCTCTTTTGCGCACGCCCAGAGTTCCGTTATGCCGAGTTTACGCGCTTCTTCAAACACGGCATTCTGCATTATCACGCCGTAGCCTCTGCCGCGCGCGTTTTTATCCACGGCTATATCGCCGAGCGAATAAACGCCGTCGCGGATTTCGAGCGTTGAAGCCGCCATAAGTTCTCCGGTTTCGGCGTTATCCATACGCCACATTTTTATAACTCTTTCCGGCATTCTTTCTGCGATATCAACGCCCATCCCGCTTTCGTGAAAGAGCGTTGAAAGAGCAAAAAAGTCGTCTGTTTCCTTTATTATATAGTCTTTTGCCATTGTCCAGTTACCTTTGCCTTGAATTGTTTTCCAAGGAAGTATAACACTATCCGCCTATTAAGTCAATAGGTGAATATTCTTGGGCGCGGAAACAAAAAGCCGACACGGTTTTGTCGTGCCGACTTTTTAATAATATTCCGTGACTGCGTAATCAGTCAATGTATTTACGGTAAAATGCAATCGCTTTATCAATCGCGTCTTTGCCCGCTTTGCTTTCGGACGCAAGCACGCTGAATACGTGCGGCAGGTCAACTCCCTCATACTTCGGATAGTCGAGCAGAAGCACGTCAATGCCCATATTTTTTAGCAGCTCAGCCTGCTCCCTCGTCTGCTTGAGAGCCATGCTGTCGCCGCTGCTGGTAATCAGGCAGGTCGGCGGAAACTCTGCTTCTTTGGCGATTTCGTCAAAGTTCATATAATCGTAGCCGGGCGCTTTCCTGTAGCCCTTGCCCCACATTTTCGTTGTGTAAACACTCATAATTCCCTTGTCTTTCGCGCTTGCGACAGGGGAGGTGAGCAGCAGGGTTTTGAGTTTGAGGCCGGGCGCGGCGGTGCCGAATACTCCGCGCAGTTTTTCGCTTGTGAGCAGGGCGGCGGCGTAACTTGCCAGCATACCTCCGGCGGAGTCGCCCGTGAGCATAATATTGTTTCTGTCGCACGGATATTCGCCGAGATGAAGGGCGATATAATCGAGGGCGGCCATCACGTCTTTAAGCTGCTCATACACCGTCACTTCGGGCACAAGGCGGTAACTGATGTTGAATACGGTGAAGCCGCGTTTTGCGAGATTGAGGCAGTAGATTTTGTTCAGGTCCTTTGTGCCGTACATCCAGCCGCCGCCGTGAATATCAATAATCACAGGCAGATTTCCGTGCGTGTTTTCGGGGTGATAGACATCCAGCAGGTGAAGGGGATTGCCGTCTTCAATATAGGGAATATCGCAGATTCTTTTTATGCCTTCGGGCTCGGTCTGTGAAGCGATGTTTTTGGCATCGCTCTTTTCAACCATACTCCAGAATGCTTTGCAGATTGAAATAAATACTGACATAATCTTACCTCGCTCTTTATTATCGGATTGAATTAAGGTCGTTTATAATGCGCTGTAAATCTTCGTGAGTCCACTCGGGGCTGATATCAAGATACGCCGTTCGTTTAAGTATATCAAGTGACTTCGCGCACATATCGGGTGAGTAATTCATATTGAGCCCCTGGTTTTCCTTCATTTTGAAGGGATCCATTGCCGGATGAAGAGCGCCGCGCTTTTCCATAATCTGTGACCAGTCATAGTAAACATGTCTGCCGGTGTCATAGGGAATCTGGATGCCGTATCCCTTTTCCCTCATCTTCGCGGCGAAGTCGCGGCATTCGCTTTCGCTCCCGAAACGGAAAGCCGCCGACACACAGCAGGCGCCGTCAAAGTCGTTGTAGGGAATGGGCTTCAGCGTTTCGAGGCTGTTAACTATTGCTTTGCAGTTGCGGCGAAGGTCCGGCAGAATACCGGGCAGGCGTTTTAACTGCTCGCGCAGAATTGCGCCCGTAATATCGGACACTCTGTATTCCGAGCCGCCGAAAAGGGGCTCGGTGACCTCGCTCAACTGGTCGCCGAAAAACGCCACCGCGCTCGCGTCGTGATAAATCAGAGCGCGCTCAAAAATCTTACGGTCGTTTGTCACGAGAGCGCCGCCCTCGCCTGAAGTGATGACCTTGAAAATATTGAAACTGTATGCCCCGGCGTCGCCTATTGAGCCGAGAAATCTGCCGTGATATGTTCCGCCGTCGGACTGACAGGCGTCTTCCACAACGGCTATTCCGTGCTTCTTCGCGATTTCCGTAATCGCGTCCATATTTGAGGGCAGACCCATAATGTGCACGGGGATAATCGCCTTTGTATGAGACGAAATATTCTTTTCAACCGCCTCGGGGCTGAGCGTCATCGTTTCGTCAATATCCGTAATCACGGGTATCGCGCCTGCTCCCGTAACCGCGAGGGCCGTTGCGATATATGTATACGCGGGCACAATCACCTCATCGCCCGGGCCTATGCCCAGGGCAACAAGCGCGGATTCGAGCGCGGCATAGCCGGAGGTCATCAGCAGGGTGTATTCCGAGCCGACGGTTTTGCTCCATTCCTCCTGGAAATTGTAAACTTCCTTGCCCGCGTCATTGATTTTGAAAAACTGTTTTGAGCGGAGCGTACGGGCGATTGCCTCTTCTTCTTCGCGGCCTATTCTGTACATTTAATCACTCCTTATCCGTTTACAATGCGCAATATTTCGTTTATTAGATTCTGATCCGTTGCGTCCTCAAGCAGAAACAGACTTCCGTTAAGGAAACAGTCCACCTCGTATCCTCCGAGACATAACTGATCCTGCGTGGGCAGGTAGAAATTGTAGCCGTTTGTGTTTGATAACACCAGCGTGTGCGGAAATCTTGATTTAAGATACTCCCTGAGCCTTAATGAAATGCCCGAGAAAAACTCAAACGGCACCGGGATAAACAGCGCGTCGCCTATTGAAACAAGCGAAGTCGGGATTTCCTTTGCCTGCGGTATTTCTTTTCCGCTTGTGAGAAACGCCTCAACGTCTTTCAGATGACTGTACTTAAGCGCGAATATGTTTGTCAGGTTTTCCGCGTCTTTGTATTCTTTCAGTTTTTCCTGCACTTCCCGGAGCGAAGGCATCCCCTTATACGGCAGACGCACCGTGCCTGAAAAGATTTCGAGTTTTCCGTCTTTGTATGCTCCGAGTTTTCTCAGCGCTCTCACCGCGTCAAAAGCGGCAACCGAGCCGAGTTCTTCAATGTGCGAGCAGTCGCCGGTAGTAAGCCCGTTTGTCAGTCTCGGGCCCGTGTCGCCTACGGCGCCGTTCCAGAAAGCGGTTAAAGTGCCTGTCACATTTTCAACCCTGTCACACATAACGCCGGACCAGTCGCGCGAAATTTCGCGGCCGTGCCCGCCCGCCGTGCCGTGACAGCCGTAGTGTATCAGATTGATTATTCCCTTTTTGCTTTCCTTTTCCCTCACGGCGATGAAAGTCATGCAGGGGTCGTAGCTGCCGCACGGATTCTGGCCGAAATTGATTGTGCCGTCGGGCATCTGCTCGCGGCGGTTTACGCCGACATCGCTTCTGACGGTTGAGTATGCGATTTCCGCCCCCGTCAGTGACGCCACCGCTTCTTCGCTCGCTTTGAGTATGCCGGGCAGGAAAATCGAGTCAACATAGTCGCGGTCAACTTCGCCCCAGCCTTCCGCTCCCGAAACATTGGGCGCGGAGTGGGTATGCGTTGCCGAGATAAGAATATTCGCGGCGGGTACGCCCGTTTTACCGGAAACCGCCTGCCTTATTTCATCCGAAAGTTCCGTCTGCAAATCGCCTACACAAACCGTTATCAGCAAAGCGGTGATTTTACCCTGACTTACGGCAAGGGCAGTCGCATCGAGATTATCGTGCACAGAGTCGCTGTGCCAGTCAGGCGCGTAGCCGTAAAGGCAGGTGCCGACCGGGGGAGTGATGTCCGCCTTTGCCGCTCCCGCTCTGAATATATTTTCCTGTGTAACACCCATTTCGCTTCACCTCCGGAATACCGGGAATAAATGATATGATTTATCGGAATAAATGCAATAATTCGTCAATTGAATTATATCACAATACAGACCAATATCAAGGTGTTTATATGCGTAAATAGTTTATTCTTTAATCTATCAACAAAAACAAAAGCACTCCGCCCTTCGGCAGAGTGCAATGCCGGTTATTCTTTCTCATTATGCGCGTTACGGTAAATGATTTTATAAGGCGAACCGTCTTCTTTTACCATCTGTATTTTTTCTATGCCGTAAGTGTCCAGCACTTTTTCCCATCTTTCCTGCATGCCTTCATCGTATTCCACGGGCAGAAAGCCTGCGCTGAGATATGATTTAACGGCGGATACGCGCCACTCGTTTGTGGTGAGCGAAACGATTTTCGCTCCGCGTTCTTTAAGCGTTTTCTGAACGATATAACTCAGAAACTTCGCGAGCCCTTTGCCCCTGAAATCCTGTTTTATTCCTACCCAGTGCATATCGCCTATACCTGTATTGCTCCAGATAAAGGAAGTGGCGGTGCCGACGTGCTCGCCGTTGTAATCGAGAAACCATACATCTTCTTCGGGAACGATATCGGTGAAATCATAGATTTCTTTTTTGAAACGTTCTTCGTCGCTTATATCGCTCTCGTCCCATGTCCTGATACTTTCGTTCCAGTCCGCAATATCAACCTGCCTGTTGCTTTCGCGAAAGTGTGAAAAAGAGTATCCTTCGGGCAGAGTCATTTCGGGAAGTTCGTTTTCAGTAAACCAGTACATCTTAAGCTGTGCCATATTTCTCATCTCCTGAACAGGTTTTCGTTATACTTATAAATCATTTTTCCTCTGTCGTATATCACTTCATAATCGCCTGTGGCGTTTTCGCTGTAACCGAGCGCGGCGTTTCTGATTTTTGCGCAGCCGCAGGAGTTTTCGCCGCTCTCAATTCCTATATGATAATTGCCGCTTTCGCCGACTGTGAAGCCGAGAAGCTTCTCTTCCCACTGACCGCTGTGAAAGGGGAGTGAGGCGATAAGATTGCCGCTGTCGAGATTTCTTACAAATAAACTGAATTCGCCGCCGTCTGACATAACCTCCGCCTTGAAAAGGCAGGGCTTTCCGGTTTTGATATACAGCCCCTGATAAAGGGCCGCGTTCCCGCCGTCTGCGGTTTCGATAAAGCCGTATGAATTATTCTCTTCGCGGTGAACTCCGGCTTTGCCTCCGGCGGAAGTTTTCATGCTCCAGAAGCATCTTCCGTTTTCGAAATTTCCGTTCTGAAAACTGCTCATTGAGCGGAAATAATTCATATCGCTGATGTGCGTGTCAAAGAAGTTTGCCTCAATGCCGTCTATCACATTGTTTTCAAATCTTACATTGGTCACGGGAGGGAAGCCGCCTTTTTGTGAATACGGATTCCACAGCCAGTTGCCCAGCGTTTCAATGTGATTATCGTGAACATAAACGTTCCTTACCTCGACCTTTTCGAGGTCATCGCACTCTATGCCCCACAGTATCATACCGAAGGCCTTGCAGTGATTGGATTTAAGGTCGTTATGGTCGATTTCAATGTTTTCGCTTGCCTGCGGCTCGTCGCTGTTCCACCATTCGCTCCTGCGCGGGTCTCTGTATGAGGAGAAGATGTATACCGAGTCGTCGCCCGTAAACATCTCACAGCCCGTAATGCGTATGTTTTTGCAGTTCATCAGGCAGATTCCGTCGCCGTTGCCGTGGCTCCAGTTGTTGATTTTTACATTTTTTATAAGCCCGTCGCTGCTCGTGAAGGGCATCATCGCGTAACTGTGATAGTTTGTGATTGTGATGTCGCTGATTGTGAAATTACTGCATCTGTAAAACCCTATCGGGCAGATTTTGATGAGCGTTTCCGGGTCTTCCACTTCGCTCATTCTCAGAGTGCCGTTGCCTGTAACCGCGAAATCCGTGCTTCCCTCGGGAGCGAAGATAAAAGGATAATTCCTGTACCAGTTGTGGCTCCACTTGATTTCACCGGAGAAGTTGTGCCCGGGAGAGGGGACATATTTTTCATACTTTTCGCCGGCGGGTTTATAATAGCCTTCGCTGCCCGCCGCCTGCTGAAGAACCGCTCCGTCTTCAAAATGAAGCGTGACGCCGCTTCTGATAACTATCGACGTTACTTTGAACGTTTTCCCGGCGTCAAGCTTTACCGTGCCGCCGCCGTTTTTATGAACGAAATCTATCGCGCGCTGGATTGCTTCGCGGTCATCGGCTTTTCCGTCACCCGAAGCGTTATACGGAAAAGAACAAACATTGATATTCATATTGCCCTCCGGCATTTTTTCTTAAATTATAGCATCCGGAATTTATAAAGTAAATGTTTTATTGACGCCTGTTATTCATTCAGGCGCGATTTTTTCTCCGATTCATATTCACTCTTGGCAGGTTGATTTATAAAATAATTATTGTATTCAGACATATCGGTATGATAAAATATATAAATAAGCCATTCTTGAAAACGATTGGGAGGTAAACTTATGAAAACAGGTAAAAAACTTTTATCCGTTATTCTTTCGCTGATGCTTGCGCTAGGTGCTGTTGCTGTCTGCAGCCCTGCTGCTTATGCAGACGCCCCCTCGCTGACCGAAGTAACTCTTCAGCAGGACGGAAGAGGCGCATATTATACTTACAAATCGGATCATAACACATTGCTTGAGATTACACTGTATGTCGACGGTGAAGCGCATTCAATCTCGGTAACACCGTCTGCTTCCGTTGAAAGCGTGAGGACATATTTCCTGATGTTGGATAAAAATGTCTTCGGTCTTACTTCTGCCGATTACGGCAAAACGCTCAGCCTCGCAATCAAAGCGGTGAACTATGAAGGCGAAAAAACTGTGCGCTCTGATGAAATGATAACTCTTACGAAGCCCGAACTTAATATGCCTGATACTGTTGACTGCACTCTGCTCAGTAAAGCAGTTGATATGTATGATGTATCTGTGGTAAGCGGAATATCCTGGACAAACGGCTCAAGCGTAACCAAGCGTATAGTCGAAAAGCAAAACGGTGACAGTTGGGAAATCGTTGATGATAACCATGTGATGACTGCTTCCGACGGCGGTGTTTACAGAATCCACATTGAAACCAACCCCGACGTATCAGAACTCTATTATTCAAATACATTTACCGTCCATGTTCCGACTGTAAATTATAATCTCAACGGCGGCGTTCTGCACGATTCCGCCGTAACAAACTTTATGCCGGATGATCTCCCCGTTGAACTGCCTGAGCCCGAAAGGGAGAACTACACATTCGGCGGATGGTATGAGTCCGAAGATTTTTCGGGCGATGCCTTCACATCAATTCCCGAAGGCACTTCCGGTGACATCAATCTTTATGCGCAGTGGATTGCAAACGAATTTAACGTAACCTGGATGTCCGGCGGTGAAGAATACAAAACCGAAAAAGTCCCCTTTGACAGTGAAATAAAGGCACCGGAAGATCCCGTAAAGGATTATTACACCTTTACCGGCTGGGATCCCGGTATTCCCGAAACAATGCCTGCGAAAGACCTGACCTTCAACGCGTTATTCACCGCGAATGAATACACAGCAACCTTCGTTGACGAAAACGGCAATGTAATCGGCACGGCGGCCTACACCGTGAATACAGAAAAACTTGACGAGCCCGAAGTCCCCGCAAAAGAGGGCTACGACGGCGCATGGGAAGAATATGAACTGACGCCCGAAGGCATCACCGTGAAGCCGGTCTATACTCCCGCCAACATCTGCAAACTCGACCATGAATACCACGGCGACACATTCTGGGGCAAACTCGTAACCTTCGTCCACAACCTCATCTGGACCGCCTTCAGCTTCCTCGGCATAGATTTGTATGTGTCAATAAAAGTGGATTGATAAGCGGTTTATCAATCGAGT
This sequence comes from Clostridiaceae bacterium, assembly GCA_016280595.1. Taxonomy (GTDB): domain Bacteria; phylum Bacillota; class Clostridia; order Oscillospirales; family Acutalibacteraceae; genus CAG-177. The sequence goes on along the minus strand of JAEEHB010000018.1, from coordinate 4,514 downwards.
TGCATTTTTATTCCCGAACTTCATAATTCAATAATTGCCAAAAAAGCAGCCATTTACAAGAAATAAGAAACACTAAAAGAAATTTACTCACAAAGATTTAAGTCGAATATGGAAAAATATACATTAAGCATTTCATAAAAACTCTATTGGAGGAATAATTATGAAGATGACAAAGAAGATTTTATCCCTTCTTCTCTCGCTTATGCTCGTGCTCGGCACGGTTATGATTGCCGCTTTTTCCGCAGGCGCGGACACGGGCAGTTACACAGTGGGCGACACTGTTAAGTTCGGCACTTATCCGCAGAGCAGGGTCGAATCAACAGCCGCGCTTTCTCAGGCCGCCGAAGGCGCTGAGTGGAAAAGCTTCAACTATTACAGCGGCACGGGCGGCGCCACCGGCTGGAGCAACGGCACAATGGCGCCCGGCGATTATATGAAATATGCGGATTTTTTCCTGGAAGGAGCAAAATACCGCGCAGTGTCCTTCTCTGAGCTTCGCCCGCGCGCAACGGGCCTCACGCACGATGCCGATTATTCCTATATGGATGAGTACGGCTACGCAGTTAATACAGTTTATTATTTTAAATTTGAGCCCGTTGAGTGGCGCGTGCTTGACCCGGAAAGCGGCCTTGTTATGTGCACAAGCGCAATAGACAGCCAGGCGTATAACAACTTTGTTTATACTCTCGGCGGCAAGAAATGGGGCGACTCCGAAGCAACCTGTTTTGCAAGCGATTACAAAAACAGCAGCATCAGGAAGTGGCTGAACGATGATTTTTACAACACCGCTTTTACCGCGGAGCAGAAGGACAATATCAGTTTTTCCGGCAGTCTTGATAACAGCTCATCATATAACTCCGCTTATGATTCGGACTCAACGAATGACAAAGTGTTCCTGCTCTCATTCGGCGAAGCCACAAACAGCGGCTACGGCTTTAAATCCTCGCCGGACGAAGCCGACCCCGCCAAATCGGTTTCCGCAACCGCCTATGCCGAATGCCAGGGCATTTATGAAACCGATGAGCACAGCGTTTGCTGGTGGCTGCGCTCTCCCGGTAGCAACTCCGACGGCGCAAGCCTGATTAAACCCGGCGGGCAGGCATATTATTACAACTATGTTTACCTGACGGAAACGGGCATTGTTCCCGCGTTAAAGCTGAAGGAAATAAAGAGCGGCACGGCTTTCGCTCCGCTTTATGAGAACATTGATATTGAGATAGAAGGCGGAGATTATGAACAAGGCGAAACCCCGATCGTAACCGTGACTCTTCCTTCCGATGCGGAAGGCAAGGTGTATTTCTTTATTGACGGCGATACACTGCTCGGGGAATGTACGGTGTCAAACGGCGCAGCAAGCTATGCGCTTGGCGGAATCGCCGGCGGCAGTCATACCGTATTTGCCGTTTATGACGGAGACGGAAAATACAAGAGCGCAACATCTCCGGCAGTTTCTCTGAATATTGAAAAAGCAACGCCAACTCTCGGCGTTTCGGTTTCGGATGAAAACCCCGTTTACGGCGAGAATATCACAATCACGGCAAATCTGCCCGAAAACGCGACCGAAACCGTGACCTTCTCCCTTGACGCCGTGGACACAGGCACGGCCGTTACGGTTGAAAACGGAAAGGCGGTTTATGTAATAAAGGGCACATCCGTAAACGCAGGCAGCCATTCCGTGCTTGCCTCCTACTCAGGCGACGGCACATACAGCAGCGCTTCGGTGGAAGTCCCGTTCAGTGTTTCTCCTAAAGCTGTCACCATAACCGCCGGGAGCAATTCAAAGGTATATGACGGTTCGGCTCTTACAGAGAGCGGTTTTACCGCATCGGCTCTTGAAGAGAACGACACTCATACCTTCACGGTTGTAATGACAGAAGGCAGCACCGTTATAAATGCGGGCACAAAATTTAATGTCATAGCCAAAGTGGACGGCACAAGCCTGACGACGGACATCTGGGATGCCGCGAGTCAATCTTACAAAGTGGGCAATTACCTCGTAACAACGGAAAACGGCAAACTTTCAATTACACCGCGCAAGGTAACGGTCACAATCACGGGCATGCATAATTCAACGCCCTATGACGGCGAAGAACACATCGTATCGGATTTTATTGCCGAATCCTCCGACCCGCTTTACAAATGCAGTGGCGAAACTCTTTATTTCAATTTCACCGGCACTGCAAAGGCAAGCCGCACCGACGCGGGAACAACATACATGGGTCTTACCGATTCTCAGTTTGTAAACAAAAACGCGAACTTTGATGTAACATTTGATGTCACGGACGGCTACCAGAAAATACTTGCGCCTACGGTAACAGTCACCGTCAAAGGCAACAGTGCGGAAGCGGACTATGACGGCAGTGAGCATATCGCTTCCGGCTACACGGCAACGGCAGATAATGAATTCTATGATGTTGAAAACGATATCTCTTTCAGCGGCACAGCCGAAGCGAAGCGCACAGAGCCCGGCACCGAAAGCATGGGCCTTGACGCAGGTCAGTTCACAAACACCAACACGAAATTTGATGTAACATTTGAGGTTGAAGAGGACGGAATACTGACCGTAAACCCGGTTGTTAAATTCGTAAATGAAGACGGCAAAGAGCTTCAGAGCAGCGCGGTCGCCCTGGGCACAACTCCCGGATACACGGGCGAAACACCGACGAAGGAAAAAGACGAATGGTTCACCTACGAGTTTGACAAGTGGACTCCGGATATAGCCGCGGCAAACGATAACGCAACCTATACCGCGAGTTTCACGCCCGTGCCGATAGAATACACGGCAACCTTCGTTGACGAAAACGGCAATGTAATCGGCACGGCGGCCTACACCGTGAATACAGAAAAACTCGATGAACCCGAAGTGCCCGCAAAAGAGGGATATGAAGGCGCGTGGGAAGAGTATGAACTCGGCGCCGGCAATATCACAATCAAACCCGTTTATACGCCTACAAACATCTGCAAACTCGACCATAAATATCACGGCGACACCTTCTGGGGCAAGCTCGTAACCTTCGTCCACAACCTCATCTGGACAGCGTTCAGTTTCATCGGCATCGATTTGTATGTGTCGATAAAAATTGATTGATATAATCTATATTAAACATAAAAAACAGGCATCCTTTTCGGATGCCTGTTTTTGTTTTGGCGGAGAGTTAGGGATTCGAACCGCGTCGTCACGGGCTTCGCTTAATAGTTTCCGTGCTTTGAAAAAACTTTTTGCACGAAAACTCATCCGCTCCGCCGTTCCTTCTTTCCCCAAAAAGTCTTCAGGACTTTTCGGGGACCCCGTTTTTTTCAGCCCCTAGGTTTCATAATCCCTTTATCAAACAAAAAAACAGGCGCTCTCTGAGCACCTGCTTTTTTCTTTTGGCGGAGGGTTAGGGATTCGAACCCTAGGTTCCTGTTACGGAACACGGCATTTCGAGTCGTATCACAGGTTGGTTGTTTCTGAACACTTCAAGGTTGGTAGTGGACGTTTCGTCCGAAGTGTCATGCGCTCTTATTTTTCAAGGCATTCGGAATTTGCACTTTTCAAAGCCCGAAAACCCTTGACAGTTCGAATAAAGCACCATTTTGACCCTTTCTCGCGTAATTTTCTCGCATTTCTCGCACGTTCGCGAGAAAACATGCGAGAAAAAAGGCTGTTTTCGGACATTTCCTGAATATTATTATTCGCTCCGGTTTGAATTTATGTTCAGGAGAACTTAATTATGAAAACATCAAAAGCAGTTTCCTTTGAAGAATTCAACAACTATCCAGAGACAATCACCAAGGAGCAGATGTATAAACTCTGCCACATCTCCAAGAAAAAAGCGGAGTGGCTGCTCAGAAGCGGATTCATTCCCTGCGAGTATACCGGTAAGAAAACACGATGCTATATAATCAAAAAGGCGGATGTTCTTGAATGGCTGGCAAATTATATCGACAACCCTGCTAAATACAAAGCACCCGATAACTGGTATAAGCGTATGGATAAGTCTGAGCGAAAGAAGAAATTCGGAAGCTCGTTTAGTGTGGACCATAATAATAGCATTAACTTTATGCCGCCTGAGTTTGATGAGTTGACAGCAAGGTATTATTACGCCGACAAGCTTGCAAATTATAAAGAGGTTTTACTTTCCAAGGAAGTCGCCGCGTTTACAGGCTATTGCCCACGTACTGTCACAAGCTGGGTGAATGAAAAGAAACTCCGCGCTATTGCTCTTCCGCAGAAATATGTAGTGCCGAAAGAGTATCTCATCAACTTCCTTGTTTCCGATTACTACAACAAGTCCATCATCAAAAAATCTCAAAAGCACTTCACTGTGCTCTGGGAGATATATAACCTCTCAAGAACAGGAAAATAAAGATAGTCGAATAGGTATCTGAAAAGAGTAGCGGCCCTCAATTGAGAGCCGCTGCTGATATTTAAGATATCGAACCGTTTGAATTTATATCAAGAGTGGCTGTTTTGGGCACTTTTTCCCCGATACCGTTTTCCATAAATGTGTCATCAAAGCTTATGGATTTCA
>JAEEHB010000001.1 GCA_016280595.1 Clostridiaceae bacterium | reverse complement strand
GAACCTGCTTCTCGCCGGTTTCATTCATCTTCTGAACTCTTTCGAGCAGTTTAGGCTGCACAAAGGGTCCTTTTTTAACGCTTCTGCCCATTATTATCTGCTCCTTTCACTTATTTGTCGTTACGACGTTTGACTATCATCTTGTCGGATGATTTCTTATTCTTTCTGGTCTTGTAACCGAGAGCGGGTTTACCCCAGGGGGTAACGGGGCCCGGTCTGCCGATGGGTGATTTACCTTCACCACCGCCGTGGGGGTGGTCGTTGGGGTTCATTACGGAACCTCTGACGGTAGGTCTCCAGCCCATGTGGCGTTTACGGCCGGCTTTACCGATCTTGACGTTTTCATGATCGAGGTTGCCTACCTGGCCGATTGTAGCCATGCACTCTGCGGAAACGTTGCGAAGTTCGCCTGAGGGGAGACGGAGAAGAGCATAGATGCCTTCTTTAGCCATGAGCTGTGCGGAGTTGCCCGCCGCTCTTGCAAGCTGGCCGCCTCTGCCGGGGTAAAGTTCTACGTTGTGTACAACAGTACCTACGGGGATATTCTTGAGAGGAAGGGCGTTGCCGGGTTTGATGTCGGCGCCGGGGCCTGCGATGACGGTATCACCGACTTTGAGGCCGACGGGCTGAAGGATGTATCTCTTTTCGCCGTCTTCATACTTGAGAAGGGCGATGAAAGCGGAGCGGTTGGGATCGTACTCAACGCTCTCTACTTTTGCGGGAACATCAAACTTATCTCTCTTGAAATCAATTATACGATATTTGGTACGGACTCCGCCGCCTCTGTGGCGAACGGTAATTCTTCCGTAACTGTTGCGTCCGCTGTTCTTCTTGAGAGAAACAAGAAGGCTTCTTTCCGGAGCAACTTTTGATAACTCGGAATAATCGGTGACCGACATATTACGTCTTGCGTTAGTGGTCGGTCTGTAAAATTTAATAGCCATTTTTTACACTCTCCTTCCAGCAGCTTTGCGGAGCCGGGGCTCCATACTTTACCGCCGAATTAAAAGGTTTCTGTTCTTATTACATCATGCCGTCGAAGAATTCGATGGTCTTGGATTCTTCGGTAAGGGTTACGATTGCCTTTTTGCGGGAGGCGGTGTAGCCCTCGTAGCGGCCGTATCTTCTGAGTTTGCCGTTGACGTTAATGGTGTTTACCTTTTCTACTTCAACGTCAAAGAGAGCCTCAACAGCCTGAGCAATCTCAATTTTGTTAGCGTCCTTGGCAACCTCAAATGTGTATTTGCGGTCTGCCACGCCGTCCATACTGTTTTCAGTGATGACGGGACGAAGGATTATATCCTGAGGTGCTTTGCTCATGCGAATACCTCCTCTATCTTTGCTACGGCATCTTTAAGCAGCACTACTGTGTCGCAGTTGAGAATGTCGTAAACGTTGAGTGTGTTTACAAGAGTGGTCTTTACGCCTGCGATGTTGCGGGCTGAACGATAGATGATGTCGTCTTTCTCGGGAAGGACGAAAAGAACTTTCTTGCCGGTTTCAAGAGCGCTGACTACGTTGTACATATCCTTGGTCTTGATGGCGTCGAGTTTGAGTGAATCAAGAACGATGAGTTCTTCGTCTGCAACTTTTGCCGAGAGGGCTGACTTCATGGCAAGGCGTCTTACTTTCTTGTTGACGTCCTTGTGATACTTGCGGGGCTTGGGGCCGTGAGCGATGCCGCCGTGATACCACTGAGGCGCTCTGGTTGAACCCTGCCTTGCGCGGCCTGTGCCCTTCTGTCTCCAGGGCTTCTTGCCGCCGCCGCTTACTTCGGATCTGGTAAGGGTAGATTGTGTGCCCTGACGCTGGTTTGCCAGATATGCCACTACGCAAAGGTGCATAGCGGGGATGCTGGGCTCGATGCCGAAAATGCTGTCTGCAAGCTCGAGGTCGGAGACCTTCTTGCCGGCCATGTCAAAAACTGATACTTTAGGCATTGTTTTCTACTCCTTTCCTTATGCTTTCTTCGCATTGCTGATAACCACTATGCCGCCCTTGGGTCCGGGGATGGCGCCCTTGATGGCTACGAGGTTATTCTCTGCGTCAATCTTTGCTACCGTGAGATTCTGGATGGTGACTCTTTCGCAGCCGAGGTGACCTGCAAGTTTCTTTCCCTTGTAAACTCTTGAGGGATCGGAGCAGGCGCCCAGTGAACCGGCATGCCTTGCAACGGGGCCGGTACCGTGGGATTCTTTAAGGCGTGAGAAGTTCCATCTTTTGATTGAACCTGCAGTGCCTTTACCTTTGCTGGTGCCGACAACGTCAACCTTGTCGCCCGCCGCGAAGATGTCCGCGGTAAGGGTGTCGCCGATGTTTACGGCGTTGATGTCATCAAACTTGAACTCTTTGAGGTATTTCTTGGGAGCAACGTCGTTTTTCTTGAAGTGACCCATGAGGGGCTTGCTAACGCGCTGAACCTTGATGTCACCGAAGCCGAGCTGAACTGCTTCATAACCGTCGTTTTCAAGAGTCTTCTTGGAAACCACATTGCAGGGGCCTGCTTCAACGACTGTTACGGGAATTACGTTTCCCTTTTCGTCGAAGATCTGTGTCATACCGATCTTCTTGCCGATAAGTGCTTTTTGCATATTTGCATCCTCCTTTGGTTATTGGTTGACGGTATCTGCCGCCAACTTGACCTGCATGGCCTGATTTCGATTACTGTCTGATTTCGACTTCAACGCCTGCGGGAAGCTCAAGATTTGTCAGAGCCTCAAGTGTTTTGGCTGAAGGTCTGATTATGTCTATGAGTCTTTTGTGTGTTCTCTGTTCAAACTGCTCGCGGCTGTCTTTATACTTGTGAACAGCGCGAAGAATGGTAACTACTTCCTTCTCTGTGGGAAGGGGTACAGGGCCGGAAACTTCGGCGCCCGTTCTTTTTGCGGCTTCAACGATCTGCTCTGCGGATTTGTCAACGAGTGAATGATCGTAGCCTTTGAGTCTGATTCTGAGTTTTCCCTTAACTGCCATTGTAATGCCTCCTTAAAATGTGGCGGGCACGCAAATTCTGTAAACTGACCCGGGTGTTTCAACCCTCCCGATTCAAAAACCGGAAAACACTTTCCGGGGCTGTTTAACCATTTGCTCTTCTGATTACTCCGATATTACGCTCCGCCGGGAACAGGCGGGCATAACTGCGCGCGGGTCCACCCGACATTTTCCATCATTGTACTCAAACTCACGGTTTCGCAAGCCAACCGCTTTTTGAGCACTGTGACGAAAAACCTGCGGGCAGGCGCCGAACGCCGCCGGAATAAATTTCGCCCGGTTTGTTAATCGGACATACTCCACGGAAATTCCCCGCCTCGAGGGCGGCCACCTCCCGTATCATCGCATATCATGGATACCGAGTACCAAGAGGGCGCAAATCACCCATTGCTCGGTATGCCGGAAAATATTAACATAATATATATAAGATGTCAAGCATTTTTTATAATTTTTTTTGACCTTTTCCGATGCCCGTTTTCCGTTTAATTTCAAGGCATAAACGCCTCCCCCGCCCTGCACCGGAAAAGCCACTATATATATGAGGTAATATATAAAGAGATACAAAATATAGATTATTATAAAAATATCGATGTTTTTATATATAAGCAAAATAATATTAAATTTTCGGGAGTGCAGTGGCAAAATTCGCAATTCAGGAATTAGGGATTAGGCTGTAAGGAGTTAGGTAAAGGTCGCTTCGCTCCGATTGTATTATGCTCCGCATTAACCACACCCGCCCTTCGGGCACCCTCTCCATGATTGGAGAGGGCTAATGCTCCGCATATCCTGAAAAGCGGGCGGATGATATCCGGTCTCACCTGTCGGTTCGGTCGGTGCTTCTGCCTGCGGCAGAGGTGTCCACCGGACACCCGCACCCCTACGGTCTCCCCTTTGTCATTCCGGGTCGAAGCGTGACGCCGCTGCCGGTGGCAGATAAAGGCGTTACGCTGAGATGAAGAAACAAGGAGTATCACGACGCGAACCAGCGAGTGAGACGACTATGTTTCTGAG
>JAEEHB010000017.1 GCA_016280595.1 Clostridiaceae bacterium | reverse complement strand
TGGTTTTCACGGAAAACTAAAACCGCAGCACATCGTCAGATTTGCTTACCATACATACTCAGTATGCTTTCGCAAATCTTCCTTGTTCTGCGGCTTATTTTTCTCGGGAAAACTGCTTCGCACCTCAAAGAAATGAAATTTGTGCATATTTGCAGGTTTTGACGACGAGGAATACTTGGCTGTATTCCGAGGAGGAAACCCTGCATAAGATGTGCAAAGGTCGCTCTTTGAGGCATTACTGTTTTATGACCCTCCGCCCTTTCCGTGCGCTTTTTGTATGTCTTGAGTTTTATACTGTTGCCGCCGCTTCTTCGCTTTCGTCCTCACGGCCGTATTTTGTGATATTCTCCGCTACCTTTACTCTGCGCTCGTTGAGTTCACGGTACATTCTGTCACGTTTTTCTTTGTTGATATTATACCAGAACATCGGTATCATACTTGAAAGCACTATGAACGCGGGGATAATCGTAGCCATTGCGAATATCCATTTCTGCGCCTTCTCGGGCTGCTCTCTTCCTTCCGTATAAGCGGTCTGATCGTAGCCTATCCACTGCTTGTATCTCGGCTGAAGCACGCCGTTTATTCTCGAAGGAATCTTACAAAGGAATGTGCTCGCAACAGAGAGAGTTGCCTCGTTTCTGAAGCCGCATTTCCACTCGATGTAGTCGTTGCATTCGTTGCTGATTTCCTGGTTTGACAGGCTCTTTACGCCCCAGAAGGTGGCGTAGATGATTTCCCATACTGCGGTGACGGGCAGCATGGGTATGCGCTGAGTGAAAAATCTGTTGCCTTTTTTGTCCTTTATAAACATTCCGTAGAAGAAGAGCGGGATGTAAAAAGTCTTTGCGAATACCTGCGAAATCATATACAGGCTTCTTGTTGAAAACTTAGTGGTCAGGTAGTTATACTTCGCAAAACCTATAGGCTGGAAGAAGAATGACGGTATGCCCGCAATTGTCTCAAATGTGGTCATATTGAGCACCTGACGGTAGTAGTCGTTGGTGGTAAGTCCGGTGCCGAATGAGCCGAGAGCGTTGCTGAACATATACATAAGAATCGGTCTGTTGGTAAACACGATTTTAAGGCTCTCTTTGATTTTTGCCGTTTCAATCTTCTGGTGCACGCGCTCCTTGGCGAGTTTGCAGTACCAGGAGATAATCAGACCCGAAGCAATCGCCGTGAGAGGACCTACAATAAGCAGAGACGCTTTTATCATATCCGCGCTTGTTCTGGTGGCCGATTTCACTATGCCGTTCTTTATGAAGTCCAGCATAAACTCAATCACCAGGTCGGGTATTCTCGAATAGATAATGCTGAAATAACTTGAGATAGCAAGCAGCCTTCGTCTGTCGGAAGGGTAGGGGGTTATGGTTGAAATATACCCGCCTATCGCAACGTTTTTGAAGTTTGAGAGCAGTTCAAATGTCATATCGAGAGCCGCAAACACAAAGAATTTGGGCAGATATGAAAAATTGTCAACATGCTCGGGAGAGAAAATCATCGGCAGCAGCCAGTATATGGTTGAAACAATCGCCAGCGGTATGCCGCCTATGAAAATATAGGGCACGAATTTGCCCCAGCGGGTTCTCGTTTTTTCGATTATTCCCGCTACAAGGAAGTCGTCAACAACATCCCAGACTCCCGCAACTATATTGTATTTTGACTGCAGGGAAAGGCTTATTTTCAGGATGCTGTCAATGAATAAATCTTTGTGGCCGTCAATGTTGAAGTTGCGGCTGCCGTCAAAGAGCATATAACCGATGGTCTGGCGGCGGTTGATAACTCTTCTGTCAACATCAACGAGCTGCCTTAACTTCGCGTTGGTTTCTTCAAGTTCGCTTTCATAACTGCTTTTCTTTTGTTCTTCACTCACCGGTTACACCTCCTTATTTCATTTTACTGCGCTGTTCTTCTTCTTTGGCGCGGGCTTCTTCCTCTTTGCGCCTTACTTCCTCCTGCATGGCGGTAAGGGCTTCGACCATCTTTTTGCGTATTTCGAGTTCACTCATGCCTTCCTCAACATACCTGTAGTATTCTTCGCTCGGCAGTCCGCCTATGTAACAAACAGTGTGCTTCACGGGCAGCCCTTTCTTTGCGAGCACGAGGTTGTAAACAAGCAGGGCGGCAAAAAGAGCGATATACACAAACGCGCCGGCCGAAAGGGAATAACCGCCTGCCGCGATAATCGCCGCTCCCGCCGTAACTGCGCAGAGCAGTTTAATGCTGTCAAAAATCAGATTTCTGATTTTTCCGTGTTTTCCCAGCGACATCACAAGGCAGATTGAACTTACAAGTATCAGCACCGCCGACACAAGCACCAAAACCAGAGATAAATCGGGGGCTTTTCCGCCGAGAGCGTTGCTTATGATTTTGCTGAAATCGTTTGAAGAAATATACTTATAGATGCCTATTGCGTTTATGCTTTTTCCGCCTGATTTGCACAGCGGCAGAAAGAGTGCGCCCAGCGGTATTACCGAAAGCACCAGCCTTGCGATTGCCTGAGGCGAGCCGAAAATCGACGCCTTCGCCCTGTCTATGCCGGGCTGATGTTTTGCGTGCTCTATTTCCGCTTTTTCGCTTTCTTCGAGCAGCCTTTCGTTTGAGCCGAAATAGATAAGGTTTACTCCGCACGAGGGGCAGTCCTGCTTCCAGTCAATAAACCGGAGTTTTTTGCCGCAGTTAGGGCATACGGCCATAAGAAATCCCTCCTGTTCATGTTGTTTTTCTTTAACTGAATTATATGTGTTTTTACACAGTACAGTCAACTGTTTTTTTGAAAAAAATAGATAATCTGCCGAAATACGCCTTTAAATGAATTAAAACTGTAAAAACGGGCTGAAATATGATAAAATGCAAAGCGAATAAAAAACACGGAGGAACCTTAAATGAATATACAGATTCTCAAACTCCTTTCCAAAGACGCAAGAATGAGCGCAAAAGAACTTTCCGTTATTACCGGCCTTACCGAAGAAGAGGTTGAAACGGAAATAAAGGATATGACAAAGGAAGGGCTTATCAGAGCCTGCAAAGCCGTTATTGACTGGGAAAAACTTGACGACGGTTATGTTTCAGCCCTCGTTGACCTCAAGGTTACTCCCAAGCCCGGCTACGGTTTTGAGGATGTTGCCAAAAAAGTGGCAAGGTACAAAGAGGTTGAAAGCGTTTATCTGCTTTCGGGTGTATCCGACCTTTGCGTTATCGTAAAGTGCAGAAACTTCCAGGAGGTTTCCCGCTTTGTTTCAAAAGAACTCGCGGTCATGGAAGGCATCACCTCAACCAAAACACAGTTTGTTATGAGAAGATATAAAGAACTTGATGTTGCTCTCGATGTTGAAAGCAACGATGAGCGGGGAGTTGTTTCGTCTTGCTGAATTACGAGTCTGTTCTCAACAACAGAATAACGGAGATTCAGCCCTCGGGTATCAGAAAGTTTTTTGATATAGCGGCCACAATGGAAGACGTGATTTCCCTCGGCGTAGGCGAGCCCGATTTCGAAACGCCCTGGAAGATAAGAAACGCGGCTATTATGTCGCTTGAAGGCGGCAAAACGAGTTATACCTCCAACAGAGGCCTCGCGCCTTTAAGAGAAGAGATTTCCGCATATCTCAGGCGCAAGTATTCACTCTCCTATGAGCCGAAATCCGAAATCCTCGTAACCGTGGGCGGCAGTGAGGCGATTGACGCCGCCGTGCGCTCTGTGGTGAACGACGGCGACGAAGTGATTATCCCTCAGCCGAGTTATGTCTGCTATGTGCCTATGGTGCTTATGGCGGGCGGTGTGCCCGTGATAATCCGCAACAAAGCCGAAAACGATTTCAAACTCACCGCCGCCGAGTTAAGGGAGAAAATAACTCCGAAGACAAAGGCGATTATCCTGCCTTATCCCTCAAACCCGACGGGCGCGATTATGGAAAAGGCGGACTATGAGGAGATTGAAAAACTGATAAGCGGCACGGATATCATTCTTATTTCCGATGAGATTTATTCCGAACTTACCTTCAACGGCAAGCACCACGTTTCACCCGCATCTGTCGGAAACCTCAGAGAGCGTACCATAGTCATAAACGGCTTCTCCAAAGCATTTTCTATGACGGGCTGGCGTCTCGGTTATGTATGCGCGCCCAAAGAGATAATTGCCCAGATTACCAAACTTCACCAGTATTCCATTATGTGCGCGCCCACCACTTCGCAGTATGCCGCAATCACCGCCCTGAGAGACTGTGATATGGATGTTGAGGCAATGATTGAAGAGTATGATATGCGCAGAAAACTTATGGTTTACGGCTTCAACGAAATAGGGCTCGAATGCAGAGAACCGGAAGGCGCTTTCTATGTATTCCCGAGTATCCAAAGCACGGGTATGACCAGCGAGGAATTCTGTGAAAAACTGCTTGAGGAAGAGCGCGTCGCTCTTGTACCCGGCACCGCCTTCGGAGAGTGCGGCGAAGGGTATGTGAGAGCCTCTTACTGTTACAGCACCGACCACATAAAAACAGCCATAGAACGAACAGGCAATTTTCTTAAAAATTTATAATATAATAATTTACAATGCCGGAGCGATGTGATAAGATAATATCAGTATCGTCCCGGCATTTTATTATATGGAGATTATCAATGGATATTTTTGATGTTTTTACATTACTCGGAGGTCTCGCGCTCTTCCTTTTCGGTATGAGCGTTATGGGCACCGCGCTCGAAAAAAGAGCGGGCGGAGGGCTCAAAAACCTGCTCGGCAGGCTGACTTCAAGCAAGGTCGGCGGCATCGCCACCGGCGCGGCTGTCACCACAGTCACACAGGCGTCGTCGGCCACCACCGTTATGGTAGTCGGCTTTGTAAACTCGCGCCTTATGACTCTGAGTCAGGCAATCAATGTTATCATCGGCGCAAACGTCGGTACTACGGTCACCGCGTGGATTCTTTCGCTTAACGGCATCAGCAGTGACAATGTCTTTTTAAGACTGCTCAAGCCTACCTCGTTTACTCCCGTGCTCGCTTTTATCGGAATCATAATGTATATGTTTTCCAAAAAGAGCAAAAACAAGGATGTAGGCACGGTACTTCTCGGCTTTGCCACTCTTATGACAGGTATGTCTCTTATGACCAACTCGGTCGGCGGGCTTACCGATATTCCGCAGTTTACCAACCTTCTTGTGCTTTTCGGCAATCCGTTTCTCGGCGTGCTTATGGGCCTTGCCGTCACCGCCCTGATACAGTCATCGGCGGCGTCAATCGGTATTTTGCAGGCTCTTTCTGCAACCGGGCAGATTACCTGGGGCACGGCTATCCCGATTGTTATGGGTCAGAATATCGGTACCTGTATCACGGCTGTCATCTCCGCTTTCGGAGCCACCAAAAACGGTAAGAGAGCGGCGCTTGCCCACCTTCTTTTCAATGTGACGGGCACAGTGATTTATCTTTCCGTATTCTGCGTTATCCGCTATGTTTTCGCTCCCGCTTTTCTTGACAAAGCAATCGCGCTTTACGGTATTGCGGCGGCGCACACCATATTTAATGTGCTGACAATGCTTGTTGTCACTCCGTTTACGTCTTTGCTTGAAAATGCAGTTACAAAACTCATCCCCGACAAAGAGGATTCCGATGAGGGCGAAAAGATTGAACTTGACGAAAGACTTCTTTCCACTCCTCCTCTCGCGGTTGAACGCTGCCGCCTGCTCACCCTCAAAATGGCGGAGCGCTCGGGCAAAGCGCTTGTAAACGCAATCAGCTGCGTTTTTGAACTCGACGAAGAAAAAGCAAAAATCGTGCGCAAATATGAGGAGCGCACCGATGTATATGAAGACGAAATAAGCACTTATCTCGTAAAACTCTCGGGGCGTGAAATCAGCGAAAAAGACTCAGCAGAAGCCGCGTTTCTGCTTAAAGTTGTCGGCGACTACGAAAGAATAGGCGACCACGCTCTCAATATTCTCGAAAGTGCCGAAGAGAGAGACGAGAAGAAAATCTCTTTCGGCGACAGCGCAAAGAATGAACTTGATGTACTGCTTGCGGCGGTTGAAGATATTTTCACCCTTACATACAGCGCGCTTCTCAATGAAGACTTTGAAACCGCGCAGGGCATTGAGCCGCTTGAGCAGACTATTGACGACCTCAAGGAGGCAATCAGAAAGAATCACATTAAACGCCTGCAAAGAGGCGAATGCAACGCAGAGGCGGGCTTTGTGCTCTCCGATCTTCTTACCAACCTTGAGAGAGTTTCGGACCACTGCGCAAACGTTGCAGGCGCAATCGTTGACCTGGCGCATAACGATATGATGTTTCACGAGTCGATGCGCAATATCAAAGAAGACAGCGCCGCTTTTGCAGCAAGATACGAAGAATACACGAAGAAATATGTTTTACCCGAATAACAGGAGGTATCGCCGTGAATTTCAGAGCGCTTCCCGGCAATCAGCTTTTTGAGGGCTTTTGCCTTATCAAATCCGTTGAAAAAAAGATAACCGCAAAAGGTTCAAACTACCTTGATTTTATTCTCACCGACACCGACGGTGAGGTAAGCGCAAAACTCTGGGATGTTAAAGACATTCCCGAAATGTGTTTTGAAAGATTTGACTTTGTCAAAGTCAGGGGCAGTTTTGTAAGTTTCAACGATTCACAGCAGTTCAGGATTGACCGCATCCGCAAGGTAACCCCCGATGACGGCGTGGATATTAACGATTATGTTCCCTCCGCCTGTCTCTCGGGTGAGGTGATGCTTGAGGAAATCGAAAAGGTGATTGACGATTTCTCCGATTACGAACTGAAACTGCTTACAAGAGCGGTGCTCGATGAATACAGGGAGAAACTCATTTACTGGCCCGCCGCGAAAGGGCTTCATCACGCGATAAGGGGCGGCCTGCTTATGCACACGCTCTCCATACTCCGTCTTGCAAAAGCCGTATGCGGCGTTTACACCTATGTCAACTGCGATCTGCTTTGCGCGGGCGCGATACTTCACGATATAAGCAAGGTTGACGAAATCGACTCCGCCGAAACAGGCGTACCGGGCGAATATACGGTGAAAGGCAATCTCATAGGCCACCTCGTGCTCGGGGCAATCAAAGTGTCCGAGCAGGGCAAAAAACTCGGCATATCCGATGACACGGTCACTCTGCTCGAGCATATGCTTATATCACATCACGGCGTGCCCGAATTCGGCGCGGCAAAAGTGCCTATGTTCACCGAAGCGATACTTCTTTCGATGCTAGACGATATGGACGCCAAGATGTATGAATCCCGCGCGGCGCTGCTTGAAACAGAGCCCGGTGAATTCACCCAGAAACTCTGGAATTTTGACAATATCAGGCTTTATAATCACGGCCGCGATGAAGACGGCGGCGTGGAACTTATATAAAACCGCAAGGAGGATATAAAATGAGAAATCACGAAGTAACAAACGTACAGCCCCTGCTTACCGAAAACGGCAGCCTCAGAGAGCCCGGCTGGTCAAGAAGGCTTTATCAGAAGTACAGCCGCAAGGATATCAAGGCGCCCAAATTCCGCATCAAAGAGTGGGATTATTATCTTATCCTCTCCGAGAAAAACAATTTCGGCGTCGCTCTTACAATTTCCGATGACGGCTATATCGGTCTGCAGTCGGCAACCCTGCTCGATTTTTCAAAGCCGTGGGAGCATACCGAGACCATACTCAACGCTTTCCCTATGGGCAAATTCAGGCTTCCCAGTACTTCAGAAAGAGGCAACACCTCTTATCACGACAAGCGCCTTGATATGGATTTCATCGTATCCGAAGGTCAGCGCAGACTTGTATGCAATTTCAAAAACTTCCTTGACGGCAAAGATTTCTCCTGCGATATCACCCTTGAGCAGCCCGATATGGACACTATGGTAATAGCAACTCCCTGGGCGGAAAAGGATACCGCGTTTTATTACAACCAGAAAATCAACTGTATGAGAGCCAGCGGCAAAGCCACCTTCGACGGTAAAGATTATGTTTTTGACCCTGCCACCGATTTCGGCACTCTTGACTGGGGCAGAGGCGTATGGACTTATGACAACACCTGGAAATGGGGCAGCGGCAACGCGGATATTGACGGGCACAAATTCGGCTTCAATATCGGCTACGGCTTCGGCGACACTTCCGCCGCGAGCGAAAATGTCATTTTCTGGGACGGCGTTGTGCATAAACTTGACGACGTAACTTTCAACATTCCCGAAACCGGTTACACCGACCCCTGGACTTTCACCTCAAGCGACGGCAGGTTTGAAATGAGTTTCGAGCCCATCATTGACAGGGCTGCAAAGATTGATATCAAACTGATTGTCAGCGACCAGCATCAGGTATTCGGCCGTATGAGCGGCAAGGCAATCCTTGATGACGGCACTGTGATTGAGATTAAAGATGTGCTCTGCTTTGCGGAGGATGTTCACAACAAATATTGATGTGAGGGCTTATGGCTGACTGGACCGAAATAAGAATTGAAGTACCCGCCGACGATGTTGACAGGGCGGGGGATATAGCCTCGATGGCGGTGCCTTACGGCATCTATGTTGAGGATTACCGCAATCTTGAAGCGGAGGCTATGGAGATTGCGAAAATCGATTTGATTGACGAAGACCTGCTTGCCAAAGACAGAAGCAAGGGAATAGTGCATATCTACATTTCTCCCGAAGAAAACCCTGCGGAGGTTGTGTCATTTCTCAACGAAAGATATGAGAGCGAAGGCATAGATTATCACATTGACGAAACTCTCTGCAAAAACGAAGACTGGGAGAATAACTGGAAAAAGTATTTCAAGCCCATGCCCGTAGGCAAAAGGCTGCTTATCCATCCCGTATGGGAGCAGGACTATGAAGCTCACGGGAGATGCGTTATCCACCTTGAGCCCGGTCTCGCTTTCGGCTCAGGCACTCACGATACCACCCGCCTGTGCCTCGAATCCATTGAGAAATATGCATATCCCGGCAAAACCATGCTGGATGTAGGCTGCGGCAGCGGTATTCTTTCCGTAAGCGCTCTGCTCCTCGGAGCGGACAGCGCGCTCGGAGTTGATATTGACGCTCTCGCCGTTAAAACTGCGAGAGAAAACGGCGAGACAAACGGTTTTACCGAGCCGAAGTATAAAGTGGTAAAAGGCTCGCTCACCGATAACGTGACGGGCAGATATGATATTATCGCCGCAAACATAGTTGCCGACATCGTGATTAAACTTTGCGAAGATGTAAAGAGTTTTATGAACGACGGCGCGGTTTTCATCACTTCGGGTATTATTGTTCCCAGAGAGAACGATGTGCTTGAGGCCTTTGAGAAAAACGGGCTCGAAGTGATTGAGAGGCACGAGAGCGGCGGCTGGCTCTGCTTTGAGGTGAAGAAACATGAATGATGAACTTTGCGCTCAGATAAAAAAATTCGCTCTCGACTCGGGAGCGTCCGATATAGGTTTTTTCAAGTGCGATGAAGAGCCTCCCAAAGAGGGGCTTGAATACGGCATTTCGGTTGTCGTCAGACTTTCGGAAGAAATAGTGTCCGAGATAGACTCCGAGCCCACTCTCACATATTTCAACCACTACCGCCAGGTGAATGCTCTTATCGACCGTATTCTTCTCGGCATAGGGCTCATCCTTCAGAAAAACGGGTACCGCTATCTTACCGTAGCGGCATCGCAGAGTATGAATAAAGACGGCTGGAATTACACAGGCAGATATTCTCACAAGCAGGGCGCCTGCCTTGCGGGGCTCGGAGGTATAGGCAGAAACTCCCTTTTCCTGCACAAGGATTTCGGCTCAATGGTAAGGCTCGGCACGGTATTCACCAACTGTGAATTCGACACAGCCGGCAGACTGCCTCTTGACCCGTGCGGCTCGTGCACAGCCTGTGTTGACGCCTGCCCTGCGGGAGCAATCAAAAACACAGATTTCTATTACGGCATACCCCGTGAGGAAATATTCGACCCGCAGAAATGCAGCGAATATATGAAAAAGGAATTTCAGAAAATAGGCAGAGGCGCGGTGTGCGGAATCTGTATGCGCGTCTGCCCCAAAAATAAACTTGACAGTGAGGTGTCCAAATGCTGACTGATATGCAGATTGACAGAATGTTCAGTAAACTCAAGCGCTTTGAAGAAACGCTTGAACCGATGATTTTCAAAAAGGTTGATTCAATCGGCGCAAGCGCCTACGAAACGGCGGACAGGCTCTATTCGGTACCCGATGACAGCCTCTTTACCCCTGTTCAGCCCGGCTTCATCTGGGGCGGTGAAGAAACCTTCTGCTGGTTCAAAACTTCTTACACCGTGCCTGCGGAACTTGACGGCAAAAACATCTTCATTATGCCTTGCACAAAGGGCTATGAATCCCTTCTTTATGTAAACGGCAAGCCCTACGGCACTTTCAACACCAAGATAGTTTTCACCGGCCACGGCAACCATTACTGCGACCTGCTCAAAAAAGAGGCGAAAGCCGGCGAAAAACTCGATATAGCAATCGAAGTGTATTCGGGTCACAGTTACAAGGGCACCGCTCCGCTTGAAAACAGACCTCTGCTTGACTATAAATACACCTTCGAAGGCATTGATATCTGCGTTAAGGATTACGATATTCAGGATTTCTATTTTGACCTGTTTACCGTAAATGAACTTTTTGATAACCTGCCCGACGGCTCTTTCAGAAAGGCATCCGTTGCCAACAGCCTGCTTGAGGCACACAAGAGACTTCTCTATTCAAGGGAAGACACCGACGAAGAATCATTCAGAGCCGCTCTCAAATCGGCTCATCCTTTCCTCAAAGAGATACTTGCCGTCAAAAACGGACCCGAAGCTCCGTCTGCGGGCATTATAGGCCACTCTCATATGGATACCGCCTGGCTTTGGAAGGCGACCGAGACCATAAAGAAGTGCGGCAGGACCTATTCAAACCAGATTGCGCTTATGGACGAATACCCCGAGTATAAATTCGTTCAGTCATCCGCCTGCCACGGTAATTTCATTCTCAAGTATTATCCCGAACTTTTCGAGGATATCAAGCAGAAAGTAAAAGAGGGCAGATATGAGCCCAACGGCGGCGTGTGGGTTGAGTGCGACTGCAACATCACTTCCGGCGAAAGTATGGTAAGGCAGTTCCTTTGGGGTCAGAGATTTACAAGAAAGCATTTCGGCTTCACTTCAAACACCTTCTGGCTGCCCGACACCTTCGGCTATTCAGCCGCTATTCCGCAGATTATGAAAGGCTGCGGAGTTGACTATTTCTGCACCACCAAACTTGACTGGAACGATACAAATATCTTCCCCTATGACACCTTCTACTGGAAGGGAATTGACGGCACCACAGTATTTACCCACTTCAACAGAACTCACTGCTGGCCCGGCCCTGAAGATCTGATTAAATTCGTTTCAGGCCCTAAGTACGGCACTTCGCTCAAAGAGAGAAGCGTTACAGACGAACGCCTTATCTCCTTCGGCTACGGTGACGGCGGCGGAGGACCGCAGTATGAAATGCTTGAGGCCGCCCGCAGAACAAAGGACTTGAACGGCGTGCCCAAAGCGGAATACACAACCGTCGGCGACTTTATGAAGAAACTCGAAGGCAAGGTAAAGAATCCTTCGACCTACAAAGGCGAACTCTACCTTGAACTTCACAGAGGCACACTTACAAACCAGCACAATATCAAGCGCAACAACAGAAAGTGCGAGTTTGCTCTCAGAGACCTTGAAATACTCACCGTAAACGATGCCGTAAAGAAGGGCGAAATCGCAAAGGATGAAAAGATTGCTCCTCTGTATGAAACTCTTCTTCTAAACCAGTTCCACGATATTCTGCCCGGCACCTGCATTCCTTCAGGCCATAAACTCTCGCTTGAGCAGACGGGCGCCCTGCTCGATACCGCTCACAAACTTATCAAAGAACTTTCTTCCGGCGAGGGTGAATGCGTAAGCATTACAAACACTCTTTCGTTTGACAGAAGCGATCCCGTTTTCATCGAGTGCGAAGAGGGGCTTGTTGCCGATATCGACTGCAAACAGCAGAGATATACAAACCTTGACGGCAAGAGCGTGCTCATACTCAGCGGCATCACCGTGCCCGCGTTTTCAACCGTTAAGATTAACCTCGTAAAAGGCGAAATCTCAGGTGACAGCGCTTTCAGGATTTCCGGCAACTCGCTCGAAACACCGTGCGCCGAACTCACATTTGATGACAAGGGCTACATTTCTTCCTTCTATGATAAGAAAGCATCAAGGCAGATTAAGGGCGAAGGCTACAGTTTCGGCACCTTCCTTATGGCTGAAGACCTGCCTCACGACTGGGATAACTGGGATCTCGACGCCGATATAGAAGTAAAATATGCCGACACTTCCGAACTTCTTTCAAGAGAGGTTATATCCGACGGCGCGGTTGCTTATATCGTGCGCAGCAAGTATAAGATTTCCTCAAAGTCAACAGTCACACAGGATATGTTCTGCTTCGCCGACAGCGCCGAAATCAGATATGATACCCTTATGGACTGGAACGATGACCACAGATTCCTCAAGACCGCTTTTGATACCGATATCAACAGCGACTTCGCGAGATTTGAAATTCAGTACGGTAACGTGCTCAGACCCACAACCAGAAACAACTCCATTGAGAAGGCGAAGTTTGAGGTTGTCAACCACAAATACACCGACCTCTCCGAAACAAGATACGGCGTCGCGATTCTCAACGACAGCAAATACGCCATCACCGTTGAAGGCGGCAAAATGCGTCTTTCGCTCCACAAGGGCGGCACTAGGCCCGATTTCACAGGTGATCACGGCCTTCACAGGACCGTGTACTCGTTCCTGCCTCACTGCGGCGGCTTCAGCGCTGAAAATGTAATTCAGCCCGCTTATGAACTCAATGTTCCCGCAGTAATCGGCAAAGGTGATTTCAGCCTTTCAGCTCTCGCCGTGCCCTCTGCCTCCAATATAATCGTTGAGGCAGTCAAGCCTTGCGAAGATAACGAAAAGGCGTTCATCATCCGTCTGTATGAAGCCGAAGGCACACAGACCGTTTGCTCTCTCAAACTCTTTGACGGAGCGAAGGATGTTAAGGAAACCAATATGCTCGAAGAAGTTATTGCGCCCGCCGATTGCGCAAGTCTCTCATTCAGACCGTTTGAAATCAAAACACTGAAAGTGAGTTATTGATGCACTATGAAAACATTTACTCTTGATTTAACCAACGAAAATGTTACGCTCACCGCGTATCTTCCCGACACCTCTCCCGAGATGCCGAATATGGACTCAAGACGGGCAATTCTCGTGATTCCCGGCGGCGGATATCATTTCTGCTCCGACAGAGAGGCAGAGCCGATTGCGCTCAAATTCCTCGCAAAAGGCTACGCCGCGTTTATTCTGAGATATTCGCTTAATGAAAACTCAGAGTTTCCGAAGCCGCTCAATGATGCCGAGGAAGCGCTCGCCCTCATCCGCAAAAACGCGGGTGAATGGGGAGTTAATCCCCGGAAGATTGCGGCAATAGGCTTTTCGGCAGGAGGTCACCTTACCGCTATGCTCTCGGTTGCGGGCAAAGAAAGACCGAACGCGCAGATTCTCGGCTATGCCTGCACTCTTGAGAAAATCGGCAAAATTCTCGCGAAGCCCATCCCGGGCGCCGATGTGCTTGTTGATGACAAAACTCCTCCCGCCTTCATTTTCGCGAGCGCAGAGGACAATGTAGTGCCTATAGAAAACTCTCTGAAATACGCCGAAGCGCTTGACAGCAAAGATATTCCCTTTGAAATGCATATATTCCAGAAGGGATATCACGGATTTTCAACCGCCGAGGAATATGTCTACGCGGAGGATGAGCACAGGGCTTATAACGCAGACTGCGCCGTATGGGTGCCGCTGTGCCTGAGATGGCTTGACAATCTTTTCGGCAAATACGCGTAATTTAATCAGTCATATTATAAAACTGCGGACAGCAACTTCGCTGTCCGCAGTTTACTTTATTATTTTTCTCTGAGCCGCTCGCAGAGTTCTCTGTCGGGCTTCACCCACATAGTGTTGTAGGTGTGATAGATAACCATACCTTTTTTGCCGCCCTTGAGTTTTTTGAGTTCGCGAGCTTCTGTGTAGTCCACAGCCACCTGCGAGGAATCGCGTGCCGACGAGTTGTAAGCGGCAATCGCCGCCGCCTGACGGCAGGTGCGCTCGGGCAGGATATCGCCGCCTCCGATTACTATCACGTGAGAGCCGGGGAAGGACTGCGTGTGAAACCAGGAGTCGTTTTTTGCCGCAACCTTGAACGAGAGTTCTTCGTTTTGCAGATTGTTTCTGCCCACGAGTATCGTGTAGCCGTCATCGGAAATGTATTTGACGGGCGGCAGGGATTTCGGCGCCTTGTCTTTTTTGCTTCTGTTCTTTCTTAAATATCCCTCTTCCGAAAGTTCGCTCTTGATTACGGCTATGTCCGTAAATCCTCTTGCTCTTTTGACCGAGTCGAGCACGCTTTCGAGGTAGCCGATTTCAATCCTGCTCTCTTCAAGCAGACTGTCAAGCAGTTTCTCGGCGTTCTTGAGTTTGTTGTATTCCTTATAATATTTCTGCGCGTTTGCCGCAGGGGAGAGAGCAGGATCCGCCTTGATTCTTATTATTTTATAATCGTCATAATAATTTTCAAGGTCGTAGTAGAGAGCACCTTTTTCGAGCAAATACTGATTTGAAAGTATCAGTTCGGCGTTTATTCTCATCTGCTCTTTTTCGGCGCATTTCTCTTTTTCTTCTTTTCTCGTTTCATATTTTCTCTTGCTTCTTGCAATCAGATTAACAAGAGTTTTCTGCAGTTCTCTGCTCTGCTGCCCCGTTCTTTCAATCAGATTTTTTTCGGCGTAGAAACCGTCAATCAGTTCGGAGTAGGTTTCGTACTGCTTTGATTCCACGCTGAAACCGTACTGCGTGATATCGGTGAACGAGAGGTCAAACGGCTTGCCGTCCTTTATGAGCATGGTCGGAGTGCCGCCCGAAACAAGTGTTTCACGAAGCCGGTCAATCTTTGATGCGAGGGAGTCAAAATGCTTTTGAGTAAGGTCGCCTATAAGCGAATCAGAGCCTGTCACAAGGCCTGCAATTTCTCTTGAAATCAGGGGAGAAATGCCCTGCAGGGTTTTGAGAAGAGCGGAGGAGAGGGGAACATCCCCCTGCTTTTTCACGGCGCTTATCAGAGTGTCTGTATCCGTTTCAAGTATGTTCAGTTTGCCCTGCGAAGGCGGCAGCACATATTTGAAGCCCGGCTGAATCTGCCTTATTGTCGCGGTTGTCAGATCCGATTTCTTAATTGCCTCGATTATTATTCCTTCGGAGTTTATAACGGTGAAATTGCTGTGCTTTGCCATTATTTCAAGCGCAAGCGTAAATGTAACCGGGTCTCCGAGTTCATCCGTTCCCTTGAGTTCGGCAAATATAACTCTGTCAAGCCCGAGCTGATGTATATCGGTAAACACACAGCCCGTGAGATGTTTCCTTAAAAACATGCAGAGCATAGGAGGAGTGCCGGGGTTTTCGGGAGCCGAAGCTGTCAGGTTGATTCTCGGTATGCTTGACGACGCGCTGATAAACAGTTTCTTTGCCCCGTCTCTTGAACGAAGATGAAAAACAAGTTCATCCCTTGCCGGCATATGTATTTTTTCAATTCTGCATCCGGTTATTTCTTTTTTCAGTTCACCGGTCAGCAGGTGCAGGGTATATCCGTCAAGCGGCATCAGATCGCCCCCGTGAATTCCGTTGTCTTTTTCTGTACGAGCATCACGCAGTCAATGCCCGTTTTCTTCTGCATTATATCTTTAAGCACCTTCATAGCAGGCGCTTCGGTCTCAAAATGCCCTGCGGCAAAAAGGGCGATATTTGTCTGCCTTGCCCCGAGAAAATGATGATGTTTCGCTTCTCCCGTCACAAAGGCCTGTGCGCCCGATGCAAGCGCGGCTTCATAAAACTCACCCGCCGCGCCGCCGCAAACGGCAACTTTCTTTATCTTGCCGCTTCGTGCGGAGTAGGTAACTCCGCCGCCGAGTGCTTTCGCAATTGCCTGAGCAAATTCTTTTGATGAAAGAGGCCTTTCAAGAGTGCCTACGCGGCATAAGCCTTCTTCGTCCGTATCCATAATCTTTATATCTTTAAGCCCGAGCAGAGAGGCAAGCACCGTGTTTACGCCGGGCTCCGATTTGTCAAACGGAGTGTGCACACTTATTACCGCGATTCCGTTTTTGATTGCAAGATATGCGGGGTCCGTTTCACTCAGTGAAGAAACGGGATTGAATATAACCGGATGATGCGTGATTATAAGTTGGCATCCCTTTTTCTTAGCGTCATTAATCACTTCGGGTGTCGCGTCAAGGGCAAAGCCGGCTTTTTTTACATCCGTATTCATTGAGCCGATAATAAGCCCGCTGTTATCCCATTCGCTCTGTGACGAAAAGGGAGCAATTTCATTTATTATTTCGTAAATTTCACTGATTTTCATTTATTCTTCTCTCCGCGTCTTCAATTATCATTTTCAGTTTTTCAGCCTCTTCGGGGTCGCCGTAATTCTTTTCGGCTTCATAACGCACTTTCAGATATTCGAGCGTCCTTTTTACAATCGTTCGCGAGGCCTCGTCTCTGTTTTCGGGCAGTGAGCCGAAATATATATATGAAGGGCAGTATTCTTTATGCTCACCCGTATATTCCGCCGCCATAGCATTATAAACTCTGCCCTCGTCAAAAAGTGCCGTTTCTTTAATAATCTCAAAGCCGTTGTTTATAAGATACTCTCTCACGTCGTTTGAGTGAGACTGCGGCTGTATTATCAGCCGGTATTTCTCATTTTTGAGCCAGGGTGTTCTTTCAAGCAGTTCCGCTATGAGCGAGCCGCCCATTCCGCAGATTATGAAATCATCCGCCTCGTCTTCGCCTATGCTGTCAAACCCGTCGGAAAGGCGCAGAGACAGCCTGTCTTCAAGGTGATATATCAGCGCCGTCTTTTCCGCATTACAAAGAGGACCCTTGCTCACATCGCAGGCAAGGGCCTTTGTCACTTTGTTTTGCAGCAGCAGATAAGCGGGCAGGTAGGCGTGGTCGGTGCCTATGTCGGCAATGCGCACACCGTCCCTCACCATATCCGCCGCCGCTTTAAGCCTCGGGCTCAGTTCAGGCATTCGCGAGAAATGCGTTGATTTTTGCTATGAGTTCATCGGCGTCAACACCGTGTACCATGCAGGCCTGCTCCACAGATTCGCTTCTTGCGGAGGGACAGCCCAGGCAGTGCATACCCATCTCAAGGAAGAAGGGAGCAACTTCCATATTGGCATCAAGAATTTCGCCGATTTTCATATCTTTTGTGATTGTCATGATATTTTCTCCTTTGGTTTTTGATACGAAAGTATTATTGCATATAATTGTTAATTTTTCAACATATATTGAAATAATATCGGCGTGCGCGTTATTATTTCTGTTTTTCTTGAAAACTTGAGGATACTATTGTATAATTTCATAAGAGAGGTAATCATTATGAAACACTATGATTTATGTATAGCGGGCGCCTGCGCGTCGGGGCTTGCGGCAGCACTGAGCGCCGCGAAGAATCACCCGGGCATCGGAATCGCCGTGCTAGAAAAACTGCCGAGGACAGGCAAGAAAATACTCGTGACAGGTAACGGCAGATGCAACCTTACAAATGTAAACGCCGTGCCGGGCAGTTACAATAACCCGGCTTTTGCCGCGCCCTGCCTTGAAAAATATTCACCCGAAAAGGTCACGGGCTTTTTCGGGAGTCTCGGTCTGCTCACTTACACAGATTCAGCAGGCAGAGTGTATCCCAGAAGCAACACCGCCTCAAGCGTGCTTGATTCCCTGCGCTTTGCCGCCGAAAAATACGGCATTGATATTTTCACCGAAACACCCGTTACTTCTGCCGTGAAGAAAGACGGAGAGTTTATTATCAATAACGAATTCTCCTGCGATAAGTTTATCATCGCGACGGGCGGCAAGGCTTCTTCGCCGCAGGGGAGCGACGGAAGCGGCTATCCTCTCGCAAAATCTTTCGGGCATATAATCACACCGCTGTTTCCCTCTCTTGTGCCCGTAAACACAAAGCCCGATGAAGTGAGAGGACTCAAGGGCGTAAGAGCGGCAAATGTGCGCCTTACTTTCAGCGCGGAAGATATAAACGCCTCATCGGAGGGTGAACTTCTTTTCACCGAAAACGGCATATCGGGTATCTGTGCTATGGAACTTGCTTCCTTTGCCGCAAAGGCTGTAGCCAAAAAGATTCCCGCATACATTAAAGTTGATTTTCTGCCGGAGATGGCAGAAGAATCGCTTGAAAAATATCTGTCCGATACCGCCCGCAGTAAATGCGGCGAGCCGATAGATTCCTTCCTCACCGGCATACTGCCCAAGCCACTCGGCATAGCAGTGCTCAAAAAGGCGCAGGTTTACCTCGGCGGCTCGCAGGTGGAAGAGATAAGCACCGGTATGGCAAAAGCGATTGCAAAAGAAATAAAGGAATTCACTCTCACCGTTACGGGTACAAAAGGCTTTGAAAACGCCCAGGTCACAAAGGGCGGGGTGGATACATCCGATATAAATCCCGAAACAATGGAGTCTCTGCTTGTGCCGGGGCTGTACTTCTGCGGCGAAATAATTGATATTGACGGTCTTTGCGGAGGTTTCAATCTTCAATGGGCTTTCGCCTCGGGTCTTCTTGCGGGGGAACTCGGATGATAAGGATTAACGAATTAAAACTTCCTCTTGATTGTGAAGAGAGTGAACTCAAGGTTCTTGCCGCCAAAAAACTCAGGATTGCTCCCGAAGCGGTAACCTCTTTTGAGATACTTAAAAAAGCGGTCGATTCCCGCAAAAAAGACAACGTCCATTTTGTTTATAACATCGCTGTTTCTGTTGAGGGGCGCGAAGAATCGATTATCCGCCGCTGTTCGTCTTCAGGCGTTTCCGCTTATCAGCGTGAAGAATACACAATGCCCGAAATCAGGCGCACAAGCACCCTTCGCCCCGTGATAGCGGGCTTCGGACCCGCAGGGTTTTTTGCCGGGCTTATTCTTGCGAGAGCCGGTTTTCGCCCCCTTATAGTCGAGCGCGGCTCCGATGTTGACAGAAGGGTGAAAGATGTAAAAGGATTCTGGGAAAACAGAATTCTCAACACCGAGAGCAATGTGCAGTTCGGCGAAGGGGGAGCGGGCACTTTTTCTGACGGCAAACTGACAACGGGCATCAAAGACCCGCTGTGTATGAAAGTGCTCGAAGAACTTGTGTCTCACGGCGCGCCGGAAGAAATAATGTATTCCTCCACTCCGCATATCGGCACCGACAGACTGCCCGGAGTGGTGAAGGCAATCAGAAAAGAAATCGAGTCTCTCGGCGGCGAGGTGAGGTTCAACACAAAACTCACCGATATTATAATTGCAAATGGCTCTGTGCAGGGCGTTACAATAAAACCCGAGGGAAAATCTCAGGAGGATATCGAAACCGATACTCTGCTTCTTTGTATAGGACATTCGTCAAGAGATACTCTTGAAATGCTTCACAGCAAGGGCTTCAATATGATGCAGAAGCCGTTTTCCGTAGGTGTCAGGATTGAACACCCGAGAGAAATGATAGATAAATCACAGTACGGCACTTTTGCCGGTCACCCGAAACTCGGAGCGGCTGTTTATAAAATGGCTTGCCATCCCGAGCACGGCAGGGGAGCATACACTTTCTGTATGTGCCCGGGAGGCACGGTTGTTGCCGCCGCGAGCGAAGAGAATATGTGTGTAGTAAACGGTATGAGCGAATATGCCCGGAACGGAGAAAACTCAAACTCCGCAATTCTTGTGGGCATAGAGCCCTCCGATTTTGAAAGTGAGCATCCGCTTGCCGGTATCGCCCTTCAGCGTAAAATCGAATCCGCGGCTTTTGAGCAGGCGGGCTCAGATTATTCCTGCCCCTGCCAGAGTGTAGGCGATTTCCTTGAAGGAAAAGCGTCTTCCGGACTGCCGGGAGTAAAAGCAACCTGCCCCACCGGAGTCACACCCGGCGATATTACTAAGGTGCTTCCCTCAAAGGTAACAAACACGATGAGGGACGCCATTGTGAAAATGGACCGTATGCTCAGCGGTTTTGCCCTGCCCGGGGCGGCGCTTACCGCTCCCGAATCGCGTTCGTCATCACCTGTAAGGATTCTGAGAAACGATATCCTTCAGAGCAACATCCGCGGAGTATATCCCTGCGGCGAGGGCGCGGGCTACGCGGGAGGCATTGTTTCAGCCGCTGTTGACGGCATAAAGTGCGCTCACGCTGTGCTTCTTGACGAGACGGATGAGTGGTAAATATTTATAAACAAATACACAATAATGTAGCAATTTTAACAAAAAATCCAATCGCAAAGAGCGATTATTGATTTATTTTGTTAAGATTGCTATAATTATTTTATAAATAAAATCGGGAGGTCAATATAATGGCGCATTGTCCGAAGTGCGGATACAAATTAAAAATCTACAATGTGAGCCAGTTTTGCCCCAAATGCGGCGTCAATTTAAGGTTTTATGAGTTTGACAAGACTTTTTACCGTGAAGCCAAATACGCCGAACTCGCCAATGCCACGGTCCATGTGAAAATACGCAGACTCAAAGCGTCTTTCATCGGCAGCAAACTTACCATCCTTCGTCTTGTTGCCGCGCTCTTTCCTCTGATTGCCCTGCTTGTTCCTGCGGCGTCTTTCACTCTGAGACTTCCGTTTTTCAGTGAGGACTTTGCCTTGAGCGGTCTCGGGCTTTTCGGCTCTTTTTCATCGGGCAGTCTTATGTATCTGCTTGGTATGAATTCCTCCTCACCGGGCGGTGAAACATACGGGCTGTTTTTCAAGGCCCTTGTGCTTTACGGCATTGCCGCCGTGCTCGCGGTAATAATTCTCCTGCTCACAATTCTCTGCTTTATCAGCGTTAAGAATATGCAGAAGATAACAGCAGTTGTTGCGCTCACAGGAGTTTTGTTTTCGATTGTATCATTTTTTGTGCTCAATCATTTCGTCGATTTCTGGGATAAATGCACGGTTGATTCAAACGAAATTCTCGCGGCAAAGTCGGGCTTCGGTTTTCTTGTCCTCGCCCTTGCTTTTGCGATTGTGTTTATAATTAACCTGCTACTCTGGATTAAGGGCATACCCGTTGAGTATGACGAAGGTATGGAAGAGCGCCTTGAAATTTACCGCAAGGTAAAGAAGGGCGAAATCGACCTCGATTCTCTGCCTCAGCCTGTAGTTGAAACCGAGGCGACAAGAAAGATAGACGAAGAGATAGCGAAGGAAGAGGCAAACCTTGCCCGCCTCAAAGCGGAAAGAGAAGCCGAAGAAAGTAATTCACAAGGAGGGGAGAACGATGGAAAAGAAGAAACCTGACCGCAATATGCTTATCTACCGCGGCGTAATCGTTATCCTCATTGTGATTTTTATCGCGCTGTTTGTTTACGGCCTCAATAAAGTGCTCGCTATGGAAGGTACTCTGCCTCCCATAAACAACGAAGAGGGGCTTACACCTGCTCCCGTGAGCGCTTCCCAGGGCATTGATTTTCTTAACACCGCTTATAAGAAAGCAACGGAACTGAGGCCCAAAGTTACCCGTGAAGATACCTTCAGCGTTGACGAAGATTCAATTGACACTTTCGGAAATGACAGGCTTAAATCCACGCTTGCGTTTGTTTCCGGCAGTTTTGAAGAAGTGCTCGAAGATTCTTTTGAAGATATCGAAACAGATTTCGGGCAGGAATTTCCCGCCGGAGTTATGGCTCCTGCTATTGACGGCTCTGCCGTAATTCCTCATAAGTATTACGCCTGCGAAAAATGCGGCAAAACGAGTGACGAAGCGCAGGAAACCTGTGAAGAGTGCGGCGCCGAAACACCTTATGCCGAAAAGACTCAGGATGTCAGATGCAAATATATCTACTATTCCTGCAGGAGCTGCGGCGAGAGAAGCGATGTTCAGAGGCCCGAATGCGAAGTGTGCGGCTGCATCTATCCGTACAACGAAAAATACGCCGACGAATACGAAGTCACTCTCTGGCTTGACGCTTCCGCCGTGCAGAATTATTTCAGCCCTCCCGGTAAAGAGCAGATAAAAGAAATCCTCGCTCCCGAAACTGAAAACTGGTTTGATATCAAAGACTACACTGTTGAATACGGCGACGTTCATATCTACTATAAAGTGCGACGTATGACAGACGAGATTACCTACCTTGAGTATTACAGGGATATGACGGTAACCGCCGATCTTCTGTTTAATGAGCAGTATGAAACGGGCGACGCGAAAGTGAAGTTTAACCTCACCGAAAAGAACAAACACTCGTTTACCTGGCCCGGCATAGAACTGAACAAACACGAAATGTCGGTTGAGCCCGGCGCTACGGATAACCTGCTCGCAACCCTTACCTGCACCGACCCGACCAAGCCTGTCGTTACCTGGACTTCTTCCGATGAAAACGTGCTCACGGTTGACGAAGAGGGCTACATAAAGGGCGGCAAAGAGGCAGGCACGGCAACAGTTACCGCGTCATTTGAATTTGACGGCAAAGAGTACAGCGACAGCTGCACGGTCAATATCAGATATTCCGTTGAATCAATGAAACTCAATAAGAGAAAGGCAAACCTCAAAACGGGTGACACCCTTACTCTTACCGCAAAACCCTCACCGTCAAAAGCGAGCGTTAAAACCGTTACCTGGCACACCGATAATCCCGAAATAGCGTCTGTTGATGCAAACGGTACGGTAATGGCTGTATCAAAGGGCAAGACCGTTGTTTATGCCCTCTCCGATGACGGCTACTATAAATCGTCCTGTGAGGTGAATGTGAATTGAGCGATAATACAAACAACACCGCCGAAAAAAGAACGCTGACCGAAAACATATTCGGCGCTGAAGAAAACTCGGCGGCAAGTATAGGCAAAGAGCACCTCGGCAAATACAGCAACCTCGCTGTCAAAATGTTTCATACGGGCGTACTTTCACCTAAGGAAATGCTCTATCCCGCCTTCGGGCAGTTTGCCGCAAAACTCGTAAAAGGTCTTTCGGCATACAGAACGCTTTACTTTGTAAACGTGCTCAAAATCGATATGGCTTATGTTACTGTTATCCTTACGCTCATATCGATTTACGATATCCTCAACAATCCCCTTATGGGCGCGGTGTATGACCGCACAAGGACAAGATGGGGCAAGGCGAGACCCTATATCGTTTTCTCCGCATTCCCGTATTTCCTTTCAACCATCATAATGTATTCGGGCGCAACGGTGCTCGGTGACAGGGCGGGAGACGACCCGAAGAAGATTATCTTCATTTTTGTGATGCTCTTCATTCAGGAAACGTTTTCAACCATTTACTCCATCCCGCGTGATAACCTTGTTACCCTGCAGACCGCCTGCCCGAAGGACAGAATCACCGTCGGCCTTCTGCAGACATATATCGGCGAAGTCGGTTCCCAGGCAATCTACGCAATCTTCCTTCCCCTTATGGAACTCAACAACAAGGGCTACATCAATGTTTCCCTGCCGCATATCTTTATGATTCTGTCTTCGGTAACCGGTATTATCGGATGCGCGAGCAATATCGCCATGGCGGTCGGCTGTAAAGAGAGAATTCTCCTTCAGCCAAAACCCGCTCCGCTTACCAAATCTATCTTCTACATTCTCAAGAACAAATACGCATTCAGAAACTTTATCGCAAACTTCGTTGTCAGCTGGTGGAGCGACGGCGGCTATTCCTGGGATGTTGTTACCCAGCAGGAAATATTCGGCGGCTCGATTCCCTCGTTTATCGCCTATATGCCTTATAACGCTTTTGATACTCTGAGTATTACATTAATCCCGAAATTCCAGAAAATCTTCAAGGGCAATAACAGAAACGCGGTTATCGCGCTTCGTATGTGGGACCTTCTCACCAATGTCGGCATGTGTATTTTCGGTATACCTAATGTACACCGGAAGTGGGTTATGGTCGGCATCTATGCTCTGTTCCACGGTCTTAACGGTATCAACAACGGACCCTCAAATGTGTTTGAAGCGGAACTCGGCAGAGAGATTAACGACTATACGGAGTATGTGACGGGCGAAAGACCGGACGGTACCTTTACCATACTCACCGACCTTATCACAAAGGTCACGTCGCCTCTCAACGCGCTGCTGACAATCAAGCTGTTCAAATGGTCCGGCTATGATTCAACCCTTGATATTCTTCCCTGGGCGCAGGGGAGCAAGGTGGTGTATCAGAAAGTATTCTTCCTGTTTATCGGCATAGGCGTTCTTCCCAACATCATCAGAATGATTCCTTATCTTTTCTATGACCTCACCGGAGAAAAGAGAGAGAAGATGTATATAGCACTTAACGAAAGACGCGCTCTTATGGCCAAAGAGGATGAACTGAACAAAGAACTTGAGGAAGTAATAACAGCCCTCGACGACGCACAGTAAAAACTAAACAGACATAAAAAAACGGAGATTGCCTCGGCAATCTCCGTTTTGCTTTGATTAATATTATTTGAACTGCTTTATGTAATCCGTCATCTGCTGCTCGCTTACTCCGTCAAAAAACCTTATGCAGTAGGAGTAGCCGTAATCAAGCGTTGACCATACGGCGAGGTTTGCCTTGTCGCCGTTTCCCTTGAGTGTAACAACAAGTTCGTCCACATTTTTGGCAACCGATTTTTCATACTGAGTGTAATCGTTGCTTATGTCACCGCCCGGCAGGGATTTTCTGAGGTAGCCGCCGTCAAAACGGACTTCCGCAACGGAGCCTGAAACAACAGCGTATTCGGTGGGCTTGATTCCTTTCGGCACATTGATTTCAAAGCCTACCGCTTCACTGAGCGCTTCGAGCGAGTCATAAAGTTCGCTCGGCTCTGTTGTAGTAATTATCTCGGGAATTGAAACGGATTCAGAGGGCTCCGTGCTTTCTTCAGCGTTTTTTGTGCCACAGGAGGCAAACAGTATGCCCGCCGAAAGAATCAGCGCTGCGGCTGTGATTATTGACAATGCTTTTTTCATAGTAACATCTCCGTGTTATACAGGAATTACGGTGAATTCGAAGGTGAGGCCTTTGCTGCCGTCAACGATGAATTTATCAAGCACATCGGGTCCGCAGGATGCCGTGCCCGCGCCTCTCTCGAAGCCGCTGATATTTACGGCGATTGTGTTTTCATCGCGCAGGTCCTCAATGTGGCCCGCTTCGTCAAGCAGTTTCTGAGTGAATCTTCTTGCGTTGAAGGCGAGGTACTTGCCCTTGTATGCGAATACAAGACCCGTGCCGTCATCGTCGGTCACTTTGACGTATCTCACTTCACATCTGTTGCCGCTCTCCTGAGGCCTGATATAGGGCTCGTACATTTCGTCAACATCCGTCTGATAGATGCCTGCTATGCTCTGCGCATAGTAGTCGGGCAGGTTTTCGTTGGGGCCGAGGCCGTAGTATTCAACATTTTCAAAATCTCTCGGCATTTCAAGCCCGAGAGCGAATCTCGCGAGGTTTGCTGATGCGCGTTTCTTTGCAAGGGGCTTGAATGAAGTTTTTACGTCAATAACGCCGCCTGCCTTGAAAGTGTAGTTAACCGTTACTTCGGCGATTGCGCCCTTTACTTTCGGGCTCACGAGCGAGAAGACAACGCTCGCCTTTACGCCGGCAGAATTCTTGCGGCACTTGAAGTCTTTTACCTTGCACTTATAATCGCTGTAGCCCGCTTCCTTCCAGCCGTCGCGCACTGTACAGTCATTATCTGTCGCGGCTCTGTAGATGTTGGGCAGGAAGCCTCTCGCTGCGGCGGGAGCCTGATTGATAAGTTCTTTGCCCGCGTATTTGAAGGAATTAATCTGACCGCAGTCCTTGCAGAGTTTGATTGCCGCTTTGCCGGATTTTACGGTGATGAATTTTTTGTCTTCGGTGCAGGCAATCTTTGCCTTTGAAGCGGGAAGTGCGTACTCATATTTCTTCTTGAGGCTGACCTGCTCAAAAGCGATTTCATTTACGCCGTCATAGTAATAGAGGTTGATATGAAGGTCGCAGTTTTCTGCGGGCACCTTGATATCCATAGGATAGGAGACTGTCTGCTCGGGCTCGATATCAGCCTTGAATTCATCTGCCGCAAGCAGGATGTTGCCGTCCTTTACAAGTTCCCATACTACGGTGATATACTTGGTGTTTCTGAATCTGTTGGTGTTTGTGAGTTTGAGAGCCTTGTTTGCGTAAGCCGCTCTTATGGGGCGGTAAACGTTTTTCATTTCCTTCGCGCCCGTGTGAAGCCGTCTGTCGGGATATACAAGACCGTCAACGCAGAAACAGCCGTCGTGGCGCCATTCACCGTGGTCGCCGCCGTAGGTGAATTTATATTTGCCTCTCGGATGATAAACGGAGTGATCAGCCCATTCCCAGATGCAGCCGCCCATAAGGTTTTCGTATTTGTAAAGAATCTGCCAGTATTCCTCAAGAGCGCCGGGGCCTTCGCCCATAGCGTGAGCATATTCGCAAAGGAAGAAGGGCTTGGGAGTATATTTGCTGCCTCTTGTGTGCTTGCCGCATTTTTCAACATTCGCGTGATTTGTATACATTTCGGAAACCACATCGTATGAGTGCCTGTCCGAATGAATTACGCTCTCATAATGTACGGGAATCTCGGGATTCTCTTTGTGAAGATAATCGTAGCAGACATCTTCGCACTGATATCCGCCCGCCTCGTTGCCGAGCGACCACATTGTTACGCTGACTCTGCTTCTGTCACGCAGATACATTCTCTTTACTCTGTCAAGGAATCTCGGAGCCCACTTGATATTTTTGCTGATGAGGTGGAAATCATTGTGAGGAGCACAGCCGCAGCCGTGAGTTTCAATATCCGCTTCGTCCACAACATAGAGGCCGAGAATATCGCACAGAATAATAAACTGCGGGTCGGGAGGATAGTGGGAGGTCCTCACCGCGTTGACATTGAGGCTCTTCATAAGTTTAAGGTCTTTCTCAATGTCATCGTATGTCATCACATAACCGGTCTTATAGTTGGTGTCGTGATGGTTTACGCCTTTGAATTTAATCAGTTTGCCGTTGAAATAGAACTTGTCTTTCTTAATCTGAACACTCTTGAAACCTACGAAGTATCTCACCGCCATAATGCTTTCGCCCTTCTTTGAAAGGGTGAAATAAGCGGTATAGAGTTTGGGTATTTCGGGGTTCCAGGATTTTACGTCAAGAGAGGTGAAACTGATAATGCCTGCCGACGCGTCGGCGCTTGCGCTTGCCTTGAGTTTTTTACCGTCATAAAGTTCCGCGGTTACTTCATAACCCTTGAGGTCGCCTTTTACATCAAACTTTACATCAAGGTCCCAGCCCTTTTTCGCGGGCTTTGATTTGCAGTAAATATCGTTAATGTAGGTCTTGGGCATTTCATAGAGAAGTACATCCCTGAATATGCCCGCCTCCCTGAACATATCCTGGCACTCAAGGTAGGTGCCGGTGGACCATTTATGAATCAGAACAAAGAGTTCGTTTCTGCCCTTTTTCACATAGGGAGTAATGTCAAATTCCGCCGTGTTGTGAGCGCCCTCGCTGTAGCCTACGTATTTGCCGTTTACATATACGTCGAGGCAGGGTGCGGCGCCGAGGAAGGCGAGAATATAAGTTTTGGTTTTTGCTTCTATATCAAAAACCTTTCTGTAAATCGCGGCAGGCTGCTCTCTGGGCACATGGGGAGGAGTATCATCAAACGGATAACAGCAGTTAATATAAGCGGGGCTGTCATAGCCGGACCTCTGCCAGGTGCAGGGGATTTTGATTTTGTCAAAATCCGTCTTGGCGGTGTCGATGATTTCGGGCATCTCTTTGTATGAGGGATAATACTTGAAATCCCACTCGCCCGAGAGAAGCCTTACTATGTCGGATGAAGCGCGCTCTTTTTTGAAAGGCACCGCGGCAACCGCTTCTTTGCTTGAATACGGAATCATGTACGCTCTGCCTTCGAGTTTGTTGATTTCATAGGTCCTGAAATCGTGGAAGTTCTTGTGGTTTAAGGCGTATTTCATTTGCTTTGTTCCTCCAGAGTTTTAATCATGATTTTCGCAGCTTTGTATATATCACCGCAGCCGAGGGTTATTATGCAGTCGCCCTCTTTTGCGTGTTTTACGGCGTAGTCCGCGACCTCCTCAAATGTGTTGTACCACACGGAGCCGGGAATCTTTGCGCTTAAATCAGCCGAGTAAATGTTGTAGGTGTTCACCTCGCGCGAGCCCATTATCTCGGTCAGTATGCATTGGTCGGGGATTGAAAGCACTCTCGCGAAGTCGTCAAGGAGCATGGCGGTCCTTGAATAGGTGAAGGGCTGAAAAACGGCAAACACTTTGCCGAAGCCCATTTTCATGGCGGTATTAAGTGTTACTTCAAGTTCAAGCGGATGGTGCGCGTAATCGTCGATTATCGTTATTCCGCCTATTTCGGCAAGTTTTTCAAATCTTCTGCCCGCTCCTCTGAAATCCTCCATGCCTTTCGCAACCGCGTCGAAACTCACTCCGCTGTACATAACGGCGGCGGCAACTGCCAGAGCGTTCATTATGTTGTGACTGCCGGGCACAGAAAGATTGATTCTGCCGAGATTATCGCCTTTTACAATCAGGTCAAATGAATAGTACTCGTGGCGGTTTTCGATGTTTACAGCTCTGTAATCGGCATCTTTGCCAAGACCGAAAGTAATTATGTCTTTATCCGTGCTTGCCAGCACATCTTTCAGCGCGTCAATCGTATTCGCGTCATCGGAATTGTAAACAATTGCCTTCGTTGCCATTGAAGCGAATTTCGCAAACGAGCGCTTGAGGTTATCGAAAGTCTTGAAATAATCAAGATGGTCCTCGTCAACATTGAGTATCACGGCAATATCGGGAGTGAGGTCAAGGAAAGTGTCAACAAATTCACAGCTTTCGCAAACCATATGCTCGCTTTTGCCTACTATTCCGTTAGTACCCGTCAGCGGGAGTTTGCCGCCAATTACGGCGGTCGGGTCAAAGCCCGCCTCTATGAGAATCTGCGTTGCCATTGAGCAGCTTGTTGTTTTGCCGTGCGTGCCGCTTATGCAGATCGCGTTCGGGTACATCCTCGTAACCGCGCCGAGCAGTTTGCTTCTTTCAAAGGTGGGTATTCCGCTCTGCTTTGCCGCGACGAGCTCCGGGTTGTCGGGGAGAAGGGCGGCAGTGTAGATAATCATCTCGGCGCCCTCAATGTTTTCCGCTTTCTGCCCCATAACTACGGGTATGCCCAGCGACCTTATTCTTTTGAGCGTGTCGGTTTCGTTATTGTCGGAGCCCGAAAGAATATAACCTTCCTTGTGCAGTATTTCGGCAAGCGGGCACATACCCGAGCCGCCTATACCTATGAAATGCACTCTCTTAACCTCAGAGAGCAGCCTGTCTATCTCAAACATACTGTTTAACCTCGCGTTGTGTTTAATCACAGTTGATTATACTATATATTGTGTAAAAAATAAAGAGTTTTTATCGGTGAACGAAAAACTTTTTTTGAACTTTTATGCATAAAATTATGAATATTCATCGTTTTATGCATTTTTCTGTTGTTTTTATTATTTTTATTTGTTATAATACAGCCGTAAAATTTTATCGGGGGTAAAAGACCATGACAAGATCTCAGGAAAGAGAGCAGGCTTTCGTGCTGCTTTTTGAAAAATCCTTCAACTCCGAAGCAGACCCCGCGAGACTTGCCGAGATGGCGTATGAAACCGAAGTATTAGAAAAATCCGACTTCACGCAGGAGTTGTTTTTCAAAGCCTGTGACAACCTTGAAGATATCGATTCGGTTATTTCAAGGTTTGCCAAAGGAAGAAGTTTTTCGAGAATAAGCAAGGTTTCTCTTGCCGCGCTCAGACTTGCGGTTTGCGAAATTAAATATTTTGACGAAATACCCGTTGGTGTTTCGATTAATGAAGCGGTTGAAATCTGCAAGAAATATGCATCCGAGGACGAATACTCTTTTGTAAACGGATTGCTCGGCAACGCCGTGAGAAGCGGTGAAGTATGATTACTTTAGGCATTGACACCAGTAATTACACCACTTCCTGCGCCCTTTACAACAGCGAAACGGATGAAGTGATTCAGCGCAAAAAACTTCTGCCTGTAAAACCCGGTGAAAAGGGGATAAGGCAGAGCGACGCCGTGTTTCATCACACCGCGCAGTTATATCCGCTTATCGAAGAACTGATGAGCGAGGCGGATGTCAAACCGGATGCTGTCGGAGTGTCAGACAGACCCCGTGACGCGCAGGGTTCATATATGCCCTGCTTTACGGTCGGCATCGGCGCGGCGCACTGCATAGCAAGCGTGCTGAGTGTGCCCGTTTACGGCTTTTCTCATCAGTCCGGTCATATTATGGCGGCGCTTTATTCCGCCGGCAAAACAGACCTCAAGGATAAAGAATTCATCGCCTTTCATCTCTCCGGCGGCACAACGGAAGCGCTTTTTGTGAAACCGGACAGCGAGAGAATGTTCATCTGCGAAATAACCGGCAAAACTCTCGACCTTAACTGCGGCCAGGTGATTGACAGAGCGGGTGTTATGCTCGGCCTTGATTTTCCGTGCGGAAAGGCGCTTGAATCTCTTGCCCTCGCGAGCGATAAATCTTTTTCGCCCAAAGTAAGTATGAAACAGGGCGACTGCTGCCTCTCCGGAGCAGAAAACCTTTGCGCAAAAATGCTTTCGGACGGCGAAAAGGCGGAGGACATTGCCGCTTTCTGTATAGCATATATCGGCACCGCGGTTGAAAAAATGGCGGAGTATGCCGTAAACCGTTTCGGAAATTTACCGCTCGTTTTCGCGGGCGGCGTTTCATCCGATTCAATTATAAGAGATAAAATCAAAAGCAGATTCAGCGCTTATTTTGCACAGCCGGAGTATTCCTGCGACAATGCGGCGGGCACTGCGATTCTCGCTTTTGAAAGAGGAAAGAATAATGGCGGATAACTACGTGCTTTCCGTTTCCGCGCTTAACAGATATGTGAAATCTATGCTCGATTCCGACGCGAATCTGCAGAATGTTTTTGTAAGGGGCGAGATTTCAAACTTCAAGGCGGGCGGACCGGGCGGTCATTTCTATATGACGCTCAAAGACGAAAATTCAAGAATAAGAACCGCGATGTTCAAGTATGCCAACAGCAGGCTGAAGTTTATGCCCGAAGATAATATGAGTGTTATCGTCAGAGGCAGAGTAAGCCTCTATGAGCAGGGCGGCGAATATCAGCTGATAATCGACGATATGCAGCCCGACGGCGCAGGCGCGCTTGCGGCGGCTTTTGAGCAATTAAAGAAGAAACTTGCCGCAAAAGGACTGTTTGACACAGAGCATAAAAAACCTATTCCCGCTTTTCCCGAAAGAGTCGGTGTTGTCACATCGGGCACGGGCGCGGCTGTAAGGGATATTATCAATGTCCTCTCGCGCCGTTTTCCATCGGCTGAAATAATCATCTGCCCCGTTGCTGTGCAGGGCGAAAAAGCGGCGGGTGAAATTGCCGCCGCGATAAAACTCTTTAATGAAAAACAGGCGGCGGATGTTCTTATAGTCGGCAGAGGCGGAGGCTCGGTTGAAGACCTTTGGGCTTTTAACGAAGAGCCTGTTGCTTACGCTGTGTATGAGAGCGGGATTCCGGTAATCTCCGCTGTCGGTCACGAAACCGATTTCACAATCTGCGATTTCGTTGCAGATTTGAGAGCGCCCACTCCTTCGGCGGCTGCTGAACTTGCCGTGCCGGACAGTGAAGAACTTGCCGACAGTATAGAATCTATGAGCAGAAGTATGTATGCTTTCTGCCGCAGAAAGATTTCACAGGGTGAGAGCGAACTTGCCCTTTGCAAAGGTATCCTCGAAAAGAACAACCCGGGCAAGATAATCGAAAATATATATATGCGAAACGATTACGCATATGAAGGATTAAGAAATGCCGCAAAGCGTTACCTTGAGAGAAACTCCTCGAAACTTGACAGCATTATTCTCAGGCTTGACGCGTGCAGCCCTCTGAGAATTATGTCCAAAGGTTACGCGGTAGCGATAAAAGATAATGCGATTGTCAAAAGTGTGTCGTGCGTTGCTCCCGGCGATGAAATCGACATTAAAGTTGTTGACGGAAATATGAAAT
The DNA here is from genome assembly GCA_016280595.1 of Clostridiaceae bacterium. Lineage (GTDB taxonomy): Bacteria > Bacillota > Clostridia > Oscillospirales > Acutalibacteraceae > CAG-177. The sequence continues at coordinate 35,273 of JAEEHB010000017.1, read as the reverse complement.
GCGAGGTCAGGGAAATATGGAAAAAATGAATTATGAGCAGTCGATAAAAAGGCTTGAAGAAATAACAGCCGTCCTCGAAAAGGGCGAAGTGTCTCTTGACGAGATGGTGAAACTTTACGCCGAGGGCACAAAACTCGCCTCCGCCTGCACCAAATCACTCACCGAAGCGCAGGCTAAGATTAACGAACTTTCTCAAGAGGAAGCAAAATGACAGACTTTGAAAAAAGATTCAGCGATTATATATTGCTGTTCAATTCATACGCCGAAAGCGAAATGGCAAGGTTTGCCTCTCTTTCGCCCGTGTCACCCGGCTCGGAGTTTATGATTGAGGCGATGTCGTATTCGCTTGTAAACACAGGCAAAAGAATAAGACCGGTGCTCTGCCTTGAATTCTGCCGCGCCTGCGGAGGAGATTACAAAAAGGCTCTTCCGTTTGCGCTCGGCGCGGAAATGATTCACACCTATTCGCTTATTCACGATGACCTGCCATGTATGGACGATGATGATTACCGCAGGGGAAGGGAGTCCAGCCATAAAAAATTCGGCTACGCAAACGCGCTTCTCGCGGGCGATTCGCTTCTCACGCTTGCCTTTGAAGAACTTGCAAACGCGGATGTTGATGCCGCAATAACCGTTGAAGCGGTTAAAATGCTTTCAGGCGCGGCGGGCTTTCGCGGAATGGTCGCCGGTCAGGTGATGGACCTTGAAAACGAAAACAAGGCGGCGGATATCGATACCGTACGCTTTACTGATGAACTCAAAACAGGCGAAATGATAAGAGTGTCCGCTCTGCTCGGCTGTGCCGCGGCAGGCGAAAAAGGCGAAAAACGCGAAGCCTGCGTTGAATACTGCAAAAACATCGGCCTCGCTTTTCAGATTGTTGACGATATCCTCGATGTGACGGGTGATTTCGAGTCAACCGGAAAAGCGGCGGGCAGCGATGAAAAGAGCAATAAATCCACTTATGTTTCTTTACTCGGGGTTGACGGAGCGAAGAAATATGCCCGTGAACTTACCTCGCGCGCTCTTGAGGCGCTCGATATATTCGGGCAGGAAGGGGAGTTCCTTAAAGAACTTGCGGTAAATCTCTCCGACAGGACGAAATGATTTATGGATTATCCGATACTTGAAAATATAGGTTCTCCGCAGGATGTTAAAAATCTGCCGGAGGACAGGCTTGACTCTCTGTGCGATGAGATAAGAAACAAAATGATTGAAACCGTTTCAAAAAACGGCGGACATCTTGCTTCAAATCTCGGTACGGTTGAACTTACCGTTGCCCTGCACAGATGTTTCAGCGAGCCCGACGATAAAATTATATGGGATGTAAGCCACCAGTCCTACGCCCATAAACTGCTTACAGGCAGATTTGCCTCTTTTGATACACTGCGCACGCAGGGCGGTATTTCCGGCTTTACTCGTCCCGATGAAAGCCCTTACGATATTTCATATGAGGGGCACGCAGGCACCTCCGTTTCAAGGGCGGCGGGCATAGCGGCGGCAAACAGGATTAAAGGAAACAAAAACTATGCCGTTGCGGTTATAGGTGACGGCTCATTCGGCAACGGCCTTGTATATGAGGCGATGAATGCCGCAGGCTCAAAAGGCGGCAGGCTTATCGTGATACTCAACGACAACGAGATGTCGATTAACCGTAATGTCGGCGCGCTCGCAAGATATCTCGCGACCGTAAGGGCAAAGCCCGAGTATTACAGATTCAAGGCCGGCGCAGAAAAGGCCCTCAACCATATACCGCTTATCGGCGTGCACCTTTCAAACGGGCTTTTCAAAATCAAAACATTTCTCAAAAATCTGATTTACAGAAGTTCATTCTTTGAAGATCTGGGCTTCAGATATATAGGGCCGATTGACGGCCACGATATCCCCACTCTCTGCGAGGCTATGAGTTCCGCCAAAATGGTCGGGAAACCCGTATTGCTTCACGTGAACACCGTTAAAGGCAGGGGCTGTGACTTTGCCGAAAACTCGCCCGAAAACTATCACGGCGTTTCGGAGTTCAACCTTGCGACAGGCGAATCAAGGCATTCAGATGACAGTTATTCCTCGCAGTTCGGCAAAGCGCTGTGCGAGTTTGCTTCAAAGGACTCAAGGATATGCGCCGTTACTGCGGCTATGACAAAGGGCACGGGGCTTGAAGAATTCTTTGAGCAGTATCCATCCCGTTCATTTGATGCCGGCATAGCGGAGGGGCACGCTCTTGTGTTCAGTTCCGGACTTTCAGCGGCGGGGCAGGTGCCCGTATTCGCCGTTTACTCCACCTTCCTTCAGCGTGCCGCGGACCAGCTTATTCACGACGGCGCCCTGCAGAGGAAAAAGATTATTATAGGCATAGACAGAGCCGGATTTGTAGGCGAGGACGGCGAAACCCATCAGGGCCTCTTTGATGTTGCTCTTATGCAGTCTCTGCCAAATACCACCGTTTATTCACCCGCAAGTTATTCCGATTTAAGAAGCGCTTTGTACAACGCACTCTATAAAGACGAAAATCTTGTAGCCGTAAGATACCCCAGAGGCTCAATGCCGGAGGGCGGCGATGACCTTACTTCGCCCGGCGAATATGAAGTGTACGGCGACGAAAACGCCCCCTACGCCATTGTCACTTACGGCAGGCTTTTCTTTGAAGCGGTAAAAGCGGTGAAAGAACTTTCCGCAAAGGGCATAAATGCCAAAGTTATTAAACTTTGTAAAATCATTCCTCTTCCCGAAGAGTGTGAGTCTCACGCGCTTGACTGCCGCAAAGTTTTCTTCTTTGAAGAGGGAATGAAAAACGGCGGCGTCGGCGAAGAATTTTCGTGCCGCCTTATGCAAAGCGGTTTCGGCGGAAAATATATCCATACCGGAGTTGACAGAGAGTTCGTCTCTCACGCCGGAGTTGATTATCTTATGAAAAAATACGGTCTTGACAGCGCATCAATGGTGCGTCTTATTGAAAACGAGGACAGTAATGAAAGAGAAAACAAGGCTTGATGTAGCCGTCTTTGAAAGAGGGCTTGCCGAGACAAGAGAAAAAGCGAAGGCGCTAATTATGGCGGGCAGCGTTTACCTTAACGGACAGAAGGCTCTCAAAGGAGGAGTAAACGTAACCGAAGAGGACCAGATTGAAGTCAGGGGAGCGGTCAATCCGTTTGTCAGCAGAGGCGGGCTTAAACTCGAAAAAGCAATGAAATCCTTCGGCATCACCCTCGAAGGAAAAATCTGCATGGATATCGGCGCTTCAACCGGCGGCTTTACGGACTGTATGCTTCAGAGCGGCGCGGCAAAAGTTTACGCCATAGATGTCGGCTACGGTCAGCTTGCGTGGAAACTGCGCACGGATGAGCGCGTGGTCAATATGGAGCGCACCAACTTCAGATATGTCACAAAAGAGCAGATTCCCGACGAGCCCGGCTTCGCGAGCGTTGATGTCTCCTTTATCTCACTTAAAAAAATCATACCGGTTATGAAAGAAATCTTAAGTGCAGACGGTGAGGCCGTATGCCTTATAAAACCGCAGTTTGAGGCAGGCAGAGAAAACATCGGCAAAAAAGGCGTTGTAAGAGATAAAAAAGTGCACGAAGATGTGATAGCCGATATTTCCGCCTTCGCGCTCGAAAGCGGCTTTGACCTTATCGGCATAGATTTTTCGCCGATAAAAGGTCCCGAAGGAAACATAGAATACCTTATGTACATAAAAAAGAGCGAAGAGCCGCAAAGTTTCTGGGACGGCGACGCTCACTTACTTGCCGAAATATCCCACAATACTCTTGACTGAGGAAGTGAAAATATGAGAATAGCAATATTGCCGAATATGACGAGAGTGGAATCCGGCAGAGTTACCGGAGAAATCTGCAAAAACCTTGAGACTCTCGGAATAGAATATTCACTGCCCGGTGAACTCGAAAGCGTGTTTTCGGGCACGGGGGCTGATTTTATGCAGTCCGACGAGGCTATTGAAAAAGCCGATATCGTGCTCGCGGTTGGCGGTGACGGCTCGATTATCCATGCCGCAAGAGCGGCTGTAAAATACGGCAAGCCCATTCTCGGCGTAAACGCCGGCAGGCTCGCCTTTATGGCGGGGCTTGAGAGCGACGAACTTTCACTCCTCTCAAAACTTGTGCAGGGCGATTATAATATTGACAGGCGTATGCTCCTCAAAACGAGGGTAATGAAAGATGATGAAATTCTCAGCGAAGATTTCGCTCTCAATGAGTGCTTCATCACCAACGAGGAGCGTCAGAGGATGTCTTCAATGGATGTTGCTCTCAACGGCAACGTATTTACCGATTATCTTTGCGACGGTCTTATACTCTCCACTCCGACAGGCTCCACCGCCTATTCTCTTTCGGCAGGCGGCCCCGTAGTCAACCCCGAACTTGAGAGTATAGTGTTTACACCCGTGTGCCCCCATTCTCTTACGGGCAGGCCCGTTATTTTCCGCAGCAGCGATGTCATTTCCGTCAATGCCAGAGACGGCGGGAAACTGCTATACTCAAATGACGGCGCGTCAACCCTCCCGATTATGCCGGGGTGCCGCATAGATATCTCCGCCTCGGAGTTTACGGCTGATTTTATCAGAATCAAGTCCGACAGTTTTATGGACATTCTTTATAAAAAACTTGCACAGCGCTGATGAAAGGAAGATGAAAGTGAATAAGGGAAGAAAAGAAGCAATACTCAGAATAATATCGGAGGAATGTGTCACCACACAGACCGAACTGCTTGAAAAACTCAACGCCGAAGGTTTCAAAACTACGCAGGCAACGGTATCAAGGGATATCAAAGCGTTAAGGCTTATTAAAAAGCCTGATGAATTCGGAAGGCCGCGCTATGTTGCCGACAGAGCGGACAAAGACGAAATATTCAGCAAATACAGCAGCGTATTCGGTCAGAGCGTTATCTCGGTTGATTACGCGGGAAACATCGTGTGCGTAAAGTGTTACAACGGTATGGCAAACGCCGCCTGTGCAACTCTCGACGCTATGGAACTTGAAGAGTCCGTAGGCACAATCGCGGGCGACGATACAATTTTTGTGCTCTGCCGCAATGAGGAGAGCGCAGTCAATCTTAAAAAAATCCTGGAAGAAGCGACTATATAACAAGAGGGTTTTCTTATGCTGCAAAGCTTGAAAATTGATAATATAGCGGTTATTGAAAATGCCGGCATAGAGTTCCGCAAGGGGCTCAATGTTCTCACGGGCGAAACAGGCGCCGGCAAATCAATAGTAATCGATTCCATAAATGCGGTGCTCGGCGAAAGAACATCCCGCGATCTTATCAGAACAGGATGCGAAAACGCGAGTGTCTGCGCGGTGTTTGACGATGTCAATGACTCCGCAAAATCGGTTATGGAAAAATTCGGCATTGAACAGACAGAGGACGGCACCGTTACCGTCGCAAGGTCGATAAGCGCCTCAGGCAAAAATACCTGCCGCATAAACGGCTGGCCCGTCACCGTAACTCAGCTTAAAGAAATCGGCACTTACCTTGTAAATATTCACGGTCAGCACGACAGCCAGGCTCTGCTCTCACCCGACAAACACTGCTCTTTCATAGATTCCCTTGCCGAAAACGAAAAACTGAGAGAAGAATATAAAGACAGATTTCATTCTCTTATCAAGGTCAAAAAAGAACTTGACCGCCTCTACGATACAAGAGACGAAAGCAACTCAAGGGCGGATTATCTTGATTTCGTGATAAACGAAATCACCGAGGCGAATATCACGCCCGGCGAGAGTGAAAAACTTGATAAAGAAAAACTGCTTATTCAGAACAGCGCTTTTGTAAAGAAGAGCCTCGAAAAAGCATATTCATCCCTTTCGGGTGACGGCGGAATCACAGAGGCGCTTGAGGAGTGCGCCGCGCTGCTTGAAAAAGCGGCGGAGTTTTACCCCGATGCCGCCGAAACATCAAAAGCGGTAAAAGGGCTTTACCTTGAACTTTCCGAGCGTACTGGCGAGGTCAGGTCTCTCGCGGACGGCTTCGGTTATTCTCCTTCAAGGCTCAGCAAAATTGACGAGCGGCTTGATGTTATCTATCGCCTGTCAATGAAATACGGCAAGACCGAGGAAGATATACTCGAAACACTTGATAAAGCGTTAAAAGAAAGAGAACTCATCGGCTCAAGCGACGCGAGAATCGCCGAACTTGAAAAAGAACTGTATAAATGCTCGGATGATGTTAAAAAACTCTCGGAGAAACTCACCGCGACCAGAGTAAAAGCCTCGCGCGAGTTTGAGAAAAGAGTGTCGGAGGAACTTGCTTTCCTCGATATGCCTTATATTAAATTCGTAGTCGCTCTTACACCCGGCTCGCTTACTTCAAAAGGAGCGGAAACTGCCGAGTTTCTCATAAGTTCAAACCCGGGGCAGGAGCCGAAATCGATTTCAAAAATAGCGTCGGGCGGCGAACTTTCGAGAATAATGCTCGCAATCAAAAATGTTCTTTCCGATAAGGACCCTGTTGACACTCTTATTTTTGATGAAATCGACGCGGGCGTGTCGGGCTCTGCGGCTGAAAAAATAGCCCTGAAACTTGACAGTGTTTCGGCGGGCAGGCAGGTAATCTGCGTAACCCATCTGCCGCGCATAGCCGCGCAGGCGGATTACCATGTAAGAATAGAGAAAAGCGTATCGGGCGGAAAAACTTATACCGAGATTACTCCGCTTGATTTTGAAGGAAGAGCGCAGGAGATAGCGAGAATCAATGCGGGCTCCGCCGTTACGGGGCTGCAGCTCGAAAGTGCAAAAGAATTGCTTGAAAAGGCGAAGGAGACGAAAAAATGAAAATAGGCGTATGTGTAGGCACAGATATTGAAAGGCTGAAAACGGCAAAGAGATTCGGCTTTGATTTTGCCGAGAGCCATTGCCAGAATATCGTTAAGATGACCGATGAGGAACTTAAAGCGTTCAAAGAGGAAGGCATACCAGTGCTCGCCGCAAACTGCTTTATAGGTATGAGAATAGTCGGCGAAGAAAGAGATATTCCCGCGATTAAGGCTTATCTCAATACTCTATTTGAAAGAAGCGCTTACCTCGGCATTAAGTGCCTTGTATTCGGCTCGTCCGGAGCAAGAAACATACCCGAGGGCGGCTCATATGATGAGACCTATGAGCAGATAGTTTATTTCCTGAAAGAACTCGTTGCGCCCCTTGCCGAAAAATACGGCATAACTGTTGCGATAGAGCCGCTGAGAAAAGGTGAGACCAATATCATCAACACAGTGCCCGAAGCGGTGAAACTTGCGCAGAGAGTGGATTCTCCGTATATCAGAGTGCTTGCGGATGTGAAACATATGGTCGAGGGCAATGACCCGCTTGATAATCTTCCCGCGTATAAGGGAATGCTTGTGCACGCTCACACTTCCAACCCGTATCCCGACCCGGCGCTCGGCAAAAAGAGGACTTATCCCAGACCCGGCGACGAGTTCAATCAGGATGATTTTATTCTGCCCGTTATCGCCGCAGGCGTTGAAATGTGCTCGATAGAAGCGGACTGCATCGACTTTGTGCCGGACTGTGAAGGCTCGATTGCGGTGCTCGCAAAGTATATGGATAAATGATGAAACTGTTCAATTCAAAAAAAAATAAAAACGGAGCGGGGGATTATTCAATCCCCCGTATTGCGCTTGATAAAGAAATTGAAAACTGCCCGGAAGATTTGAAATATCTTTTCACGCACAGCGTTGTTGACGATGCACTTGATTACTTAGGTCATCCCGATTCCGTGCTTCTCAGAAACGGCGATATCCTCACCGTTTATCCGTCCGGTCACGGCAAGGGCGCAGTGCGCTCCGCAATAAGTCACGACGGCGGGCTGACCTACACCGGAAAGATAGAAAATATGCCGCCTTCCTGGCAGAATTCCAGGGAAACACCCACTGTTTACCGCCTTGATTTTACTGACGGGAGCACAAAACTGATTCTCATCTGCGGCAACCCCGACTGGCACGACGGCAAGGGCTCAACCGGAGGATTCAACTGCTCTATTTCGGAGGACGAGGGAAAAACATGGAGTGAGTTTGAACTCTTTTACGGCAAAAAAGACGGCTACTCTTTCAACACAATAGTTGCTCTCGCATCCCTCACGCGCCTTAAAGAAAACGGTGTTTTTACGGATAAATGGATGGGGCTTTTTCACGACGATAAGTTTATTAATTATAAAACAATTCTCTCGTTTGAAAACGGCAAAATGAAATGGAGCCTCCCCGAGCCCTATCTTGCCGGGTATCGCAAAACGGAAATCGAGGCGCAGATATGCGAGGTTGAATGCATCCGCTCGGATGAAGGCAAGGGCGATGAACTGTGCCTTATTACAAGGTGCAACACCAAAAAGTATAATTCTCTGCTTTTCTTTTCCCGTGATGAAGGCAACACCTGGTCCGCGCCCGTGCTTGCGCCGTCCGCTCTCAACGGCGAGCGTCATAAAGCGGATTATCTGCCCGACGGCCGTCTGTTTATAGATTTCCGCTCCATAGAGCGCGATTATGACAAGGTTAAAAAATATGCACCCGGCTGCGGCAGAAACTGGTTCAGCGAAGGCTGGGTTGCCTGGGTAGGCACCTATGATGACCTCAAGGCGGGCAGGGAAGGGCAGTATCGTCTTAAACTCGCCCACACATATATTGAAGGGCAGACACAGCCTCAGATGAACGCGAACGCCGATACGGGCTACTGCGGCAATGTCGTACTTCCCGACGGCACACTTGTCTGCTCCACCTACGGCAAATTCGGCGAAACAAACTCCGACGGCTCGCTTAAAACCTATGTAGTATCAAAGCGGATAAAGATGAGCGATGTCGACAGACTGTATGATATAATCAAAAACAGATAAAAAATTCCCGGAGGAACTTTTGTTCCTCCGGGATCTTTTTACTTAAGATAAGTCTCTGCGTATTCATAAAACAGTTTATCCAGGGATTCTCTTTGCGGCGGGTCGTTTTCGAGGAAGTGACCGGAATTCGGGAAAATTACAAAATCGTGTTGCGCTCCCGCGCCCGTGAGCAGAGAGTCAAGTTCTACGGCATCCGAGTAAGGCACCACACCGTCAACCATTCCGTGAGCAATCACCGTAGGCGCGCAGTTTCCGTTTACATAGGAAACGGGCGATATCTTTTTGATTGCTCTGAGCCACAGATTATATCTGCCGCTTTTGTTTCTGTATTCCTTCATTGTGATTTTAACTCCGCAGAGTTTGCACAGCAGGGCAAGCGTAGTCTCGTCATTGCCTGCCAGAAGTACAAGATACTCGGGGTTTGACAAATCCGTCGGCCCGCTTTCACTCACAACCGCGCAGGGCTTTACGGGAGATGAATCCGCGCGCGAATAAGCATAAAGCATAGAGAGATGCGCTCCCGCCGACGCTCCGGTAAGCAGGGCTTTGTTTACTGTGCAGCCTTGCTCTGCTGCAACTTCTTTCACTTTTGACAGAGCGTTTTCAATATCGTCAAGTTCATCTTTTACATGGATATAATCCGAAACATAGCGGTAATTGAGAGCCGCGGCAACATAGCCCTCAGAGGCGTATTCCCTGAGCTGCGCGGAATAGCCTTCCTTGTCACCCGAAATCCAGGCGCCGCCGTAAATGCAGAGTATCAATCCGCGTGTTGTGCCGTAAGCGCCCTCCGGCATTATGATATCAACCGTGTTGCGCTCGTGAGGACCGTAGCGGTATTCGTTTTCTTTAAGCGGTTTTGTGTTTATGCCGGATATCCCGGCAAAAAATGAAATTACCGCCATGATTAATGCCGTTATTTTTTGAATGATGCCGGTCATAATGCTTCTCCTTGTGAAAGCACGCTTTATTTGTAACTGAGAGTTTCGCTTTGCTTTTTGCCGTTACTGCTTGTGAAAGTGAGCTGAGCCGAATCCTTGCCGAAAACGATTCCGGTGCCGGTGAAAGATTTGCCTTTTTCCACTCCCGATGCAATCAGCAGTTTGCAGGGCTGACCGTAATCATCATAGTCACAGCCGGGCTCAAATATTCCTGTTTTGTGCGTGTGACCGCAAAGCATAAGGTCGGGTTTTATATTCTTTCTCAGCAGAGCCGCCCATTTCCTGTAAATATCTTCTTCAATATCAAAGGGAGGCTTATCCTTGTGGGTAAAGGGCATATGCACTACTATGAGTTTGAGCAGATCTTTTTCCTCTTTGTATTCCTCGGAAGCATTTTGTATAAGTGACTTTATATAATCGGTTTCTTCAAGCCTGAATCTGTGGCAGGCAACCGTACAGCCGTATTCGGGGTTTGAATCGTTTTTATCTTCGCCGCAGTCAAGGCAGAGCCCCCATATTTTTCCGAGACGGAAAGAGTAATAAGTCTTTCCGTTTTTTGCGGGAGCGTAATCTGCAAACTTCTCGGCGCATTTGCCTCTTAAATCGTGATTGCCTCTTGCAAAAACAACGGGTATATTGCCGTGAGTAATCTTAGCGCAGATATCAAATATAGTGTTGAAGTTTTCTGTCCTGCCGCTGTCTTCGGGCACATCGCCGTTAAGAATCAGAAAATCGATTTTGCCGTATGCCTTTGCCGCTTTCACGGGCCTTTCAATGTCATTATGTGAATCGGCTATATGGTAGCATACCGGGTTTTCATCGGGCACTGGCCTGAAATCGTAAGGGTAAAACCTGTCTTTCCTCGTCTGTGTAAAATAGGGCAGGCGTTTTATTATCGGCTTTTCTATTACCGTGTATGCTTTTTCCGAGTTAAGTAACTCCTGCGGCACTTCAATATTATGAGTTCTTGAAGCGGAGCGCAGAATACCGTTTGAATGATCGACAAAAAGTTCGTCGCCGACTTTTATGCTGATAAAAGACTGGGATCTTGATGTGACAATAATCTGGTAGTTTTTGCCTACGGCAAACACAGCGGGGTCAGTTCTCAGCATTGCAATCCTCCTCAGAAAAGTGAAATATCTCTGTCTGTGGCTAAACCGGAAACTCCGTAAACAAACATTATTTCGTCAAAACCTTCTTCTTCAATAAGTCTGCTCACGGGAGTGTTGAAATACCGCTGGTCAATCATTGTTATTTCGCCGTATTGCTCGGCAAGAAACGGCGCGAGGCAGTGAGCGAAAGAATCTTTTATCAGAAGCAGTTTTTTGTCGTTGACTCCCGATGTGATATCAACCCTCGTGTGGTTTCCGTCAAGGAAAACTGTATACATATCGCCCTCATCGAGACGGTCTGTAAAGAATACGGAATCGCTTTCCTTAACATCACTGCCTTCGGTTATTTTTACTTTTGCGTTAAGATTCGGATTGATAAACAAATGCACTTCATCGGGCTTTGTGAGGAAATAACAAGAGGTCGAGTAAGATGTGCCGTAAAAGCCGTCAAATGAAGAAATGTCGTAGTCTGTAAGCGCAGGCTCGGCAAAACCCTTTACTGCGCATAATTCACGGTAAGCGGCAAACGCGCCCTCGCTTGTCCAGTGGTGATCTGTCCGGTAATAATAACTTCTGTTGAGCATATCTGAAAACGGCTCGCGAAGGTCCACATACTCCGCGTTGTCAATTTTCGAAAAGGCGTCCGCAATCTTCTGCATATAATCAAAGTCGTGATATTCGAGCGCGTTTTTCGGCAGATAGGCGCCGAGCAGAGCACCCTTTTCGGGCACGGCAATCAGCGTGACGGGCAGGTCGCATTTCTCCGCGAAATCCGTTATCTCTTTCAGATTTTTATCAAATCTGTTTTCGGTTTCAAACGGCTTTTCTATCAGCCATCCGTTTTTACAAAGATAAACAGAGTTGCCACCCTTGATTAGTTCAAAATAAGCGTTCACCGATACAAAAAATGAACGAAGGGGAGTCTGGTCTGCGAGAAACTTTTCAAAGTCGGAGGAAAACTCGCCGCTTTTTATCTTTTTCAGGCTGATTTCGGGAGCGGTTGAAAGATATCTTTTTTCCAATTCCGAGTAATCCGATTTCGGCGTAAAAATATAGAGAAGGCATCCCGCGAAAATAAACGCGAGAAACATTACGGAAATGATTACCGGCAGTATTTTGTTTTTACTGTTTGTTTTATCTTTCATAATCAGAATTTGAAATAAAGGAAGGGGTTGTATTCGGCGCTCACAAGGCTTGCCGTGCAGAGAATAAGCACTGCCGCGGCGGCAATAATCTCAACCGGAGCGCAGATTTTTGTATCTTTGATTTTCTCATAAATGCGTCTGAGCAGGGGAGTTGAAGCAACTATGCCAACCACTGTCAGCGGCAGATAAGACGCTATTGTGTGCATCACTTCCGATGAACTTGCTCCGCCCGAGAAAAGTGTTACGGCAAAAGAGCCGAGCGCGGGGAAACCGCCGACGTCGTCGGAGAAATAGAAAAGCATCCACCCGAGTATGATAAATACGAGCGCATAAATATGCCTGAATATGCGCGGAACTTTTTCGAGCACTTTAAGTAAGAATGTTTTTTCGATTATCAGCATTATTCCGAAATAAAGACCCCAGAGCAGGAAATTCCAGCTTGCTCCGTGCCAGAATCCCGTGAGCATCCACACAATCAGCAGGTTAATTATGGTGCGCGCCTTGCCTTTTCTGTTGCCGCCCAGAGGAATATACACATACTCCCTGAACCAGGTGCCGAGGGAAATGTGCCAGCGCCTCCAGAATTCCGTGATGCTTTCGGAAATATAAGGATAATCGAAGTTGATATGAAATTCAAAGCCCAGCATATTGCCGAGGCCTCTCGCCATATCGCTGTAACCGCTGAAATCAAAATAAATCTGAAGTGAAAAGGCGAGTATGCCCATAAAAGCGCCGAGCGAGCCGGGCTGTGAGGCTTCCCTCAGGCTGTCCCACATAAGGCCCATCGGGTTTGCCAGCAGCACCTTTTTGCCGAGACCGAGCAGGAAAAGGCGTACGCCTTTTGCAAACAGGTCAATGTTTTCGTGTCTGTCTTTAAGCTGAGAAGCAACATCCCTGTATTTGACAATCGGGCCGGCAATCAGTTGCGGGAAAAGTGAAACATAGGTGCCGAAGTCAACTATGTTGTGCTGCGCCGAGGTATCGCCCCTGTAAACGTCGATTGTGTAAGACATTATCTGGAATGTATAGAACGAAATGCCTATCGGCAGGGGAACGCTGATTTCGGGTATGCCCGCAAGCGGCAGGATAACCCGCAGGTTATTTGCGATGAATCCCGCGTATTTGAAAAACGCGAGCAGGCCTAAATCTATGACAACCGATACTATCAGTATCGCTTTCTTTTTATCGGCATGTTTTTCAATCAGCAGGCCGGCAAAGTAGTTTACAACGATGGAGAAGACCATCAGCAAAACGAGCACCGGCTCGCCCCAGCCGTAAAAGAACAAATCAGCCGCCAGCAAAAATATATTTCTGAATCTTTTCGGTAATATATAGTAAACGGTAAGCACAACCGGAAGGAATATGAACATAAACATCAGGCTTGAAAATACCATCGGCTTACCTCCTCTAATTAATTTTATACAGATAAAATTATAACAGTAATGTTATCAGCGGTCAATCAAAATGGAGAAACATTAATAAAGTTTTTATAATTAAAACTCAAACTAATTATTTTGTTTTAAGTAATTTTTGATGTCATTTCCTCAGAGACACTTAGTGAGGAGAATAGGCGAGCGAAAACGGAGCATTTGCGAATGAAGACAGTATCTGGATACGGCAAAGGACGGAAAGAGTCGAGAACAAAAAATATAAACTATTCCTTATATAAATCAGATGAAATAAAAATCGAGGACCGCAAAGCAAAAACTTGCAGACCTCTTCTTCTTTTTTTGTTCGTTTTTCGCCGTTTATTCTACGAACGGTTTCGGGAGCAGAAAAGGATGAAAACAACGCATTTATGAGCGAAGACAGTACTAAGGTACGGCGAGCGAATAAAGGCGTTGAGAAAAAACAATAATCAATTATTCCTTATTCAAATCAGAACTCATAAAGAAAAGAAGTACGAGTGTATAACCCGTACTTCTTTAAAATATGTTTTTTCGCTTTTCGCCTTTTATGCCCCGAAAAGATTATTTCATGGCTTCTTCCACGGCCACAGCACACGCTACCGTCGCGCCGACCATCGGGTTATTACCCATACCGATAAGTCCCATCATTTCAACGTGAGCGGGAACTGAGGACGAACCTGCGAACTGAGCGTCGGAATGCATTCTGCCCATGGTATCGGTCATGCCATAGCTGGATGGACCTGCAGCCATATTGTCGGGGTGAAGGGTACGGCCTGTGCCGCCGCCTGATGCAACCGAAAAATAGTTTACGCCGTTTTCAACGCACCATTTCTTGTAAGTGCCTGCAACGGGATGCTGGAATCTGGTGGGGTTGGTGGAGTTGCCGGTGATTGAAACGCCTACGTTTTCAAGTTTCATGATGGCAACGCCTTCGGGAACGTTATCCGCACCGTAGCATCTTACCTTTGCTCTGTCACCGTCCGAATAAGGAGTTTCGGAAACGATAGTAACCTTTTCGGTGTAGGGATCGAACTCGGTCTTAACATAGGTGAAGCCGTTGATTCTTGAAATAATCATAGCGGCGTCTTTGCCAAGGCCGTTGAGTATAACTTTAAGGGGCTTAACCCTTACTTTGTTTGCGTTGAGAGCAATCTTGATTGCGCCTTCTGCGGCGGCGAAGGATTCGTGACCTGCAAGGAAGCAGAAGCACTCGGTTTCTTCCGAGAGGAGCATCTTGCCCAGGTTGCCGTGACCGAGACCTACCTTGCGGTTGTCGGCAACGGAGCCGGGGATGCAGAAACTCTGAAGACCTACGCCGATTGCAGCGGCGGCATCAGCAGCTTTTACGCAGCCTGTCTTGATGGCAATTGCGGAGCCTACGGTGTAAGCCCAGACAGCGTTTTCAAAGCAGATGGGCTGAGTTTCTCTTACTATTTTGTCGCAGTCAACACCCTTTGCAAGAGTGATTTCTTTGCATTCTTCAATTGAAGAAATGCCGTATCCGGCGAGAACTGAATTGATTTTGTCAACTCTTCTCTCATAGCTTTCAAATAATGCCATAATTCTTTTCCTCCTCTTACAAATTATTCCTTACGCGGATCGATGTATTTTGCGGCATCGGCAAATCTGCCGTAGGAGCCGATTGCTTTGTTGTATGCGGTGGTGGGGTCGTCGCCCTTCTTGATGAAGTCGGTCATCTTGCCGAGTGAAACAAACTCATAGCCGATAACCTGGTCGTTTTCGTCAAGAGCGAGTCTGGTAACATAACCCTCTGCCATTTCAAGGTAACGAACGCCCTTTACTTTGGTGCCGTACATTGTGCCGACCTGTGAACGAAGGCCTTTGCCCAGGTCCTCAAGGCCTGCGCCAACGGAAAGACCGTCATCCGAAAAAGCGGACTGTGATCTGCCGTACACAATCTGCAGGCAGAGTTCGCGCATTGCGGTGTTTATTGCGTCGCATACGAGGTCGGTGTTGAGAGCCTCAAGTATGGTTTTGCCGGGAAGAATTTCCGCAGCCATTGCGGCGGAGTGAGTCATACCGGAGCAGCCGATAGTCTCAACAAGAGCCTCTTCGATAATGCCGTCTTTAACGTTGAGCGAAAGTTTGCAGGCGCCCTGCTGGGGTGCGCACCAACCCACGCCGTGAGTGAAGCCGGATATGTCCTTGATTTCGTATGCCTTGACCCACTTGCCCTCCTCGGGAAGCGGAGCGGGGCCGTGGTTGGGACCCTTTGCTACGCAGCACATATTCTGCACTTCGCTGGTGTAATTGATCATATGAATTTCTCCTTTCATCGGATGTAAAATAACCGTGTAATATTTTAAACTAAAACCGATTTATTATCAAGTGTTTTATTGCTTTTTTTCAAAATACTCTTTATAAAGAGCCGAATCCTTTTTCAGCACGTTTTCTTTTTTCATAAACCTTGTTCTCAACGCGGTATAAAGATAAGACGGCAGCTGAGTGTATGAATTGTTTGATTTGCCCTGCTTTCGCGAATAGCAGTTTGACGGCACTTCCTCAAATTCATACCCGAGTTTCAGCGGCTTCAATACAAGTTCGAGCAGTATTGAAAAGCCGGTGCTTTCAAGGCTGAGTGATTTATATAACTCCGACGGAGCAATCTGTACGGGATTAGTGAAATCCGTAAGAGTGGATATGAACAGCACTTTAAGAAAAATCTGCGCGCAGAAGTTAAGCAGTTTTTTGAATCTGCCGTAGCCGTAAAACTTCTGACCTTTGAGCCATCGCGATGCGGACACTATTCTGCTTGGCGATTGTTTGACTTTTTCAATCATCACGGGCAGTATTTCAAGATCTTCCGCAAAATCGGACGAAAGAAAAATGCAGTGTGAGCCCGAAGCGTTTTCTATCCCGCATCTTATTCCTCCTGCTATTCCGGACTCTGTCTGCGTGATTGCGATTACCGGAACATCCGTCTGATTATTCAGAATGCTTTCAACCGCTTCTCTGCTTTGATCTGTAATACTTTGCGAGCAGATTATCAGTATTTCCTTGAGATCTGAATGATTGCAGGCAGAGAGAATGAAACGGACAGTCTCTGTAAGAGAATCTGTTTCCGTCACGGCACCGAGCACTATTGTAAGGCTTTCAAATTCAGTCATTTACTGCCTGCACTTTCTGTTTATTTCAGGAAAGGGGAATAAACGTAATTGTTTCTCTTGGGTTTGTAAGCAGGGTTGCGCTTCTTCTTTTTCCGAACCAGATTATTTCACGGGCGTAATCGTCCCATCTGTCAATCTTCTTTTCGGTTTCTATTTCAAGTCTGTTTCTTATCTTTTCGAGTGGAGCGTATCTGTTGTCGTAAATGCGGTTAAAATAATTATAGAAATCGTATTCCGATTCCACTTCAACCTTTCTCTGACCGGGAAAACGCAAAATGTTTTTCTGGTAATCGAGCAGTTCGCCGTAAACGGAAGTGTCTATTCCGAGAGACTCGGTAAATCCTTCGATTGAGGGCCAGAATTTTTCTATGTTGTATACGCAGTCAAGGAATATTCCTTCTTCAAAATACCAGCCGACTTTGCTGAAAATATCTTTCTGATAGCACCACTTTGAATGCTCCGTGTCAGCGGTTTCTTTTCTTATGCTTTCAAAAAGGTCGCAGATATATGAGCCTTTTGCGTCAAAGATATAATCGAGAAGTCTGTTGTAGAAATCATAGTAACTAATACCGAGTTCATAGCGCGCATAAATCGCGAAGCAGCGCAGAAGACCGAGGTGATGAAAACTCTGCAGGCACACGGAAAACATATTTGCCTTTACCCAGTCATCCTTGCTCATATCCTTCGTTTCAACAACAACATCATAGTATTCCTGCACGCCGTTGAAATCGGCGGGGTAGTGTATGCCGTGCAGTTTCTGTCTCTCCCAGCGAATTTTATATTTTTCCACAAATTCGGGCTGAGCGATAGGGGAGTTGCAGTAAACCTGGCAGGTGTAAACCGTCATCGAATTATGCTGGCCCGCTTCAAGCAGGTTGCATATTCCGTGACAGAATGATTCGTATGTTTCACCCGGAAGGCCGAGTATGAGTTCGGTGTAGGTCGGTATTCCGGCGTCGGCGTATCTGGCGTTGAGTTTTGTGAAGTATTCAACATCCAGGTTTTTTCTGCCGATATTTTCAAGAACTTCGGGTGACATTGACTGATAGGCGAGCGTAACGCCTTTGTCAACACCGCTGTCATTGAGAAACTTGCCTATTTCAAACACTCTGTCGTCGCTGTTTTTGGCGTAACAGGGCTTGAAGGTCTGCGGATAACCGTTTTTGCGGTTGCATTCCACCACACATTTCGCTATTTCCATATCTCTTTCGTTTATGCCGAAATTGGCGTCGGCACAGTAGCAGTACGGAATTTTGTGAGCGGAAATCCATTTGATTTCTTCTTTGACTTTTTCCAAGGGGAAAAACCGTATTTTTTCCGTAAAGCACCAATCACAGAATGCGCACGAATACGGGCATCCGCGGTTTGTTTCCAGAGTGCAGTGAAAAGTCATATTCGGATTTTCCTCAAACATCTTGTCAAATATGCCGGTGAGATAAGGCGACGGCAGATTTTCAACGGGCAGAAGATATGTGCCGCGCGGCAGCATAACACACGTTCCGTCAATTCTCAGGGAGACATCCGCCATATCGGAAAAATCATTTTTCAGCAGTGCCTTAAGGAGATTTACAAAACAGAGTTCGCCCTCGCCGTGAATAAGAAAATCTATGTACGGTTCCGTTTCAAGCAGAGATGTGTTATAAGGCACATTGTGCCCGCCGAACATTATAAAACAATCGGGATACTTTGCTTTGATTGCCCTTGCCAGCGCCTTGTTGTATTCCATATTCCAGACATAGGAAGAAAAGCCCACAAGATAAGGATTATCAATCATGGCAAGCGATTCTTCTATTGACTTTCTCTGGTACAGAATACTGGCAAAATTGAAATTGTCGTTTATTATGTCATCGGTCTGCGCGTAAGCCATAATACAGCCGGAGGCATAGGGGAGATAAACCAATGATTCACTGTAAGTAACATTGACCTGAACGAGATAGATATTCTTTTTCACAGGTTTACCTCCTTTCCGGATTATTTATCGGGTGATTACTCTGCCTTTTCCGCTTTCGCAGCCTTTTTCTTTGCTTTTGCTGCTTTGAAATCATCATACCAGAGGTCTTTGTAGATGATGACTGCGGCAATGAGTGAAGCGACTATCGTTACAAACATAAGCACGCCCACGCCTGTTGCGGGGGATATGAGAAGTACGAGCACGCCGCAGATAATCGGCGCGATGCCGAGTTTCCAGTGCTTCGCGAAGTAACTTGCTCCAAGTGCACCGAAGAGGGCGGGAAGCACATTGTTGAAAGCGGCGTTGAATGTAGCGTTATTGCTTGCGGAGTCAAACACTTTTGAAAATGCAATTACGCCTACCGCAATTACAACCGTTGTTGTAAGCGAAGAAACGGCGATTGAAATGGTGCTTATAACTTCGCCTTCCTCGGTGTTGGGATGTACCTTTGCGTTTTCCATTGCGTTGAGGCCGCAGGGGAGTTTAAGGTTGGAAATATTGCCGGTAACAAATGAAAGATAAGTGCCGCCTGCGCCGAGCATAGGCACATAGGTAACAACTTCAATTATGCCTGTCACCCAGTAAAGAGGCGCGAGAGTGCCGATTACCTTGCCCATTATTCCGAGGCTGGGCCAGGTTTTTAGCACAACGCTTACCATTACGGGCACGCACAGCATCATAAGCAGGGCGGCGTAATTCCAAACAGCGCCCCATACGTGGACTCTGTCAAAATAGTTTCTTTCTCTGCTCATCACATTACACCTCCGATTTCATACCAGGTAAAGCTTGCAAGGTCGGGGGGCAGTATTTTTGAGAAAAGCACCGCGCAGCCCATAGCCGCAAACATCGCAACGGGCATAGCGAATGATTCGAATTTTTCGAGTGCTTTGATTTTTTTGCAGAGAGCCATCAGCACAAGCATTATAATAATCGCAAATATAAGAGTGAGTATTGAAAGCAGGCCGGCGGATTCTTTGATTACGCTCTGCGTGATTTTTTCACCCGCTTCATTGAGAGCGGGATTACCCGCGGCGTCAAGCACGGGCTCTTTTACCACGGTACAGCCGTTTATCGCCCTTGCTATAAAAGCAGAGATGATGCCGATAAATGCTGCGGCGGCAAGAATGTCACCGAGTTTCTTTGTCTTTTCGCTTTTGCTTACGGCACCGCCGATTTTATTCTGAAGTTTTTTGCATACTATCGGTAGAAATGTCAGCGGAAAAACGGAGCCGAGCGTCATAGCCCATACAACGGTGGAAAACTGCTTCATATCTTCGATTTCCATGCTCAGTGAACCGCCGAGATTGTTGAGCGCTGTTTCAGCGGCAACCGTTTCATAGGCGAGGTTACCTATAACGGTCAGCCTTATCCACGGCAAAACCACTCCGAGCGCTTTGGCAAGCACGAATACCGTTACAAGTATGGAAATGGCGGGGGCAACGGAAAACAGAATGCTTGAGGTGATGGTGTTTACCATTGTCTCCTTTGTAATTCCGAGTTCTTTTCCGTGTTTCCATGATTTGATAATGAAGAAAAGCGACTGGGCAAAAATAAACGCAATTACCCCGAACGCAATCAGATACATGGAAAATGTTTCTTTGAAATCAATCAATGCAATTCCTCCTAAATTCGCAGATTTTCAGGATTATTATCAATATATTATTTTAACACAGTAATAATTAAAGTGTCAAATAAAGAGGAGAAGTTTTTAAATGTAATAAACTCTGCCGTCTTTTCTTGCCGCCGCTTCGGGAATATCACAGTCTGCATAGCCGATTGCGCAGTGCCCTATGCCTTCCCATTCGCCTTCAATGCCGAGTTGTTTTAATATCTCCTTGTATTCGGGCATTTCAAATTCTTCTTTTGCTCTGTGAATCCATATACTTCCGAGCCCGAGTGAATGAGCGGCAAGCATCAGGTTGCCCATAACGAGCGAGCCGTCATACAAGGATGTAAAGCAGGCTTTGTCCGCAAGCACAATAAGTATAACGGGAGCGCCGTAAAACGGGTCGAAGTTTTCGTCCTTCCATCCGCCGATTTGTCTGTTAATCTGCGAAAGCCTGTCACGGAAAGTTTTATCCGTTACGGCGATTATTTTTGTTTCCTGCCTGCCCATTCCGCTTGCCGCATAAAGTCCGGCTTCGATTATTGCGTCAATGTCTTTTTTATCGGGCATATCGCCTTTGAATTTTCTTATGCTTCGTCTTTCTTTTATCGCTTTGATTATGTCGTTCATTTTTTTCCTCCGTTTTCGGTTTTAATAATTATATCATTACTGTAACTAAAATACAATAAAAAGCGAACACCTGCCGACGGCAACTTTCGGCAGGTGTTCATGTATCTTATAACAGGGGGAAGGGAATTGGTAAAAATATCAGAAGAGTCCGCTTATCTTTCCGTTTTCGTCAACATCAATCTTTTCTGCGGCGGGCACTTTGGGAAGTCCGGGCATTGTCATAATGTCGCCGGTAAGCACAACCACAAAGCCTGCGCCTGCGGAAACCTTGACATTTTTGACGGTTACGGTGAAATCTTCGGGTGCGCCGAGTTTGGTCGGATCATCGGAGAAACTGTACTGTGTTTTCGCGATGCATACGGGCATCTTGTCACAGCCGAGCGCGGTGAGCTGGTCAATCTGTTTCTGAGCGCCGGGCATAATTGTTATGCCGCTGCCGCCGTAAACCTTTTTGACAACCGCTTCAATCTTTTCTTCGATGGAGGTGCCTTCAAGTTCATAAGAGAAGGTGAAGTCGCCTTTTTCTTCTTCGCAGAGGCGAACAACTTCTTTAGCGAGTTCTTCTCCGCCTTTGCCGCCCTCTGCCCAAACGGTGGAGAGCACAGTGTTAACACCGAGTTCACGGCATTTTGCTATTATGAAATCGATTTCCGCATCGGTGTCGGTGGGGAATCTGTTTACTGCAACAACGCAGGGGAGTTTGTAAACGTTCTTGATGTTTGAAACGTGTCTGAGAAGGTTGGGAATGCCCTTTTCAAGAGCGGCAATATCTTCCGTGCCGAGCTGTTTCTTGTCAAGTCCGCCGTGCATCTTGAGTGCTCTTACAGTTGCAACAACAACTACTGCATCGGGGGTGAGGCCTGCCATACGGCACTTGATATCAAGGAATTTCTCAGCGCCGAGGTCAGCGCCGAACCCTGCCTCAGTTACGGTGTAGTCGCCCATCTTGAGAGCGAGTTTTGTGGCCATAACGGAGTTGCAGCCGTGAGCGATGTTTGCAAACGGACCGCCGTGTACAAATGCGGGAGTGCCTTCAAGGGTCTGCACAAGGTTGGGCTTGAGAGCGTCCTTGAGCAGGGCGGTCATTGCGCCTACAGCCTTGAGGTCGCCTGCGGTAACGGGTTTGTCGTCATAGGTGTAGCCGACGATTATTCTTGAGAGTCTCTCTTTGAGGTCGGTGATTGAAGAAGCGAGGCAGAATACAGCCATTATTTCACTTGCAACAGTGATATCAAAGCCGTCTTCTCTGGGAGTGCCGTTTGCTTTGCCGCCGAGACCGTCCGCTATGAAACGAAGCTGTCTGTCGTTCATATCAACACAGCGTTTCCAGGTGATTCTGCGTACGTCAATGCCGAGGCTGTTGCCCTGCTGAATGTGGTTGTCAAGCATAGCGGCAAGCAGGTTGTTTGCAGCGCCTATAGCGTGGAAGTCACCGGTAAAGTGGAGGTTGATGTCTTCCATAGGTACAACCTGTGCGTATCCGCCGCCTGCCGCACCGCCCTTTACGCCGAAAACGGGGCCGAGTGAGGGCTCTCTGAGAGCAACGGTAACATCCTTGCCTATGCGTCTGAGACCATCTGCAAGGCCGATGGTTGTGGTGGTTTTGCCTTCACCCGCGGGGGTGGGGGTGATTGCGGTCACGAGAATGAGTTTGCCGTCTTTCTTATCGGTTTCTTTTATAAGAGCGGGGTCGATTTTTGCCTTGTATTTGCCGTACTGCTCAATGTATTTTTCGTCAACATGCGCGGTCTTTGCGATTTCGGTAATCGGTCTCATTTCACATGCCTGAGCAATTTCAATGTCTGATAAATAAGCCATTTTGAAGCACTCCTTACTTAAAATATTTTACTGCCGCTTTGAACATGCCTATGTCGTAATTGCCGGGTACATTCTTATAAAGTCCGCTGCCTGTACGCTCGCTGTGACCCATCTTGCCGAATACGCGTCCGTCGGGTGAGGTAATACCTTCAACCGCATATACGGAATTGTTCGGGTTAAACTGAACATCATAGGTCGCGTTGCCGTCAAGGTCAACATACTGTGTTGCAATCTGACCGTTTTCGGCGAGTTTCTTTACGAGAGATTCGTCTGCGAGGAATCTGCCTTCACCGTGAGAAATAGGCACGGTAAAGATGTCGCCGGGTTCAGTCAGGGCAAGCCAGGGCGATTTGTTGGAGGCAATCCTTGTGCGTACAAGTTTGCTCTGGTGCCTTGCGATTGTGTTGAATGTGAGCGTGGGACAGTTTTCGTCGGTATCAATTATTTTTCCGTAAGGCACAAGACCGAGTTTTATAAGTGCCTGGAATCCGTTGCATATACCGCACATAAGACCGTCTCTGTTGTCAAGAAGGTCTGTAACCGCTTCTTTTATAAGACCGTTGCGGAAGAAGGCGGTTATGAATTTTCCGCTGCCGTCGGGCTCGTCGCCGCCGGAGAATCCGCCGGGTATGAATATAATCTGCGCCTGCTTTGCTTTTTCGGCAAACTTGTCAATGCTTTCGCGTATTCCGGAAGCCGTGAGATTTTTGATGACAATTATCTCGGGTTTCGCTCCCGCGTCTCTCATTGCTTTTGCCGTATCAAATTCGCAGTTTGTGCCCGGGAAAGCGGGGATTATAACTCTGGGTTCAGCCGCTTTGATTGCGGGTGAGGGGTAAGACTGCGCCTTGTAGGAGAAGTTTTCAACCAGCGCGTCTTTCTGCCTGATATTGCAGGAATAAACGCTTTCAAGTTTGTCTTCATAAAGCGCGTTTATTTCGGCACAAGAGACCGATTCGCCTGCGTAGGTGAAAGCGGAGTTGCCGCTTACCTTACCTATAACTTTGCCGTCATCGCAGGGCTCTGTCACTTCAAGAATAAACGAGCCGTATGAGTAGCCGAATATTTCTTTAAGTGAAAGTGCATCGTTAAATTCAAAGCCGAAGCCGTTGCCCATGCACATTTTGATAATCGCTTCCGCAATACCGCCTATGCCGGGAGTGTAGCAGGCGACTGCTTTGCCGCTTCTGAGAAGGGCGGTCACTTTGCCGAAAACAGAAACAAGCGATTCCGTAACGGGCAGACCGTTTTCATCCTTGTCGGGAGCAAGCAGTATAACATCGTTTCCGGCTTTTTTAAATTCCGGAGAAACTACGGAAGAAACTTTATCTGTTGTAACAGCAAAGGAAACAAGGGTGGGGGGCACATCGAGGTCTTCAAATGAGCCGCTCATTGAATCCTTGCCGCCGATAGATGCGATTTTGAGATTTTCCTGTGCTTTGAATGCGCCGAGAAGAGCGGCAAGAGGTTTGCCCCAGCGTTTTCCGTCTTTGCCCGGATGCTCAAAGTATTCCTGGAAAGTGAGATAAACATCTTTGAGGTCCGCGCCCGTGGCAATCAGTTTTGAAACCGATTCAATCACCGCGAGATACGCTCCGTGATATGGGCTCTTTTCGGTGATATAGGGGTTGTAGCCCCAGGACATAAGCGAGCAGTCATCTGTGTGTTTCTTTTCAACGGAAATCTTCTGCACCATTGCCTGAATGGGTGTGCGCTGATATTTGCCGCCGAAGGGCATAAGCACTGTGCCTGCGCCTATCGTTGAGTCAAATCTTTCGGAAAGACCTCTCTTCGAGCAGATGTTAAGGTCTGCAGCATATGCCTTTATGTTTCCGGTAAACGTGCCTGAGATATCTTTTTCAACAGATTGTGAGGAGGCGGGGGTGATATCTATGTGTTTGTCGGCACCGTTTGAATTAAGAAATTCGCGGCTGATATCAACTATCTTCTTACCGTTCCAGTTCATGGTAAGGCGGGGTTCCGCCTTAACTACCGCAACAGGGCAGGCCTGGAGGTTTTCGGTTTCCGCAAGTTTAAGGAAGGCGTCAACATTTTCCTTTTCAACCACAACAGCCATTCTCTCCTGAGATTCGCTGATTGCGAGTTCTGTACCGTCAAGGCCTTCATATTTTTTGGGCACGGCGTTGAGGTTTATTTCAAGTCCGTCGGCAAGTTCGCCGATTGCAACCGAAACACCGCCCGCGCCGAAATCGTTGCAGCGCTTTATCATACGGCAGGCGTCGCCGTTTCTGAACAGCCTCTGGAGTTTGCGCTCCTCGGGTGCGTTACCTTTCTGCACTTCAGCGCCGCAGGTTTCAACGGAATGGGAAGTGTGCGATTTCGATGAGCCTGTCGCGCCGCCTATACCGTCGCGTCCGGTTGAGCCGCCCAGAAGAATTACCACGTCGCCGGGGGCGGGTACTTCTCTTCGCACATTTTCTGCGGGAGCCGCCGCGATTACCGCGCCGATTTCCATTCTCTTTGCTTCATATCCCGGGTGATAGATTTCATCAACTATTCCGGTGGCAAGACCTATCTGGTTGCCGTATGAAGAGTAACCTGCCGCCGCAGATGTAACAATGCTTCTTTGAGGCAGCTTGCCGGGAATGGTTTCGCTCACGGGTTTGAGCGGGTCTGACGCGCCCGTTACTCTCATCGCGCCGTAAACATAACTTCTGCCCGAAAGCGGGTCTCTGATTGCGCCGCCTATACAGGTTGCGGCGCCGCCGAAGGGCTCAATCTCGGTCGGGTGGTTATGTGTTTCGTTTTTGAAGAGAAGGAGCCAGGGCTCTGTTACGCCGTCAACTTCAACATCGATTTTGACCGTGCAGGCGTTGATTTCTTCGCTCTCGTCAAGTTTGGGCAGAAGACCTTTCGCTTTAAGATGCCTCGCCGCTATTGTAGCAAGGTCCATAAGGCAAATCGGCTTTGTTCTGCCGAGTTCTTTTCTTACCGCGATATAATCATCATACGCTTTCTGAAGAAGTTCATCTTCAAATCTGACGGAATCGATTACCGTGAGGAAAGTTGTGTGGCGGCAGTGGTCGGACCAGTAGGTGTCAATCATCCTTATCTCGGTGATTGTCGGGTCTCTGCCTTCTTTTCTGAAATAATTCTGACAGAATTCAATGTCATCCGCGTCCATCGCAAGGCCGTAATCCGCAACGAATTTTTCGAGGCCTGCTCTGTCAAGGGCGGTGAAGCCGTCAAGGGTTGCAACGCTCTCGGGGATGTCATAGTTAACTTTCAGAGTTTCGGGTTTTTCAAGAGCCGCTTCTCTTGATTCAACCGGGTTGATAACATATTTTTTGATTTTCGCAACATCGTCTGCGCTTATATTGCCGTAAAGTTTGTATACTCTAGCGGAGCGGATGAGCGGTCTTTCGCCCTGAGAGATAATCTGAATACACTGCGCGGCGGAATCGGCTCTCTGGTCAAACTGACCGGGGAGATACTCTACCGCAAAAACTACCGAATCATCTTCTTCAAGTTCGGTGGTCGCAATGTCAAGCTGGGGTTCCGAAAACACGGTCTTGACCGCGTAGTCAAACAGTTCGGGCGTTATGTTTTCCGCATCGTAACGGTTAAACAGACGGATGTCTTTCAGGTTTTCTATGCCCAGCAGAGTTACGGCGTCGCCGAGCAGCGCTTTCGCTTCGTTGGCAAGGCCGGGTTTCTTTTCAACAAATATTCTGTAAACCATGCTTTACCTCCCTGCTTTAAGCGCTCTTGCGCCTATATCCTTGCGGTAAAACGCATTACCGAAAGATATTTTGTCAACAAGTCCGTATGCTCCGTCAATCGCCTGCGCGAGAGTGGGGGCGGTTTTTACCGCGCCGAGCACTCTGCCGCCGCTTGTCACGAGTTTACCGTCTTTGACGGCGGCGCCCGCAACATAAACGCTGTCGCTGATTTCTTCTGGAATTGTTATCTCATATCCCTTTTCGTAAGCGATGGGATAGCCCTGTGAAGCCATAATCACACAGCAGGCGCTGTTATCGGAAAACCTGACTTCCGTTTCGGCAAGAGTGCCGTCGGTTGTTGCATTCATTATTTCAAACAGATCGCTTTCGAGAAGCGGGAGCACAACCTGAGTTTCGGGGTCTCCGAAGCGGCAGTTGTATTCGATTACTTTAGGACCGTCGGGTGTAATCATAAGGCCGAAATACAGGCAGCCTTTGAATGTTCTTCCCTCCGCGTTCATCGCGTTGATTGTGGGCAGGAAGATTTTTTCCATACATTCAGCCGCGATTTCGGGTGTGTAATAAGGATTCGGAGCAACCGTACCCATACCGCCGGTGTTGAGGCCCGTGTCGTTGTCGCCGGCTCTCTTGTGGTCCATTGAAGAAATCATCGGTTTCACGGTTTTACCGTCTGTAAACGAAAGCACGGATACTTCGGGGCCGGTAAGGAATTCCTCAATAACGATGTTTTCGCCGCTTTTACCGAAAGCCTTATCCTGCATCATTGAGATAACCGCTTTTTTCGCGTCTTCACGGGTTTCGGCAATTATAACGCCTTTTCCGAGCGCAAGCCCGTCCGCCTTTATTACGGTGGGTATCGGAGCGGTCTCAAGGTAGGCAAGAGCGCTGTCCATATCGGTGAAAACTTCGTACTTTGCCGTGGGGATGCCGTATTTCTTCATCAGATTCTTTGAGAAAACTTTGCTTCCCTCAATGATTGCCGCCTTTGCTTCGGGGCCGAAGCAGGGGATACCGACCTTGTTGAGCGCGTCAACACAGCCGAGCACAAGCGGGTCGTCCGGAGTGACAACAGCGTAGTCGATTTTTTTGCTTACGGCAAAGTCAACAATCTTTTCAATATCCGTTGCGCCTATGGGCACACAGGTTGCATCCTTTGCAATACCGCCGTTTCCGGGCAGAGCGAATATCTCATCAATGCTCTTGTTTTCTTTAAGTTTCTTTATGACGGCGTGTTCTCTGCCACCGCCGCCTATCACCATTATTTTCATAGATACCTCTGAATAATGTGTTATCAGTGATGGAAGAGTCTCATTCCGGTAAATGCCATTGCCATGCCGTATTTGTCACAGCAGTCGATAACAGCGTCATCGCGGATTGATCCGCCGGGCTCGGCGATGTATTTAACACCGCTTCTGTATGCTCTCTCAATGTTGTCGCTGAAGGGGAAGAATGCATCTGAGCCGAGAGCAACATCGTTCTTTGTGGCAAGGTATGCCTTTGCTTCCTCATCGGTAAGAGGCTCGGGCTGTACGGTGAAGTATTTCTGCCAGATTCCGTCTGCGCATACATCTTCTTCGTTCTTGTTGATGTAACCGTCAATGACATTGTCCCTGTCGGGGCGGCCGATGTCGGGCTTGAAGGGGAGGTTAAGCACTTTCTCGTGCTGACGAAGGAACCAGGTGTCTGCCTTGGAGCCTGCAAGACGGGTGCAGTGAATTCTGGACTGCTGACCTGCGCCTACGCCTATTGCCTGACCGTCAACCGCATAGCAAACGGAGTTGGACTGTGTGTATTTGAGAGTGATGAGCGAGATTATAAGGTCACGCACTGCGCTCTCGGGAAGATTCTTGTTTGCGGTAACAACATTCGAAAGCAGGTCCTTGTCAATCTTGAAATTGTTTCTGCCCTGCTCAAAGGTAATGCCGAATACCTGCTTATGCTCGGTGGGGTCGGGAACATAATTCGGGTCTATTTCAACAACGTTGTAGTTGCCTTTTCTCTTTGATTTGAGTATTTCGAGTGCTTCGGGCTCATAACCGGGAGCGATGATGCCGTCGGAAACCTCTCTCTTAATCATCTTGGCGGTGGTCACATCGCAAACATCGGAGAGAGCAACCCAGTCGCCGAAGGAGCACATACGGTCGGTACCTCTTGCTCTTGCGTAAGCGCAGGCGAGAGGAGAATCGTCAAGGCCTTCGATATCGTCAACGAAGCAGGCTTTCTTGAGAGTGTCGGAAAGGGGAATGCCTACTGCCGCCGAAGTGGGGCTTACGTGTTTGAAGGAGGTTACTGCGGGAAGACCGAGAGCCTCTTTGAGTTCTTTCACAAGCTGCCAGGAATTGAAAGCATCGAGGAAGTTGATGTAACCGGGTCTGCCGGAGAGAATTTTAATGGGAAGGTCTTCGCCGTTAGCCATAAATATTTTTGAGGGCTTCTGATTGGGGTTGCATCCGTATTTAAGTTCAAATTCTTTCATTTTATTATCTCCTTAATTATATTTGTTAACGAGTCTGTTCTCTGTTTTGCCTGTTTCAATGTCTATGTAGCGCACATAAAGGGAAATCTTGTTATCCTCGTTGAGAGCGCCCCAGAGTTTGTTTGTGAATTCGTCGATATCATCGGGGATTTCCACTCTCTCGGGCTCACCCTGGAAGGTGGGGATGGGATTGCCGTCGCATACATAGGTGTGCACAAAATGACCGAGACCTGCAAGGGGAGCGTATGAGAAGGTATATCTGTTGCAGGCTGTGCCGTCAGCGTCTGCACTCTTGAGTATGCTCATTTCATAAGTGAAATCGCCGTCAAGGTTGAGTATCGCGCTGATTCTGGGGGTGTAGTTCGGCTTGTCGGGCTCGAAATCTCTTGTGGCGAGTGCGCCTGAGAATGTGCCGCCTGCCTTGATGCCTTCATAGATGGTGTCGGTCTGGTCGCCGTTTGTCACTATGAGTTTCTTGCCGAGTGAACGCACAGCGGCGTAGATGATGAGACTCGGGTCTTCCACTTTGGATGCGTCGTAGGGCTCGGTAAATACTTCGCCGTTCTTTTCGGTGAAAATGCGGTTTCTGCTGTTTGCGCTTCTGCCCATAATGAAATAGGCGGCGACGGCCTTTTTGCCGTCTTTGGATTTGCCTGCGACAATTCCTCTGCCTACATAGGAATTGTCCTTGATTAACTCTGCGATGTCATTGATTTTGTAAATATCCATTTTCATTGCCTCCACACAACTTTTTTGTTATTTACATATTATTTTGCTGCATACTTTTTCAATGGATTCGGGCAGTATTTGCCATTCTGCCTGCTCCATAACCCTTCGCTGAAGGATTTCGGGGGTGTCGCCGTCTTCAATATAAACCGCTTTCTGCATAATGATTTCGCCGCCGTCGGGTATTTCGTTTACGAAGTGAACCGTAGCGCCGGTTACTTTTACTCCCTTTGCAAGCGCCGCTTCGTGGACTCTGAGCCCGTAGAAGCCTTCGCCGCAGAATGAAGGTATGAGAGACGGGTGAATATTGATAATTTTATGGTCGTAATGCCTTGTGAAATTCTCACTGAGAATAACCATAAAACCTGCAAGCACGATTAAGTCCGTGCCGTTACTGTCTATTGTTTCAATAAGTTTTTTCTCAAACTCTTTTGCGTCCGGATAATCCTTCTTTGAAACGACTGCGGTTTTCACTCCCGCGTTTGCCGCTCTTGTAAGAGCGTAGGCGTCGCTTTTGTTTGAGATAACCAGAGAAACCTCACCGCTGTTAATTATTCCGCTTTTTTCGGCGTCAAGTATTGCCTGAAGGTTTGTGCCGCCGCCGGAAACAAGCACGGTGATTTTTGCTTTTTTTTCTGCCATCATTATTCCTCTTTCTTCTTTTCCTTCATGCAGAGCGTCATCGCGCACAGAAGAATTGCGCCGATTGAATTGCCGAGCACTACGGTCATAAGGAAGGCGAATGCTTTGAGCGAAACAATGCCAGAAGCCGCGAAATAGAATATGTCGGCTATGGAGTGCTCAAAGCCGCTGAGGATGAATACGGGGATGCAGAAGATGATTGCAAGCGGGGTTTTGTGGTCTCTGAAAATGCTTACCGCGAGATACATAAGTACGCCGCACAGGCAGCCTCTTATGAGAGTCTGTAAAAACTCCTGGCCGAGTTTCGCATTGCAGATTGTCAGCGCCGTTTCTTTTATTCCGGGCACTGCATAGGCAACGGCATAGCCGAGAATAACTGTGCCGATTGTGTTGCCGAGCAGACCGAGAAGCAAAACGGAAAATTCTTCTTTACCGTGCTTTTCGGGCAGATAACCTACCTTGCCGGTGAAAAGGGAATAGCCCTTATAGCAGATGCAGAGAAGAGCAACCGTGAAAAACGAAGCGCCGACATATTTGTTGTCACACGCAAGAAAAACCGAGCCGCCGATTGAAATAAGAATACCTGCACTGATTCCGTTTACAATTTTTTTCAGCATATCGTTATCTTATCCTTTGATTCAATTATTTCGCCTATGATATAAGCGTCTTCGCCGTTTTGCTTGAGTATTTCAAGCGCTAAGCCTGCATCTATGCGGGAAACGACAATGCTCATACCTACACCCATATTGAAAGTGTTGAACATATCTCTCTCGCTGATACCGCCCTTCTTGGCAATCAGGTCAAATATCGGCAGAATCTTAATTGCGCTTCTGTCGATTTTAGCGCCGAGCCCGTCGGGTATGCTTCTCGGAATATTCTCATAGAAGCCGCCGCCGGTTATGTGTGAAATGCCTTTTGCCCTGATTAGTTTGAGCAGAGCAAGTACGGGCTTCACATAAATCTTTGTGGGAGTGAGAAGAGTTTCGCCTATGCTTTTGCCGCCGAGTTCGGCGCATGGGGCTTTGAGGTCGGTGTTTTCAACATCAAACACTTTTCTTACAAGGGAGAAGCCGTTTGAGTGCACTCCGCTTGACGGAAGAGCGATGATGAGGTCGCCCGGTCTCATTTCTTTATTATTTATTATTTTTCTTTTATCTACCACTCCCGTGCAGTAACCTGCGAGGTCGTATTCGTCAACGGGGTAGAAGCCGGGCATCTCTGCGGTTTCGCCGCCGATAAGAGCGGCGCCGCTCTGCACGCAGCCGTCGCACACGCCTTTTACTATATCGGCGATTCTTTCGGGAATATTTTTGCCGCAGGCGATATAGTCAAGGAAAAACAGGGGTTTTGCTCCGCAGCAGATAATATCGTTTACGCACATTGCAACGCAGTCAATGCCGACTGTATCGTGCTTGTCAAGTAAAAACGCTATTTTCAGTTTGGTGCCCACTCCGTCGGTGCCGCTTACGAGCACGGGCCTTGCGATGTCGGTAAGGTCAAGTTCAAATAATCCGCCGAAGCCGCCCACATCGGAGCATACGCCCGGTGTTACGGTTTTGGCTATGTGCTGTTTCATAAGTTCAACGGCCTTGTAGCCGGCGGTGATATCAACACCTGCCGCCGCGTAACTGTCGGACCTTGAATTAGTGTTCATATATTATTCCTTTCCGCTCCAGCAGTATGTGCAAAGTTCATCTTCGTCTATTCCGATGGCTTCGATGATACCGCTCAGAGTCTGAAAATCGAGAGAGTCAAAGTTGAGTTTCTTGCAGATGGTGCTGCGCAGTTTCTTGCCTCTTTCGGTGTTTCCGTCGGTGTATTCGTCAAGGTGCTTGAAACCTTCCTCGCCTTCAAGTTCCATAATGGTGGATCTTGAGATGAGTTCCATATCGCTTGTCGCCCTTGAGAAGTTGAGATATTTGCAGCCGTACATAATCGGCGGGCAGGCAGAGCGCATATGGACGGTTTTTGCGCCGTTTGAATAAAGGAAATCAACCGTTTCGCGAAGCTGTGTGCCTCTTACTATTGAGTCATCAACAAAGAGCAGATCCTTGTCTTTGATAAGGTCGGTAACAGGCAGAAGTTTCATCTTTGCCACTCTGTTTCTCTCGCTCTGATTAACGGGCATAAAACTTCTCAGCCAGGTCTGCGTATATTTGATAAACGGTCTTCCGAAAGGCGTTTCGCTGTTGCTCGCGTAGCCTATTGCGTGCGCCGTGCCCGAATCGGGAACACCCGCAACATAGTCAAGGTGATAATCACAGCCTTTTTCCTTGTCATTGCGTGACATAATGGCGCCGTTGCGCATTCTCATCACTTCAACATTTACGCCCTCGTAAGTGGCGGTCGGATAGCCGTAGTAAGACCAGAGGAAAGCGCACACTCTCTTCTTTTTGCCCGGAGGCGAAAGCTGAGTGATGCCGTCTGCCGTGATTTCAACTATTTCGCCGGGGCCTAGTTCGCCGCAGGCCGAATAGCCGACCTTCTGATAGGCGAAAGATTCGAAGCAGGCGCAGTAGCCGTCCTCTCTCTTGCCGGTAACTATCGGAAGCCTGCCTACCTTATCTCTCGCGGCGATTATGCTTCCCTTTTCGGTGAGAATAAGAATTGAGGCTGTGCCGTCGATATTGTCCTGAGCGAATTTTATGCCTTCGGTAAATGATTCTTTCTGATTTATCAGGCAGGCGACAAGTTCGGAGTTGTTTGTGCGCCCGCTTGTCATCGCGTTGAAGTTTGCGCCGTTTTTGATGCACAGGTCAATCAGTTCATCCATATTGTTGATTATGCCGATTGTGCTGATTGCGTATGTGCCGAGCCTTGACTTGATAAGCAGGGGCTGAGGGTCTGTGTCGCTGATACATCCTATTGAAGCAAAGCCCTTCATCTCTTCAAACACCTTGTCAAACTTGGTGCGGAAGGGAGTCTTGTCTATGCTGTGTATCTGCCTCTGAAAGCCCCTTACCGGGTCATAAGCGGCCATACCGCCGCTCTTTGTACCCAGATGTGAGTGATAGTCGGTGCCGAAGAAGACATCACCTATGGCGTCTTCTCTGTTGACCGCTCCGAAAAATCCTCCCATATGTTATCTCCTTATCAGCCGAAAACTCTGTGCATCATTTCGTTGTATGCACCTTCAACTCCGCCCATATCGCGGCGGAAACGGTCTTTATCAAGTTTCTCGTTTGTTTCGGCATCCCAGAATCTGCAGGTGTCGGGAGAAATCTCGTCGGCGAGAACGATTGTTCCGTCGGCTGTTTTGCCGAATTCGAGTTTGAAGTCAACGAGTTTAACATTGAGTTTCAGGAAATACGCTTTGAGTATCTCGTTGATTTTGAACGCCATTGATTTGATCTGCTCAATCTCTTCTTTTGTGGCGAGCTTGAGAGCGATTGCGTGATAAGCGTTCATAAGGGGGTCGTGAAGGTCGTCGTTTTTGTAGGAGAACTCGATTGTGGGCTCATCAAACACAATGCCTTCTTCCACGCCGAATCTCTTCGCAAATGAGCCGGCGGAGATGTTGCGGATGATGACTTCAAGGGGAACGATGGAAACTTTCTTAACTACGGTTTCCCTGTCGTTGAGTTCTTCAACATAGTGAGTGGGTACGCCTTCCTTTTCGAGAATCTGCATAAGGAAGTTGGACATACGGTTGTTCACTACGCCCTTGCCTGCGATGGTGCCTCTTTTGGTGCCGTCAAAAGCGGTAGCATCGTCTTTGTAGGAAACGATAACGTAATTATCGTCTTCCGTTGCGAAAACTTTTTTTGCCTTTCCTTCGTAGAGTTGTGTTGCCTTTTCCATATTTTTACCTCCTGTTGAGTTTATTCGCTTATTTATTGAACTGCTCCGAAATCTTTGCGTCTTTCGCAAGCACAGCCTGAGCATCGGCTTTTCTTTTGGCGTCAAGCCTTTCGGCAAGTTCACTGTCGCTTACTGCAATTATCTCGGCGCAAAGCAAAGCGGCGTTGACTCCCGCATCCACTCCGACTGTCGCCACGGGGATTCCCGGGGGCATCATAACAGTTGAAAGCAGTGCATCAACGCCGTCCATAACTTTTGATTTGCAGGGTATTCCCACAACGGGGAGGGTAGTGTTTGCCGCGATTGCTCCGGCAAGGTGAGCCGCCATACCCGCAGCCGCAATTATCGCGCCGAAGCCGTTTGCTCTGGCGCCGAGCGCAAAATCTCTTGCCTGCTCGGGGGTGCGGTGTGCGGAATAAACGTGCACCTCATAGGGTACACCGAGGGCGTCAAGGGTAGCGGTTGCTTTTTCGATAACGGGAAGGTCGCTGTCGCTGCCCATTACAATTCCGATTTTTTTCATATTTTTGCCTCCTTAAAAAATGTGAAAGAGCGCAATTGCTCGCACAAAAAGCAATGCGCCCAGACGGTCGGCTGAAATATGCTCTGTTTCACTGTGGTGCTCCACAATTATCCGTCAGAAACAGAACACTTCTGAATTTTCACCTAACTACTATATGTAGTATATCATTATACTTTTTTTAAGTCAAGAATAACAACTTGTATGAAAGCAAAAATATCAATTTATACAATAAAAATGTCAGTTTTAAGCATATTATTGACAAATACGGCAGAGGGATTTTTCCGCTTTTTTATAAAAATAAAACCGCACCGCCGGGCAGTATGCCTGCGGTGCAGTCTTCACTTTTGCAATCAGTCTAATTTTGCGCTGAGATAGTTGTCGTAAAAATCTTTTACGCCTGCGTAGAAATCTTCAACTGAGCCGTCGTTTTTCATAATGTAATCGGCCATCTTTTCGCTTTCGCTGGTGTGGAAGATTTCTTCTTCGTGAATATCGTTTTCGCGGAGTTTTTCAACGCTTTTGCCGTCTCTCTCCGAGCCTCTGGCAAGCATTCTCTGATATCTTACTTCGTCATCGGAAATCACAACGTCAACAAGCACGAATTTGTCGCCGAAAGCCTTTTTGAAAACTTCGATATCCGAAGGGGGACGGATTCCGGAAACAAGGAAGTTGGGGCTGTCGCTCTCCTTGATTTTTTTGACTATCAACTAGGGGAAGAATGCCAGACCGTCTTCGGACATGTACTTCTTTGAAGTGGCGTGAAGATTGTCTACAGTGGGATCTAGGCCGTCCTCTGCCGCGAGATCTATCACAACGACGACTGCTGAAATCA